>JAAENK010000283.1 GCA_024224415.1 Gammaproteobacteria bacterium | reverse complement strand
CAGTTTTTTTAAAATATAAATGTAAACCCGAAGAGGAAATAATCCCGATGAATATAGCATTAAAACAAACCCTGCTGGCCTCGGTGGTAGCGACAGCTTCCATTACAGCTGCCCAGGCGGAAGTAAACCTGACGTCATGGGGTGGTGGCTACACAGCATCACAACAAAAAGCCTATGCCGACACCTGGAAGGAAGGCACAGTCAACTTTATCAACTACAACGGTGGTCTCGGTGAAGTCAAGACCCAGGTAGAATCCGGTGCTGTCACCTGGGATATTGTTGACGTATTACCTGACCAGGCGCGTACCGGTTGTGACGAAGGTCTGTTCGAAGAACTAGATCGCAGCATATTTACTCCAGCCGCAGACGGTACTTCGATGGACGACGACATCATGGTGGATATCCCCAACGACTGTGTGGTTCCACAGATTTTCTGGTCCTACGTACCGTTCTATGAAGAAGGCACTTTTTCTGGCGCCAAACCAACCACGATTGCCGATTTCTTTAACGTTAAGAAATTTCCGGGTAAACGTGGTATCCACACCTGGCCTCAAGCCCTGATCGAAATGGCTCTGCTGGCAGATGGTGTTTCGATAAAAGAAGTCTACAATGTGATGAGTACAGATGCTGGTATCGACCAGGCATTTTCCATGCTCGATAAAATCAAGGATCATGCAGTATTCTGGTCGTCAGGTGCGAAGCCGCTAGAACTGGTGAAGTCCGGCGAAGTCTCGATGTCACTCGCTTATAACGGTCGTATCGGTGCCGCCGTTTTGTCCGAGGGTGAAAAATTCGTCACCGTATGGGACGGACAGGTAATCGAAGAAGAATGGTTGGTGCTGTTGAAAGGTGCGCCCAATCGCGACGAAGCGATCAAGTTCCTGATCCATGCTTCTACACCCGAGGCACAGGCGGGTCAGGCCCACTATATCAACTATGGCCCAATGCGTAGCTCGGCTTTCGATATCATAAAAGCTGGCGAACCCTGGTTCCACAATGGCAAGAACATCATGGAACACATGCCTAATCGCCCTGAGCTCATGTCACGCTCTCTTATGGCAAATCCGGACTGGTGGGCTGACTACGGTGATTCGATAAGCGAACGTTATACCGCCTGGATGGCCAAGTAGCACTGATAGGGTACTGGGGGCGGGACATTAACAGTGCTCCGCCCCCGGATTTCTTAATGATAGATAACTAGTACATAGCGATGGCAACAGCACAAGAAGCATTACCAGACGGCCCGATACTGACCGCCGACGGCACACCGCTAAAAGTCAGCCTGCAAAAATCGCTGGTGCGCAGCAAAATGCGTGCAATTATGTTGGTTGCACCACCGCTACTGTTCCTGCTTATTCTGTTTATTTTACCTATCGGCAACATGCTTACGCGCAGTGTCGATGATGCCCTGGTCAACAAGGTATTTCCAACCACACTGGAAGCCTTCGAGGCCTGGGACAAGACTTCGGAACCACCGGAAGTGCTCTATGAATCGTTTGTAAACGATGTCAAAGCAGCTGAAAAGCTTGATGTCGGCAAGGTCGGCACGCGTATGAATTACGCCAAACCCGGTTGGAAAAGCCTGGTTAAACGTACTGCGAGAAAATTAAAGAAAATTAAAGAACCACCATATAAAGATGCTCTGATCAAGATTGACAAACGCTGGGCGGATAAGGAATTCTGGCTATCGCTCGGCATCATGAAGGACGAGCGTACGATGGTCTACTTTTTGAACTCAATCGATAAGACCTTCGATTTCGACAAAAATGTTATCGAGGTAGATGAAAATCGCAAAGTCTATAACCTGCTCTGGCGTCGGACCCTGATGGTCAGCTTCATCGTTACCATCGCCTGCCTGTTACTGGCATACCCGGTATCTTACCTGCTCGCCACCTTACCGATGCGCATTTCCAATTTGCTTATGATATGCGTTTTGATGCCGTTCTGGACATCGCTGTTGGTGCGCATCGTTGCCTGGATGATCATGCTGCAGCAAAATGGTGTAGTGAATGACTCATTGGTGACGCTGGGCATACTCAACGAGGAAAACCGACTGGCGATGATGTATAACTTCAACGGCACGATCATCGTCATGACCCAGATTCTACTGCCGTTTATGATTCTGCCGCTTTACAGCGTGATGAAAACTATTCCGCCAAGTTATATGAAAGCTGCGCAAAATTTGGGCGCCACGCCCACTCTAGCGTTTATCCGTATTTATATGCCCCAAACCATCCCAGGTATCGGCGCAGGTTGTATCCTGGTATTTATCGTCGCGATCGGCTATTACATCACGCCTGAACTGGTAGGCGGTAAGGATGGCCGGTTGATCGGAAACATGGTGGCCTACCACATGCAGTCTTCGCTCAACTGGGGACTAGCTGCGGCAATGGGTACGATTCTGCTCATAACGATCCTGATCCTCTACTGGATATACGACATGGTTATTGGCATCGACAATATGAAAATGGGTTAACAGCATGGCATTACCAATCTATACAACGCCTGGCCAGCGACTCTGGCACTACACCTACCTGCTCTTTTGCGGGTTCGTATTATTCTTCCTGGTGGCACCACTGGTTGTGGTTATTCCCCTTTCGTTTACCTCGACACCTTTCCTGAGTTTCACCCCCGAGATGCTGGCACTGGACCCAGAGGGATTTTCGGTACGCTGGTATAAAAGTCTGTTTGGCATGTGCTCGGACATTGAAGATAATATTTCCACCATGTGCCACAACAAATGGATGACTGGCGCGCAAAAGAGCCTGATTATCGCCGTGGTTTCGACCCTGCTGGCAACATTCGTGGGTACTCTGGCCGCCCTCGGATTGAGTAGCGACCACATGCCGGCCCGCCGCCTGATCATGGCACTGATGATTTCTCCCTTGATCGTTCCACTGATCATTACCGCTTCCGGCATGGCATTCTTTTTCGCCAAGATTAACCTGACGGCAACCTGGTCGGGTATCATTCTGGCGCATACCATCCTCGGACTGCCCTTTGTCGTTATCACGGTTACTTCGACCCTGGTCGGATTTGACAAGTCGTTAATGCGCGCAGGCGCAAACCTGGGTGGAACACCGGCCTATAATTTTTTTAAAATACAAATGCCGCTGATAGCCCCCGGCATGATTTCAGGTGCGCTGTTCGCGTTTATCACCTCATTCGATGAAATCGTTATCATCCTGTTTGTTGGTGGGCCTAAACAACATACCCTGCCATTACAGATGTGGTCCGGCATCCGTCAGGAAATCAGCCCAACAATCCTGTCCGCAGCAACTATCCTGGTGCTGTTCTCCATCGTACTGTTAACCACACTCGAAATGTTACGTCGTCGCAGCGAACGTTTACGCGGAATCACGCCTCACTAACACCATGCAAACGGGCGATATGGTGTACTACCTGTACACCGATAAACATGGTACCGATATTAAATTTGCCGCATCGATAATCGCCTGTAACGACGATGGCTATCTGATTCGAGTCGGTCGGCTGGATGTTCACGCGCAGAAGATAGTCACTTTCGAATCCACCGTAGACAGCAACAAACTTTTACCTCGTTCTACACCCTGTAGTTACGAAAGTGATTTACAGGGTATCGTCTAAATCACAGCTAAAGCTTTAATGACCGACCGATCGTAGGAGCATTATGCAGGAGGAATTAATACAAACTTACCGACATGTTGTTTTCTCAAAAAAGCCAGCTGTGCTTCGACAATATCCTGCAATGCAAAGGTTTTCGCTAGCAAGGGTTTAATTTCCCCGGCTTCGATGTAACCGATCAGGTTAGGAAACACCGGCTCATCCCAGGCAGTGCAGCCAATCAGGTTTAAATCTTTCAAATAAAAATCCCGCATATCCATGCTCACCATCGGGCCGGCAATTGCACCAGAAGACGCGTACCGCCCACCGCGTTTGAGCATTTTCAGCATTTGTCCGAAATCGGCGCCTGCAACATTATCGATCACTACGTCGACCTGGCTGTCACCGACAGATTCAATTAAATCAGCGTCTCGTTCGATAACAGTATCTGCACCAATCGCGTAAATAGCCTCCATTTTGGCCTTACCTGCAATAGCAGTGACCCTCGCGCCTCGACGTTTAACTAACTGCACAACCGCCGAACCCACGCCACCGGATGCACCCGTCACCAACACATGATCGTCTTGATCGACGCTTGCACGATGAACCATATTCTCGGCAGTACCATAAGCGCACGGAATGGTCGCCAGTTCTGCATCGCTCCAGTCGTTATGGATGCTGAAAGCTTCTGAGGCTGGTACTTTGACGAACTGCGCAAAGGCGCCATCAAAATCAGAAGCCATCCAGATATGATCCAGCGTATCGAAGCCTTTTAGTCGCATACAGGGCCGCACCAGTACTCGCGATCCAATTCTCCCGGCGTCAATATCTTTCGCCACCGCAACTATTTCGCCACAGCAATCGGTGCCCTGAATCAGCGGAAAAGGCGTCGATTCATTCCAGCCACCATCGGCGACCTCGACATCCTGCTGTTCGGCCAGCGTAGCCGAATCATCGGTTGCTGTGGTGACAGAATCAGAATACCAGCCGAGCCGTGTATTGATTTCGGTATTATTAATACCTGCAGCCTTCACCCGAATCAGGACTTCGCCTTTTAACAGTTCCGGTATTGGTACATCACGGTAATCAAGCCTGTCGTAGCCGCCATTTCCGGTGGTGACTACTGCCTTCATGGTTGTTTGACTTTTCATATTTAGTCCCGACCTTTTACTTGCACTTCATAACCCGGTTCTTCGGGTTCGTCATCGAACATTTCCGGCGGAAACCCGGGCGCAAGCACCTTGATGCCAGCGGCCTCCTCCATTCGTTTTATTATATTCGGCGATAGTTCGCGAGATCCGTAGCGCTGCTGGCCTTCCTGAAAAATCTTTTCAAACAGCGGTGCTAGTTCCAGATCGAGGTTACTGCGTTTAGCAACATCGTTGAACAGGCCGATATCCTTACACACCAGATCCATAGTGAAACTGATATCACGACTACCGTTCAAGATCACCTGGCTTTCAGTCTCGTGCACAAAAGAATTACCGGATGAAATACGAATCGCTTCATAGGTTGTATTTAAATCCATACCAGCCACTTTGGAGGTGACCAGCGCTTCACTCAGGCTGAGCAGGTTGGCAGTCGCCAGGTAGTTGGTCACCACTTTAAGCACTGAAGCTGTACCCAGCGGGCCAGTATGCAAAACCCTGCGGCCCATGGTGGTTAGCATGGGCAACATAGTTTCAAAGGCGTCACGTTCACAACCGGCGAATATCGCAATGTTGCCGGTTGCCGCACGATGACAACCGCCGGAAACCGGACAATCGATTGGCTCTGCGCCGACAGCTTTGACTTTTTCACCCAGACGAATAACTTCGTCTTTGTCAGTCGTGCTCATTTCAGCCCAGATCTTTCCTGCGCTTAATCCAGCCAGCGCACCGTCTTCGGCTTCCATCACCGCAGCACTGGCGGCGGGGCTGGGTAAACAGGTAATCAGGATATCGACATTTTCAGCCATCTCGCGCGGGCTATCGGCCCATTTTGCGCCGCCATCGAGAAAAGGCTGTGCGATTGCTTTGTCAAGATCGCGTACCGTCAAATCAACCCCATTGCGCAGCAGGCTACCGGCCAGTTTACCACCCACATTACCCAAACCTATAAAACCAACTCGCATATCGCCCCCAATTTTTTAGCTCGATGCATTAATTCAGTGGCTATTATTGACAACGATGGGGTGGAGTCAATCGAATAATATCGGAGTAGATTTTGTCCAGTTACTCTGGATTTGCACTGGGAGGATATTTATACTTGTCGGCTGTTAGCGAAAAAAAGAATTAACCGTCATGCCTAAATTAACCACCTATTACTGGCGAGATATTCCGGCTCAGGTAGTCGCCAAAGAACGCCGCGAAACTGTAAAAAAAGTGCTATCTGATCGTTTTGCAGAAGCAATTGACAAAGCCGCCATGCGTGCAAAAATGGCAGGCAAAGATGCTTATCTGGAACAGTGGCGACGCGAAGCAGCAGAATGTGGCGCAGACTTGCAGGCAGAAGTCGATCAGGCAGCGGTAGGATTTGAGCAAGCGTATACGGATGATCGTCTCAAACAACTAATCCGTGATGGTGGCGTAGAGACTCATTAAGCTTAATGCGCCCAGCCTGAATCCTGACCCTCGCTACAAGGATTATTAAGTGCTATAAAAAGTCACCTAATAGCGCCTCCAAAATTGAGCCTGCATTATGAACCTGGTAACCGCAAAAAATCTCTACCTCAGCTTTGGCGACCACCCACTGCTCGACAATACCAGTTTCACCATTGAATCTGGTGAACGCGTGTGTCTGGTTGGCAGAAACGGCGCGGGTAAATCCACACTGCTAAAAATTATTGCCCGTCAGATCAAATCCGACACAGGCGAAATAGCCTACCTGAGTAACATCAAGATTGCCGAATTAAAACAGGAAGTACCGGAAGACATGACGGGTAGCGTCTACGATTGCGTGGCTAGTGGCATCGGCGCACTAGCCCAGGTATTTACCCAGTGGCATCATGCCGCGATCGAGGCGGCGACCGATGCTTCGGCACTAAAACGCATGCAACAGCTTCAGGATGAAATTGAAACCAATAATGCCTGGAACCTGGAAAATCGTATTTCGACAACTATTTCGACTCTGAGTTTACCCGCTGACGCCGATTTCAATGCCCTGTCCGGCGGCATGAAACGGCGCGCACTACTTGGGCAGGCACTCGTTGCCGAACCCGATTTACTGTTACTCGACGAACCCACCAACCATCTGGATATCGATTCCATCGTCTGGTTAGAGGAATTCCTCAAACAGTTTAATGGCAGCCTGTTGTTTATCACCCACGATCGTTCATTCCTGCAGTCGCTGGCAACGCGTATACTCGATCTAGACCGAGGTCAATTAACCAGCTGGCCGGGTAGCTATGAAAGATATTGTGAAGCCAGACAGGCGATGCTCGACACCGAGGCAACCCACAACGCGCTGTTCGACAAGAAACTGGCCCAGGAAGAAACCTGGATTCGACAGGGTATTAAGGCTCGCCGCACCCGCAATGAAGGTCGAGTTAGAGCCTTAAAAAAATTACGCGAGGAACGCGCCCAACGTCGCGAAGTGACCGGCAGGGTAAAACTAGCCACTCAAAAAACCGGCTTATCGGGTAAGATTGTAATTGATGCAGAAAACCTGAGTTTCCAGTGGCCGGATAAACCCATCGTTAAAAATTTTAGCTGTCGTATTTTACGGGGAGAAAAAATCGGCATCATCGGACCCAATGGTTGCGGCAAATCGACCCTGATCCAGTTATTGCTCAGCCAGCTCAAACCCCAGGCAGGTACAGTTCAACTTGGCACTAAACTGGAAATCGCCTATTTCGACCAGCATCGTGAAACCCTCGATCTGGAAAAGTCCGTACGCGACAACCTGGTCAGCAATAGTGATGAAGTCACTATCAATGGTCGCTCAAAACACGTCATCAGTTACCTGAAGGATTTTCTCTTTAACGAAAAACAAATTCGTATGCCGGTCAAAGCGCTGTCTGGCGGTGAGCGCAACCGTCTGCTATTAGCGCGACTGTTTACCCGGCCATTCAACTTACTGGTCATGGACGAACCCACCAATGACCTCGATATGGATACGCTGGAATTACTCGAAGAGTTACTCATCGAGTTCAAAGGCAACCTGATACTGGTGAGCCACGACCGCGAATTCATCGATAACACGGTCACCAGCACACTGGTATTCGATGCACCGGGTCAGGTGAATGAATACGTCGGCGGATACCGGGACTGGTTACGACAACGGCCCGAAGCCATCACCCCAAAGAAGCAACGTAAACCCGAAAGACAGACTGAAAAACCAAAACTCGATCCTGCCCAGCAAAAAGAATTAAAAGCTTTGCCGGGTAAAATTGAAAAGCTTGAGGGAAAAATTGCCATCATTCACGAGGAATTTGCTGATCCCGGGTTTTTTCAACAGGATGACGACATTGTTCAGCGGAGGCAGCAGGTGTTGAATGACTATGAAACTGATCTGCAGGTGTTATACCAACGCTGGGAGGCACTTGAGACCTGAACCCTGCATATCAGCAATCCCAATTAATAATTTAGATAAAACAATCAATTGGTTTATTTACATTGACTTATAACCCTGTTGATCTATAAAATTTCCAGACCTTTCAATAACCGTTACTGCATCGCAGTATAATCAGGAGGCCCTAAGATGGCTGGAAAAATCGAATCACGCCTGGTCGAGCTGGGGATTGAGCTTTCTGACGCTCCCGCAGCTGTGTCTAACTACATGCCCTATGTGATCTCTGGTAACCTGGTATTTATCTCTGGTCAGGTAACCATCTGGAATGGTGAATTTCAATTTATCGGTAAACTGGGTGATGACCTTTCCATCGAGCAAGGTTACGAGGCGGCGCGTATGTGTGGCCTCAACCTGATCTCCCAGGTACGTGCAGCTTGCGATGGCGATCTCGACCGCGTTAAAAAAGTCGTCAAACTTGGGGCCTTCGTTAACAGCGTTCCCGGTTTTAACGATCTTCCGCAAGTGGTTAACGGAGCATCTGACTTAATGATTGAAATTTTTGGGGATGCTGGCCGCTGTACCCGCACCAATGTTGGCGTGTCGTCTTTACCGCTCGGGTTTGCAGTGGAAATTGACGGGGTGTTTGAAATCGCTTAACCATCAAAAGAGGTGTTTAATATGCTTGCTTTATGCGCTTATTACGAGGATACCGCTCCGCAAAAACATCGGACTGCAGACTCTGCGCTACCTCAAGTGTGTGATTCATGGCGTCATGTATAACATAAAACATATTCCTGTTGCGGGAGCGTAAGACGAATTTGAGTTTAACCCTGAGGCACATCCGCGCTTTCGTCGAGGTGGCGCATCAAGGCAGTTTCCGCCGCGCTGCGGAAAAGTTATTCGTGTCTCAACCGGCTCTCACCATAACCATCAACCAGCTTGAAGGGTTGGTAGGCGTCAGCCTGTTTCATCGCACTACGAGACAGGTCAATTTAACTGTAGACGGCGAGGATTTCCTGCCCATCGCTGACCGCCTGGTGGCCGACTTCAACCGCGCTATCTCTGACTTGCAAACATCAGCCAGGCGGCGCGGCGGACAGGTGTCTATCGCTGTCTTACCGTCACTTACGATTAATTTACTACCAGAATTACTAACCCCATTCAGGGATGCCAATCCAGCAATACGGATAAAACTGCGGGATGACAATGCAAGGGGTGTCCAGCGCCAGGTTCTTAATAACGAGTCTGATTTCGGTATAAGTAATTGCTGGGAGGAAGACTCAGAGCTAACTTTCACACCCATGACCGTTGACCCAGTCGGTGTGGTTTTCCCACCCGATCACCCGCTCGCGAAAGGCAAAGGGCCGCTGGCCTGGGCTAAGCTGGAGGGGTTTCCCTTTGTCGGCATGTCGCAGGATACCGGTGTCTACAAATTGATCGATGCTATCAAGGAGTGTCCCGAGTCGATACGTTTGCCGGAATACGAAGTACTAACAATGGCAGCGCTCGGCGGAATACTGGAAGCCAAACTGGCAATCACCGTGTTGCCGGCGCTTGCGATGCCATGTCACATGCATCCCGCGCTGGTATTTCGAGCACTGAAACAACCTAAAGTTGAGCGTTCGCTCTGCATTATTACACGACGTGATCGCCCACTATCTGTTACTGCGCAAAAAGTATGCGACATGTTGCTCGCCGAGACACCACGCAAAGTTAAGTAATAATATTTTCACACATTATTGGCCACCGCCAGCTTGTCTTCGGTCATAGAAATGGCGTCAAAGGCACAGACACTCTCGCACAACTCGCAACCGATGCATTTTTCAGCGTCTACAACCATCTGGTCATTAACTATATGTAAGGCATCATAAAAACATACTTTGGCACAAATAACGCATCTTGGAGTCTTGCATTTTTCCTGATCGATAAACGAATAAACCGGTGTTGCTTCGAACAGTTCCGCCGGCGTTTTACTCTTGCGTGATGCGATACCGTAGATCGACTCTAAATCCGGGTAGCCATTTTCATCGAGAAATTTTTCCATGCCGGCGACAATCTTCGGCAACCATTCTATCCCCTTAAGCATCAACACCGAACACACCTGCATTATCCTGGCACCGGTCATGAAGAACTCAATCGCATCGCGCCCATCGTAAATACCATTCGATGCGGACATCGGTATACCGTGTTTGCTGTAGATGTCGTGGATCCAGCGCAGAGTCATGTATTTGACCCAGGGGCCACCAATACCGGCCAGTCCATCGATATAGGGTTTTGCATTATCGATATCGACAGCAAAACCGACAAAACGGCTATTGACCGCCACGGAGGCAGCACCTGCATCGCTAGCGGCTTTGGCAATATCGCTCAGGTTATGCGTTTCCGGTGTCAGTTTTACCATTACCGGTATATTCACCGCCTCGAGAATGCGCTCGGTAAGTTCGGCGGTGACCCTGGCATCCTGTGCGATCCAGACACCTTCGGTCGGGCCTTCGAAATCTGCAGGATGTGGGCATTGGTAGTTGAGCTCTATCAGCGGCAGGCCACAATCTTCCATCATCTTTGCCAGCATGACCCACCCTTCAATAGTACCCGAAGCGATATTGCCAATGATATGCGACCCGTTTTTGCTTGCGTATTTCTGACTTTCCTCCAGAATCGGGATCCACTCCTGATAGGGTTCGCTCACATATCCCGAACGACTGTAGAAGAAAAAATTCCGATTTACCTTGCCCTGAACGGGCTGCCCCTTATCGTTTAGAATGGCGTATTTGGAGTGCTTGGTCAGCGTCTGCATACCGGGGATATCGCCGATGGTTTTGATGATGATACCACCAGCACCATGGTCGACACATTTTTTCATGTTGTCGACACTATTGCCTGGCTCAGCCGAAGCCACCACAATTGGATTTTTAAAATTGAGACCACAAAACTCGGTGTTCAAATTGGCCACGGACGCACTCCCATAAAATTTAGTCTCTAGCCAATTATATGAGGGGACTAATTAATATGTCCAATTAAAAGAAATGAAGTATTATTTTAAGAAATTTATTAATAGAAAACCAACCGGCCTCCCCGCTCGCTCAACCAAAGGAGAAATTTCCAGTCAATTAACGACGAAATCAAACTATTCGCTACTTTCAACCAATGAAATGCTATGATTCGCGCATTAATCAAGAATTAACCAAATATTAGTGAGTAACCAAGAGACCCGTACAGACCATTTAACGATCATCCCCAGAAACCAGCACAACGTATCAAGGAAATCGATATCTGAAGCCGCATTAAAGGTTTTATATCGTCTCGACAAGTCAGGCCATCGTGCCTGCCTGGTAGGCGGGGGAGTTCGTGATCTGCTGCTTGGCAAACGGCCAAAGGATTTCGACGTGGCTACCGATGCGACGCCGGAACAAATACGCGAGCTATTCCGCAATAGCCGCATTATCGGGCGGCGTTTTCGCCTGGTGCATATTCGCTTCGGCCGTGAAGTCATCGAGGTTGCCACGTTTCGTGGACATTCCGAGGAATCACCCCGCACCGAGCTCAACACCGAGGGCAGGATTCTTCGCGATAACACCTTTGGTGAAATCGAAGACGATGCTATCCGTCGGGACTTCACCGCCAACGCGCTCTACTACGATATCAGTGATTTTTCGGTACTAGACTACGCCAATGGTCTGGCTGACATCGAATCACGCACACTACGTATGATCGGTGACGCCACCACCCGCTATCAGGAAGACCCAGTACGGATGTTGCGTGCGGTACGTTTTGCCGCGAAGCTCGATTTTGAAATTGAAGAAAGCGCCGCAAACGCAATCTTCGATTGTGGGGCACAACTCACAGTCATCCCCGTTGCGCGCTTGTTTGACGAAATCGTGAAACTGTTCCACTCGGGTAACGCGAGCCGCGTATTCGAATTGTTGCGACACTATCGACTATTACAATATCTGATGCCACAGCTTGATTTGTGGCTGCAGGACAGTCCCGACGAATCGATGCTGGACTTCATTGATCAGGCGCTGGTTAATACCGACATTCGTGTCAATAACAATCAACATGTTTCACCAGCATTTATCTTTGCGGTTTTGCTCTGGCCACTGGTGCAGCAACAGGCAGCCAAACTACAATCCGACAAAACCAAGCCCATCGCAGCGCTCACCCAGGCGGGTAGCGAAGTTATGGCGCAGCAACTGAAATATATCTCGATCCCTCGGCGTTATTCACAAATGTCACGCGATATCTGGTCTGCACAACCGCGTTTCCAACGCACCAAAGGCAAGTACCCCCTGCGGTTACTCGGCTATCCCAATTTTCGTGCTGCCTACGATTTTATGTGCATACAGTCCATGGTGGGCCTTGCACCGAAAAAAATGTGTGAATGGTGGACAGATTTTCAACAACAGCATAAACCCGCGGAAAGCCACCGTCGTCAACCACCAAGAACCAGGGAATATCGTCGCAAGCGGGGCAGGCATGCTAGCTGAGGAGGTCCACATCGCCATCGGCAGCAATATTGGCGATTCGCTGACAATTGTCAGCGAAGCCATCGAACACCTACGTAGTTTACCTAAAACGGATTTACAGCGACATTCATCCTTATATCGAACCGAAGCGGTGAGCGATATTCAGCAGGACGACTATATCAACGCCGCTGTACTATTGACTACTACGCTCGAGCCAATGGATCTGTTACTCGAATTGCAGGCTATTGAGCAGGCTTTTTACCGACAACGTGATACGGCAGTAAAATGGGCACCACGAACCCTGGATCTTGACATTATTCTGTTTGGTGCCCGCATCATCGACGATAGTCACCTGACCATTCCGCATGCGGAAATGCAAAACCGGTTATTTGTACTGCAACCCATGTTCGAGATCAGTGGCGATTTATATATTTCAGGTTTGGGCAGTTTGAAATATCTCGTCGAAAATGCACCCAAAATGATGATCAAACAAATATTGTAAACGGGATCCTGATCTTAACCAGTATGCAAACTCAGCACCGATACATAGTCGTCGAAGGAGCAATCGGCGTCGGCAAAACCAGCCTGGTAAATCGACTGGCCGACAGCCTCGGACATGAGCGCCTACTGGAAAAGGCCGAGGAAAATCCATTTCTCGAACGGTATTACCAAAAGCCCCGGCAATTCGCACTCTCAACCCAGTTATTCTTTCTGATGCAGCGTGCACAACAGGTACAGGGGTTTCGCCAAATCGATCTATTCCAGAATTCGCATATCGCCGATTTCCTGATCGACAAGGACCGCTTATTCGCCGAACTCACGCTCAATAGTGATGAACTCAAACTCTATCAGCAGATTTTTGCCCACCTGACTATTGACGCACCGAAACCTGATCTTGTGATTTACCTGCAAGCACCGCTTGAAGTATTGCGCGAGCGTATCACCAATCGTGGCATTAGCTACGAACAACAAATCAAGGATGACTTTTTGCAACGATTGTCTGAATCCTACACGCGTTTTTTCTATGACTATGACGAAAGCGCCCTGCTCACCGTCAATACGCAATCGATTGACCTCATAAACAATGCACAGGATTACCAGGCGCTGCTCGACAAGATCGATGAAATCCACTCTGGACGCCACTATTTCAATCAGTCATCATTTCCCTGTTAACCGGAAGCAGTCATGTATTTACCCAAACCACTCTCGGACAAAATCACCGTCACCCATTTAAAGAAGCTCAAACAACAGGGTGAAAAATTTGCCTGTCTGACCGCTTACGATTACAGTTTCGCCAAACTGGTCGAAGCCTGCGGCGTCGAGGTGGTGCTGGTGGGTGATTCGCTGGGCATGGTGATCCAGGGCCATGACACCACGATTCCGGTCACTCTGGAAAACATCAAATATCATGCCCAGACAGTCAGAGCAGGCCTGGACAAGGCCATGTTAATGCTCGATATGCCCTTTGGTTCATTGAACTCCCCTCAGCAGGCACTCGACAATGCCAGCGAATTACTTAAAGCTACAGAGGCCCAGGTGGTCAAACTTGAAGGTGGTGATACCCAGATCAAAACCATAGAGATGCTTTCAGCTTTTGGTATCGCCAGTTGTGCACACCTCGGCTTGCAACCTCAATTGGTCAATAAACTCGGTGGCTACCGGGTACAAGGTAAAGCAAAGGCGGCGGCAGAGCAGATGACAGTTACAGCCTGTGATCTCGAAGCGGCAGGCGCCGATATTCTATTGCTCGAATGCGTTCCGGCGGTACTGGCTGCGGAAATCACTAACACGTTGCAGATACCGGTTATAGGCATCGGCGCGGGCTGCGATGTCGATGGGCAAATTCTTGTACTGCACGATATACTCAATGTGACCGCTGGCAAAAAGCCCAAATTCTCGAAAAACTTTATGCAGGGCCAGTCCAGTATCCAGCACGCGATCAGTCGCTACGTAAACGAAGTTAAACGCGGCCAGTTCCCCGATCAATCGCATAGCTTTTGACTATGGAACAAGCTACCTCAGTTGTTGAGTTGCGCCAGTATGTGCAGCACTGGAAGGATCACCACGAGTCGATTGCATTTGTCCCGACCATGGGTAATTTACACACTGGGCATTTGTCGCTAATCGAAAAAGGCCAGTCACTCTGTGATCGAACCATATGCAGTATTTTCGTCAATCCTATGCAATTCGGTGCAAACGAAGATTTTAATCACTATCCACGCACCCTGGCACAGGATATTAAATACCTGGAATCCATCGGTTGCGATTTGGTGTATTTACCTACCGCCTCCGAGCTTTATCCGCTTGGCCTGGAGCATATCAGCCAGGTTATCGTCACAGATCTCTGTGAAAACTACGAAGGCGCGCACCGACCCGGACATTTCACCGGGGTCGCCACCATCGTGCTCAAACTCTTTAATATCGTTAAACCCAATATCTCAGTTTTTGGGAAAAAGGATTTTCAGCAATATCGTGTGATCAGTAAAATGGTAGAGGATCTGGATCTCGATGTGGAAATTATCGGTGCAGAAACCGCCCGCGAAAGCTCCGGGCTGGCTACCAGTTCAAGAAATCAGTATCTGGACGATGAGCAAAAAACATTGGCAGCCCTGATTTATCAAACATTGCAAGATTCGGCCGCTAAAATCCAGGGTGGTGAACGTGATTACCCCGCCCTAGAAATGCAGGCAATAAAAACCCTCAATTCAGCTGGATTTGATACCGACTACTATACAGTCTGTCACGCGGAAACACTGGAGCCCGCTACCCAACAGGATATGAAGTTGGTGATCCTGGTAACTTCAGGTCTGGGCAAGACCCGACTACTGGATAATATCGAAATCGACCTCTGGCACTAATCCCCCTTAACTAAATTCAAGTTTTTCAAGTATTTGCCGAAAATGTAACTAGAATAATATTCTAATTCTTTACAAATTATGTTGGGGTAACAGCGGTCATGTCGATGAAACAACAACTTATGGTGACGCTAATATTACTGGTAGCTATACCAACGCTGGTTTCAGTAGCCGCCAGTACCTGGATTGCTGGCGATATTGCTGGTGGATTACTGGTAGAACAGGCACGCGAAAAGCTGATAGCGGTGCGAGAATTAAAAAAAGCTCATATTGAAGATTTCTACGAGTCGATTCGACGTCACATAACTACCTTTGCCAGAAATGGCAGCGTCAAGAATGCAGCCATCAAAATGGGAGAGGCATTTTACAACTACGATAAGGAAATCGGAGGGCATAGCTTAAGCGAAGAAAAATCCAGCCTCAAAGACTACTACCTGAACCAGTTCGGGCCAAAATACAAGTCGCTCAATCTGGGTAAAGTCATTGACACCTCTGGCATCATTTCCAGTATGGGCGATAACAAAGTAACCCTTCAAGCCAGGTTTATCAGTCAAAATCCAAACCCGTTAGGTGGCAAGCACTTGCTCGACCAACCTGATGACAATTCGACCTACGGCAATCTTCACGCAGAGTTTCATCCGCAGTTTCGCAACGTGCTCGAACAGTTTGGCTACTACGATATCTTTATCGTTCATCCAACCACAGGCGATATCGTCTATTCGGTATTCAAGGAGCTTGACTATGCGACGTCGTTAATCGAGGGCCCTTATGCCGGTTCTGGTATCGGTGAAGCCTATCGCGCCGCTGCCGCAGCAACCGATTCAGATTTTATTTATATTACCGACTTCGCGCAGTATACGCCGTCGTATGAAGACCCTGCTGCTTTTATTGCTGCGCCCATTTTTAATGAGAACGCAAGCGGTAAAAATTCAGAATTAGTCGGGGTTATTATTTTTCAGATCCCAGGAGCGGCACTTAACGCTATCATGACTAACGACCAGGGCTGGGAAAACGTTGGCCAGGGGAAATCTGGTGAAACCTTCCTGGTGGGTGAAGATAAAACCATGCGTTCAAGCAGTCGATTTTTGCTGGAAACACCAGACGCTTATGCCGAGCAAATGGCTAACCAGGGGGTAAGTCAAAGCACTATTGACGAAATCCTGGTAAAAGGAACTTCGGTAGCACTGCAAACGGTGGATACCGTCGGTGTGCAAAAAGCACTACGCGGAGAAACCGGCTTCGATATATTTCCCGATTACCGTGGCGTCTCTGTCCTCTCGGCTTATAGCAAGCTGGATATTCAGGATCTGAACTGGTACATATTTAGCGAAATTGATGAATCAGAAGCTTTTGCCCCTGCTACAACACTATCCAGATCACTTTTACTTTCCTCTGGTGGCGCTACTGTTATCATGTTGGTTATTGCAGTTCTACTCGGCTGGCGTTTTGCCACACGCCTCACCACACCAATTACGCGTCTTGAAAAAGAAATTAGTGAAATCGAAGCTGATTCTGATTTAACCCAACGCCTGCACAGTAACAAAGGTGACGTAACAGTTGGAATCGCTGAATCACTCAATAAAATGCTTACCAAGATGCACGACATTGTCACCATGGTCGCAAACAATAGTATGTCGATGGAAACAGCTTCCAGTAATGTTAGCGAAGTCAGCACCTCAACCGCCCAGAGCATCAGGGAGCAAAGCTCGGAAACCGATCGCATGGCAAACGCTATGCAGCAAATCACTACGACAGTCGTTGACGTTGCTAACAACGCTGACGATGCCAATAAAGCCACCAAAGAGGCTAACACACAGGCTATTCATGGTAACGAGGTAGTGGTCACTGCGAGTAGCTCAATCAACGAACTGGCGAAGGACATTCAACAAACATCAGAAGTAATCACTCGCCTTGCAACTGATAGCGAAAATATTGGCGGAGTGCTGGATGTGATCCGTTCGATAGCCGAACAGACCAATTTACTGGCTTTAAATGCAGCCATCGAGGCGGCTCGTGCAGGCGAACACGGTCGAGGATTTGCGGTTGTTGCTGACGAAGTACGTACACTTGCCAGTCGCACACAGGAATCCACCGAAGAAATCCAGACCATGATCGAAAGATTGCAAGCTGGTACCCAGGATGCTGTCCACTCTATGGAAAAAGGCCAACAACAGGCAGGTATCAGTGTCTCGCAGGCTAAAGAAGCTTCCGAGGCACTACAAAAAATCACCACCTCTATTGCCGACATTACCATGATGAACGGGAATATCGCCCAGGCTTCAATACAGCAACGCAGTGTCGCCGACGAGGTAGATGCTAGTATTAGCATGATGACCCGGATCTCGGCAACCACCACCGAAGGAGCACAAAAAGCCGAACAGGTAAGCGGCGAACTTTCGCAGTTATCACTTGACTTGAAATCCGCTGTGCAAAGATTCAAGTTTAGTTAGTCAGGGGTCGATATACCTGTCGCATCGATTTGATGCCCGCAATCAGTTAGTCGGGTAACATGTCTGGCTCTATGCCTTCGACATTTTCGTCATAGCGCAAAATATCCATAAGCGACTCGGTATCCTGACTATAGGGAATTGTCAGCAGGTAGTAACCCCACACAATACTTGTTAGATCAGTCGGAAATCTGTTCCCACATCCATCCAAGAAAGCTCTCCATGGCCGGGGTTCGCTGACGCTGGGGAGGATCTGAAATGAAATACCGCTCGCTCATAGGGATTGAACCTTCAAATGGTCGAACCAGGGCTCCGGTGGCGAACAGATGTTCGGCAACAGTCGAATGAGCCAGTGCCAGGCCTGCACTATTAATCGCGGCTGTGAGGGCAACAACCATCGTCGAGGTGATGTTGACGGATTTCCAGGGTAAATCCCATTTTTCAGATCGATGCCATCGTTCCCAATTTGCGGTAAGACTTGGACCATCAAACCGGGGTAACGAAGCAAGGTCGCCCGCCAGCAACACTGCCGGCGAGCAGACAGGAAAAAACTCTTCCATTTGAAGCGGCCTGAAATTGTCATCAGACAATTTGATTCCCAAACGGATATCGATAGAAAAAGGCGAGCTCGAGAGACCTGTATCCCAGACATGAGTCATAATATTCAGATTAATGTCGGGGTTTTGTTTGTAGAAGTTGGATAATCTGGGCATCAGCCAAAACAAAGTGAATGCCAGGTTCGATCTAATCCTCAGGGAAGACTCATGTTCATCCCTGAAGATTGAACGGGTACCCAGGCGAATGAAGTCGAGTGCCTCATTGACGTAGAACAGGTATTTTTGACCTTCTTCGGTGAGGACCAGCCGACGCCCCTCACGTCGAAACAGTAATTTTTCCAGATGGGCTTCAAGTAGCTTTATTTGCTGAGAAACAGCCGATTGCGTCAGGTTCATACTCTTCGCTGCGGCGGTAACAGTACCAAGACTGGCAACGCACTCAAAACTGCGAAGGCAGATGATCATCAGAACGGTTCACAGTAAGGTCTAAATTGTATTATCTCAGCTAATGATTATATCTAAAACTTATTGATTATGCAGTGATGTGATTTGTGGTGAAGTATAGCCTGTCAGAATTTGCGAATAATGTGATGCCAATGAGTCAACCGTCGAAAATGAGTATGTACGACCGTACTGAGACGGTATTACGCGGGGAAAGACCTGACCAAATACCATTCGTAACCCGGCTGGATACATGGATCAACAACCGCATCAATACAGGTACAATGCCTGAATGCTACCAGGGCATCCCGCAATACGATATCTACAGAGACCTTGGGATTGGCATCGAAGTTTATTCCCAGTTGTTTGAAATCCGACTCAATGGCGTAGAGATGGTTTTTCACCGCAACGATGAGATGGTGTTACACGAGCACGACCCTGTTGTTGATGACTTCCCTGCTCCATGGGCGCACCCCATGCTACCCATCACTGAACCCCATGATACCCACATTGAATTCATCACCAGTGTAGGCACTTTGTCGACAGATATCCGCATGACCCAGGGGCTTGTCGAAGAAGGTGAATATGGATTTGTACTACCCGACATGGGACGCAACTCGTTCCAGAAACTATTACTGGATATGTTTGGCGAAGTGCCATTCTTTTACGCAATGGCCGACATGCCAGAAGCCATTGACCGATTGCTGATATTGCTCGACGAGTGTCTTGAAGAGGCTCTCAGGCGCCTCACGGAACTAGATTATCCACTCATCACCTTTGGCGACAATCTTGATGGTTTCATGACAAATCCACGGTATATGAAGCGCTATATCCTGCCGCGATACGAAAAGTATGCTGACATATTACATTCTCAGAATAAGTTACTGAGTGCTCATGTGGATGGGGACCTCAGCAGGATTCTCAAGGAGCTGGGTGCATCAAAACTCGATGTCGTTGAATCCTTTACCCCTGCCCCACAGACAAAATGCGATTTAAACGATGCCCTCGAACATCTCTGTGGTAACAATCAGACAATCTGGGGGGCGATTCCTTCAGTGATTCTGGAGGAAACCACCACAGACTCCAGGTTTGAGGCTTATATGGAAAACCTGTTCAGCGCCGTCAGCGGGAAGTCGGTGATACTTGGTGTGGCTGACCTGGTTATGGGAAATAACAGTATCTCTCGCGTTAGGCAAATTGCAGAAATGATCGAAGCGCATGGGGAATCAATATCATGAACGCCGATACAACAAACATTCTCGATAGTATTTACGAGACCGTGGTAGCCGGAGATCAAAATACTGTTTTGACTCTGGTAAAACAAGCTCTGGCCACCGACCTGACACCTCAGGAAATCCTCGATGATGGCATGATCCAGGCGATGGCCGAGGTTGGTGATTTATTTGAAAGCGGGGAATTTTTTGTCCCCGAAATGTTACTTGCTGCACGCGCCATGAAAAACGGAATGAATTACCTCAAGCCATATCTGGTTGATGAGGCCAGCAAAAATAAAGGGCGTCTGGCGTTGGGATCAGCCAGGGGTGACCTTCACGATATAGGTAAGAATCTGGTATCCATCCTCATGGAAAGTGCCGGTTTTGAAGTCATAGATCTCGGTGTCGATGTGCCACCCGACGCCTTCGTAGAGGTCGTGCGCGACGAAGCTATCGAGATTATCGGAATGTCGTGTTTGTTAACCACAACAATGCCCGCAATGAAAGAAGTAATTAATCAACTACACCAGGCTGATTTGCGCGAAGGCGTTACTGTCATGGTCGGTGGCGCACCAGTCACCCAGGACTTCGCCGATCACATAGGTGCCGATCATTTTGCACCAGATGCTAATCAGGCCGTTAAACTGGTTAAGTCGTTATTTGACAAAACCTGAGCCTGAAAATCCTGTACGAGAACACCACCAATCTAAGCTGCTAGCAATAGCAATAGCAACAGAGCCATAACAGGCAAGAACTCATACCCTTCCTCATTGCCATATTCCTATAGTACCTTTCGGTCAACTCCAGACAAATGACCTGGAAGAAAGTCAATTGAGAAGAAACAGGTATACTATCCGTGGAATTTGAAAACCACTTCAATTGATTGATTTAATATGGCTAGTAACCGATATAAAAATACTTTAGCGAATGAAACGCGCGACCTGCTTGAGTTGGCATCAAAAAAACAGATTGCCAAACCTGCCTTTCGTGATGGAACTATAAAGCGCATCATGGAGGCTTTCTCAAGTCAACGCAGCGTTCTACTCATTGGTGAACCTGGCGTGGGTAAAACAGCAATAATATATGGCCTCGCACATGAGATGCGTCTCTCGCATCATCGTGGTTTTCACGAACTCTCTACCAACACCATCATGGCGGGCACCCATTACCTGGGGGAATGGGAATCGAAAGCCGATAGCATTATCAAAGATGCTACAAAGCAGAGTGGTGTACTGTATTTTACCGATATATGGAACCTTCGCTCTGCGGGCGTCTCAGCAAAAAACCCCTCTAATCTGCTTGATGCCATCAGGCCTAGCGTTTTGTCAGGAGACATATTGTTGCTTGGTGAAGTAACAAATTTTGAATTTGCGGCTATGCAACAAAGTCCGCAATTGATCTCCTTATTTGAGCAAATTCATATCGAACCCCTGACAGCGGAGCAAACCGTAAATGTCGTACTTGCGGAAATAGATCGATTACAACTTGCAATACAACCAGAGGCTACCTCAAAAGTTTTGGCCCTTTGTCAACAGTTCTTACCCCACTCTGACGGACCTGGCCCAGCACTGCGTTTATTACAACAGATTGCACATTACAAACAACAAAAGGCTGGCATCAACGAATACGACGAACCGGATGCTAATTTTGTAGAGAAAGTATTCTCTATCTACTCGGGACTGCCGCTGTTTATTATTTCGCGTAGTGTCGTAAAGCCTGCACGTGAAATGCGCCAGTGGTTTCAGGATCGTGTCATAGGGCAGGAGCAAGCAATCGAATCTGTATTAGAAACCATCGCTCTATACAAAGCAGGTTTACATGATGCCAAGCGCCCTATTGGAGCCTTTTTATTCGTTGGTCCAACCGGTGTTGGCAAAACTGAACTGGCGAAGACGCTGGCAACTTTTCTTTTCGGAAGTGAAACGCGTTTATTACGTTTTGATATGTCAGAATTTAAAGATTATCACGCCTTTGAGATGTTAGTCGGTGTCCCTGGTCGGGATGATAAGCCAGCGCGTTTACTTAACCCGGTTAGAGCGCAACCCTTTCAGGTTATCTTATTCGATGAAATTGAAAAAGCCCACTCTAATGTCTGGGATTTATTGTTACAAATACTCGACGAAGGTCGGCTTACTTCACCTAAGGGTGGCACTATTAATTTCTGTAATACGATCCTTATCGCGACTTCCAATGCTGGTGCAAAAGAACTGGACCGCCCTGGTATTGGGTTTACAGGTGAGGCTAGTCAGGAATCTGATAAGGAAATTTACAAACAATTGGAGCAGGTCTTTCGTCCTGAACTCATCAACCGATTTCAGCATATCGTGCGATTTTATAGCCTTACAAAAACACAGGTGAAACAAATAGCGCAACGTGAATTGCGTTGTATATTGGAACGCGAAGGCATTGTAAGCCGTAATTTAATAGTCGAAACCAGTGATGATGTCCTTAACGCGACGGTCGAGCACGGTTATAATAAAAATTACGGTGCCCGCGCACTAAAGCGCGAGTTGCAACGTCGTATAGTGCTACCGATTGCAAACTATCTATTAGAAAACAATGTGGATTCTGGCGCCATCATCAAGCTTGGCAGCAATCAGGGCTCGACTCGCGTACGTGTTTTACAAACGGAAATGAGTCGGGCGCATAACCTGGAGCACCAACCCGTACTATCTGCTGATGGCAAGGCCTATACCTTGAAGGATGCACGGGAAAAATGTAAGCAACTCATTATGCTACTTGATACGCTTTGTGAACGAATTGGTGAAGATGCTCTTCAACAGCAATTGAAGCAATACGATCAATTACGCTGTGCGCCAGACTTTTGGTCAGACCGAGACAGTGCATATCAACAGATATCACAAGCCGATCAGATCAATCAAACTATAGTGCGCATTGATCGTTTGCGCGATGAACTCATTGAGATAAAATCTTACCTGGCTTATAAGCAACCCCGCCATGAATTAAAACTGACCACCAACCGCCTGCATAAATTTGAGCAACAACTCCAGACTGCCTGGCGGGAGCTCATTAACATTGGCAATGACGGTCGCTGGGATGTGCTTCTTTACATTCAACCTATCGGTGTCAACCCACTAGCAAGGGATCTGCTATTCAATACCTATAGTGATTGGGCGAGAGAACAACATTATCAAACTTCTTTGCTCTGCGAACCATCAAACCAAAATGACCCCGCAGGTATCTGGATTAAAGGTCCTTACACTTATGGGCTCTTGCAGCTTGAGGCGGGTATACATCGAGTGCGTGAAAATGACGTTCTCTCTGTCGCCCGTGTCAGTATTGCACCTGTTACAGCGAATGAATCAAATACTTCTATTTCGCATCACGAAGCACTAAAACAACAAGGCGTATATGGTGGGAAAATTCGCTCACGGCTCGTATTTGAGGGCAACCCCGATTTCATATTACAAAATAACTCAAGCCTCACTGAAAATCGGGATTTAGCTCAGGAGGTCGGTTCTAGCTGGATTACAGATGTTCATAGCAGTGACGATATCGTGCGACGCTATACCTTAAAACCCTTTCTAGTACGTGATCCGATTGCTGATATCAGCTCGGGAAAACAAGAGTTGCTTAAACCAGCCTTGTTTCACCAACTGTTATGTAAACGTATCGATATCTATGCGACTCGATGAAAAATTATGATGTCGCCATAGTCGGTGGTGGATTGCTCGGTTCCGCATTTGCCTGGGGACTGGCGCATCGTGGTTTACGTACTGTTGTGTTTGATGAAGGTGACAATGCAATTCGTACCGCACGGGGTAATTTTGGCCTGGTCTGGGTGCAGGGTAAGGGACTCGGTATGCCAGAGTATGCGCGTTGGTCGATTGATTCTTCGCTGCTATGGTCGGAATTTGCTGAGCGTTTGCACCATGAGACTGGTATCGATGTCAGCTATTCACGTAGAGGTGGATTTGACCTGTGTCTCGATGAGGATGAATTCAACAGCCAGCAGGAATTGCTCGAAACCCTGCGTGCAGAAGCGCTCGAGCAGAAATATGAATACGAAGTTGTTGAATATGCGCAACTAAAAAAGGAAATTCCTTTAGTTGGTAAAATCTCCGGTGCCACCTATTGTCCGCACGATGGTCATTGTAACCCGCTGCGCTTATTACGTGCATTGCATAAGGGCTATCTGGACAATGCAGGGGTATATCAGCCGCATAGCAGAATTACCGGCTTGCGTGTCTTAAAACACGGTGGTTTCGAGTTATTGACTGACAATGGTAAGGCCGTAGCGATGGCTGAGAAGGTAATCGTTGCTGCGGGTCACGGTTCCGCCGAACTTGGTGCGCAGGTTGGACTGGATATGCCGATATTCCCCGACCAGGGGCAGGTGTTGGTGACTGAAAAGGTCGCACCGATTTTGGAATATCCAACCAATTATGCGCGGCAAACGGACGATGGTAGTTTCTTGTTGGGGTCTTCGAGTAAGGATGTCGGATACAGTCTGGAAACTGATTCCCCAACTTTAAGCGAGATTACCCGACGCTGTATCAAGGCTTTTCCAAAACTCGAATCCCTGCGCGTTCAACGTAGCTGGGCGGCGTTGCGGGTGATGACGCAGGATGGGTTTCCGGTCTACCAGCAATCGGAAAGTCATCCCGGCGCTTTCTCATTTGCCTGCCACAGTGGTGTCACGCTAGCTTCGGGACATGCTTTAATCGTGGCGCAATGGGTCGAGGCGGGCACCATTCCTGCAGAATTTCAAGTATTTCACCCACGAAGGTTTCATGTTTAGGCGCACTAAATCAATCGACAAACCGGTCAGGCTTCGCTTCGAAGACCGGGAAATTATCGCTCAAGAGGGAGATTCGGTAGCGGCCGCGCTGCTTGCTGCGGGTGTCATTCAATTTCGAGAACAGACGGAAAGCGGTGGCGAAAGAGGCCCGTTTTGCATGATTGGTAATTGCTTCGATTGTTTGATCGAAATTGATGATGTACCCAACCTGCAGGCCTGTCGACATACCGTGCGCGAGGGTATGCAGTTGCGTAAGCAATGTGGCCTGACCCGCCTGGAGCCAGACAATGAATGATGATGTGTTAATCATCGGCGCAGGCCCCGCTGGTATGGCCGCCGCGCTGGCATTGGATACTGCCGGAGCACGGGTGCGCGTCGTGGAAGAGCAACCTGCTGCAGGTGGTCAGGTGTATCGCGCCGTGCAGCGAGTGCAGCGCGAAAGACCGGAACAATTACCACTATATGGCCCCGACTATGCGCGTGGCCTGGATATCAGTCGGCAATTTGATGCGGCGGGCATCGAAATATCCTACACCACTTCAGTGTGGGATATCTCTGTAGAAAATGGCGTACCGAGTATCGGCCTGCTGCAGGGAGATAACGCCACTATTGAAAAACCACGGCACATCATTCTGGCAACAGGCGCGATGGAGCGACCTACGCCGTTTCCTGGCTGGACCTTGCCTGGTGTGATGACTGTGGGTGCTGCGCAAACGCTTTATAAGGAATCGGCTTTGCTACCCGATTCACCGCCGGTGATTGTCGGTACCGGCCCGCTGGTATATCTGTTCGTCAAACAAATGCTCGACGCTGGTATGAAACCGGCACTAATCCTCGATACCGGGCCAAAGTCGGTCGACATGTCTTGCTGGGGTAGTTTGTTGTCTGCCCTGTCTACAGATTTTTCGGCGCTGTATAAGGGCTGGTCATGGCTACGCGAAATCAACCAGGCCGGGATAGAGAGGATTACCGGCATCAACGCACTAAAAGCTCACGGCAGATCATCACTGCAATCGATTGAATACAGGCACAATGGAAAAACTCACCAGGTATCCACTGACTTACTACTGGCACATGATGGCGTGATCCCCAATAACCACCTCACCATGGCCGCCGGATGCGAACAGCAGTGGAACAAGCTGCAACACTACTGGCAACCGATATGCGATGACCAGGGCTTAAGTAGCCAGGCGGGTATTTCTCTGGCCGGTGATTGTGCGGGTATAAAAGGCGCCGAAGCCGCGCAGTATTCGGGCCGGGTGGTCGGCTGGCAGGTGGCAGCGAAGCTCGGATTGGTCGATCAGCTTCGCTATCAGCAGCAAACTATTCAGGAGCGAAAAAAGCTCAAACGTATAGCGGTGATAAGAAAATTCCTCGATCAGCATTACCATCCTTTCGATGAGTTCCAGACACCTAAGGAAAACGATACCACTGTCTGTCGTTGTGAACAGGTGAGCGTTGCTGAACTACGTGAAGTCGCAGCCATGGGTTGCATGGGACCAAACCAGGCCAAGGCTTTCACTCGCTGCGGAATGGGGCCTTGCATGGGTCGTCTATGCGGTAATACTGTGAGTCAGCTGTTTGCCAAATACCACGATAAGACGGTGAGCGAGATAGGCCATTATCGCATCAGGCCACCGGTTCGTCCTTTGACTTTGAAACAGTTGTCTAATCTTGATTTGGGGGAGTAGTTTGGTTCCGGGCGGCTGACTGCAAAACAAATCACCACACAGCTCTACATTATGCCTGATGCATTCTGGACCTCTCTCATCCTGCATCTTTTTTTTACTTATTTTTTCTGGTTCGTATATTTCCTTCGTGCCTGGAGAACGGAAAAAGCTGAAGTGATAGCCTGTCTAATCCCATACTTAAAAGTTGAAGAAAAAACATATGACACATACTATATCCTCTGCAAGCGGGAGACGTCATACTCAAAATACGCCCTGCGATACTGAACTATGGTCATCAATTTCACAGATTCTGGAGAGATAAGTGCCAATAATGAAACGAATTGCTCTACTCATTGATTGTGACAACGTAAGTCATAGCTCAATTGAAGGTGTGCTAGCGGAACTAGCAAATTATGGAGTTGTAAATGTACGGCATGCACATGGAGACTGGAATAGTCCATCATTATCAGGTTGGAGAGATAAATTGCACCCCAACGCCATAAGGCCAATGCAACAATTTGCATATACAAAAGGAAAAAACGCAACAGATTCAGCGATGATTATTGATGCAATGGATTTACTCTATAGCAAATCGGTTGACGCCTTCGCGTTAATGACGAGTGATAGTGATTTTACACCTCTTGTGCTGAGAATACTTGAGAATGGACTACCAGTTTATGGATTTGGTGAGAAGAAAACACCACAGCCATTTGTTGATGCATGTTCTCCATTTATATATACAGAAAACCTTGTCACGGAGGATGATGAAAAACCTGATATTCCTCAACAACTAATCAGGAAAAATAGAAATGAACTACGTGGGGATACATCAATGGTTAGATTGCTGCGGACGGCTGCCGAGCAAACATCGGAAGATGATGGGTGGTCTGACATGAGTAAGGTTGCGCATTACATATCAAATAATAGTTCCTTTTCATCAATCAATTATGGGTATAAGAAGCTAGGTGATTTAGTAAGAGCTAGTGAATTATTCGATATTGAAATGAGAAAAGAAGGCAAAGCAATGTATGTAAAGGACATACGCAAGGGTGTGGACTTCCCCCATACCCGTGGACACTCTGCCTAATGATTGCCTTCCAGTAATCGCTAATATTTTTCAAAAATTTCAGAATTCACTATTGAAATTCAATATTTTGAACGTGTTAATTTACTCTGATCAAAGACCCAGTTCCTTAAGTAGATTTGCGCGGTTGCCAGTAGCAGCTTATGCTGTTTTTTAAGGAGTGCGACTGTCCTGGCAGAATCACCGGTTAGATCATGAAGGAGTTCCGCGGTGACCACCCGGTCGTGCCAGTCACCGAGCAATTGCTCAAGCATTTTTATGCGTTTCAGTTCCGCCTCGTCCAGGCGATGTCCAGGGCAAAAGCAAAACGCATCCAGGCTGTGATGATAACGCTTGAGCAGGATGCGTTTTTTATGCCACTTTGTCGCATTCATGGCCATGTCAATGTGCAGAATCTGGAGTAACAGGGTCTCCAACATAACCGGCTTGTGTCTGAGAATAGCGCGCTCCGATAACCCCAGGGCTTTGATCGTCGGCATTCTGACCGGTATGCGGGCATCGGCGCGGGCGCACTCACGAAATAGTCGGTAATCGCGACCTATCTTTGCTTCCAGTTTCTTGACCAGCGGTTTGCAGGCATCGCCCGCTCCATGGTCCAGAGTCTGAATTAGATTTATCGCGACGTGTGCGTCGCGAATATTGCCGATTGATTTAGACAGTGAACGATAGGGTTTGAGTTGTCGCCGACATAGCAGGCCAGGCTCGATTTGATCGAGAAAACGGTAAAGCGCAGTAAGCCTTTTAATACCCACCCGGAAATCGTGCACCGCGATTTCGGCGGGCGTATCGAGAATAATGCGGAGGTTTCCGTTGATCTCCCGTATCAGTTTACCGCGGTACTTTTCGAGGCAGTTCATGCGTATATTTTCCCGGTTATAGATTCGCCGCAACCTCAGTGACTATCAGTTGAATCGCATTTTAGCCCCATACATTCCTCGATGTCCTGTAAACTGTAACGCCGTAAATACAGTTTCGATAATACATCAATTAGCTTGCCAGTGATGCTGATCGCGATCGTATGTAAAGGGCTTCGTCCACTATATCATGTCGATAACAAAAATAAATTTCAAAGCTATAAGCCAGTAGGCAATCGTGCAGAATTACACAGCTATCAGCGGGCAATATCTTTTGATGTCAAGCCGATTGATTAAAAAGCATACCAGTCATCAACAAAAAATTGGTACCGGTTTCACCCGATCCAGGTACTGTTACAATCGAGAGTTAAATCGCGACGTTGAATGGATATTTACAGATCATGCAATCAAGTTGAGTAATATCCGAATTTTTTGCAGGATTTCTAATTTCTTGCTGGAATTTGAATTGCTTTTTGATCAGTTCCAAATTCTACTTCTAGCTAAAAGTATATTTACCCAGCAGATTATTGAGTTGCTCTACCATTAACTTCACATCCTGAGCTGCTTTGCTTGCCATCTCTACACTTGATTCCACCTGAGAGGTTGTCTTCTTCATCGTCTCGGTATGTTCCAGGGTTTTACTGGCAACTGCACCCTGATCCCTTGCCTTGCCTGCACTATTGCTAATCTGGGTCACAGTATTCCCCTGGGATTCGACCATCTGGCTAAGCTGTACTGCTGCTTTCCTACTGGTTTCCAGAACTTTCATTACTGCACTATTGCTGTCCGTATTAATCAACTCGGTTGCCTGATTACTACCCTGCATTAACTCTTGCATCAGGTCTCCGACTTCCTGGGTAAAATTGCGTGACTGCTCTGCAAGGTTTCGCACTTCGTCGGCAACAACCGCAAACCCTCGTCCAGCCTCACCGGCCCTGGCGGCCTCGATTGCGGCGTTTAAGGCAAGCAGGTTGGTTTGTTCTGCAATGCCTCTAATCTGGCTTAACGTCTCCTGGATACGTTCACTTAGACCCCCAAATTTAACTACAACTGTGGAGGCATCTTTTAATTGCTTTTCCAGCTCTACTATCACATTTGTTGCACTGTCCATAGCTTCATGCGCTTCCCCGCCTATACGAGCTCCGTGAGTGGCGGCCTCTGAGGTATTTTGAATGCTTTCTGCTACCTGTAGGCTTTCCTGGGAAATATGATCAATTGCGGAGGAGACATCATTCACGTTTTTAGATAACTGTTTTTTTGCATCATTTAAAGTAATCGAGTTTTCATCCAGCGCCTCAACTACCTGAGTTAAGTCTTGCGCAGTTTTATTGACTCTATTCAGCAGAGGCAAAAGTTCCTTGTCATTTGCCATTTGATTAGCATCGACCAGCTTATCCAGTTCGGCAAAGCCGGATAATGGTGTTTTCTGGGTTAAATCACCACCTTCCCCAAGGTGAAGTAGTGCATTTTCCAGCACGCTTACTTTTTTCTTGAACCTCCTGATAGAGAAAAATGAAAATAGGAAACTAAGCGACATGATAATCATGATAACGGCCAGCAAATAGTAGAGCCGCTCTCCGGCAGCGTCCTTTAATTTCTGCAAAGATTCATTCTGGTGGGCTGCCAGCTTACTGATCAACCCCCGCTGGCTGGAATTTTGCTTGTCAATATCATTTTTTTGCTGCTGCTGAAGTGATGAAATTTCTTGCGCCTGCTGCTTACTTTCCTCATTAAGCTTTTGTTGGCTTTCGACCTCTGCTTTTCGTAAAGTTGCATATCCCTCTGATTTTCCCTTCTCTATCGTTTCTACCCCCTTATCCGTGGTCAATTGATAGGCCTTTACTATCATCGTCAACAAAAATTCGTGATGTTCCTCGATCACTTCGAGCTGGTCAAATAGATCGAAGATGACATCTTCAATATCATCCTGATTGCTCTGATTGCCGAGGCTATCCCTCATTTCGAGGAAAAGTTCTACATACTCAGAATGAGTTTCATGCTCGGTAAGAAATTCAGCAAGGAGTTTCTGTTCCGCCTGAGAAAGATTCGTTCCCGACAATAATTTCGCTGCCTGTAACCCCTGATTGACGAACTCTTCTATCTCGCTTCGAATTGTATTTCTCGGTACATTCCCGCCCTGGATGCTCATTTGTTGGATATGCATTAACTCTACAATGATACGCGCTATCACATTCAACTGAGCTTTTTCAATGCTATTCCAGGCATCTTTTTTAGCTTGAACCAGATCGAGGACATCGGTGAGCATTTTGTTGCTTTTAGACAATACCTGACTACTCGTCTCATTTTGCCGCTTGAGCAACTCAGTAAGATCACTGGTCACTTTATCAAGAGCATCCTTGCCCTGTTTGTTAACATTTTGTAGGAGTTGCTGATAGCTGGAAGCGGTATGTTGAACCATTTCCTGGGTAGTAGTTTGAGTTTGTATAAACTCTTTATCAACGGTTTGAGAATTTTGCTGTATCTGGTAATTAGCAAGTACAGCCACACAAATCATTGCCAGTGCCCCGCCTATATCCTTACGCACGAGTATTCCAACTACACTACCTCCTATGGTCGCCCGAAACCCTATATTAGCTAGCTGGTTAATTCTTTGTTTTAATAGTACTGGCACCACTTTCGCCTCCACTAACAATTTTCAAAAAGCAGCTACTCAGCTAATGAAAATATACTGATTGCTGCATCAGGTCGAAGAACAAAATAAGACCTGGCTGTCCGAGAATTCAAGTATAGTAGAAGATTTCGTGATTTTTATATGAACTGTCCCCCGAAGGCAGGACTTGGCTAGTCCAGTATCTCCTGGGGATTAACGGTTATTCTTGCAAAATTAGTTTAATTCGGGTCAATTCAACTCTACGATTTCAGATCCTTGCCATTCTCGACAGCAATAATCTCCGCCATGATTGATACGGCAATTTCTGCGGCAGAGCGTCCACCGAGATCAAGCCCCACTGGTGCGTGCAATCGTTGGTAGTCTTTCTCTTCGAAGCCTGCTTCCTGTAATCTCTCCAGACGTCCGGCGTGGGTACGACTACTGCCGAGACAACCGATGTAGTAGGCGGATGATTTGAGTGCGGCGTGTAATACTGGATCATCCAGAATGGGATCGTGTGCGAGCAGTGCCAGTGCGGTATGTGAATCGATAGTCATGTCCTGTATGGCTTGCTCTGATCGTTGCTGTATCATAGTGATGCCTGGAATTCTTTCAGACTTTGCAAAGGCTGGGCGACAGTCGATCACACTGACTTCAAAACCGACAGCAAGTGCCATCGGTGCCAGCATTTGCGCAATATGCACGGCTCCAACGATAATTAGTTTTCGTGGCCTGGTGTGTGTCATCACGAACAGCTCGGTTTCGCCGTCATAGATTACGGTACCTCCGCCTCCCTGTTTATGTAAACAGTGTGCCTGGTTTAAAGCATCTTCACCAGGCTGCAGGCTGCCACTATAGCTGTCATCGTCTAACATCAGCGTGGCACCGCTAACGAGGTCAATTACCCGCGTTACGGGTGACTCTCCCATTATTCTTTCGAGATCTTCGCGAGGAGGCGCTGGCATTATAAAAACACGGATTTTGCCACCACAACTCAGGCGAACTTCCTGTGCGGTCTCATCACTGACACCGTATGTGAGACTTTGTGGCTTACCCTCTTCGATAATGTCGATCGCTTCTGAGAT
>JAAENK010000282.1 GCA_024224415.1 Gammaproteobacteria bacterium | reverse complement strand
GTTCATTGAGTTTACTTCATTATCAACAAAAATTTATTCAATTGCTAGCACGGAATTCTGCACATAGAGTCTGGGTTATACTGTGTTTTTTACCCCTACCTTGCCGAGAAATAATATGCAGGATATCAACATTCATTTCAGCCGAGAAGAATTTGCCGATCGTCAGCAACGCGTACGTCAAGGTCTTGGTGATCAAGACCTTGACGGTATCTTGCTGTTTAAGATTGAGGATATGTACTGGCTCACGGGCTACGATTCAGACGGTTTTTCGATTTTCGGCAGCATGTTTGTTGGTACCGATGGGCAATTGACGCAACTTGTACGATTGGCCGATCTGGGCAATATTGCCTTTTCTTCGATCTGCGAAGACATAAGAGAAGCACCTGACTCGGCAAACGAGAGCCGTGCCGATCAGATTAAGGCAATGCTGAATTCACTGGGCATGCAGGGCAAACGTATTGGCATCCAGGTCGATACCATGGGCTTAACCCCACGACTCTTCCTGCAAATCAAAGAAGCACTCGATAATTGGTGTGAACTGGTGGTAGCACCCGATTTCATCCGCGAGTTACGCCTGGTAAAGAGTTCACAGGAACTTGCCTATATTCGTAAAGCGGGCGAAATACTGGACAAATCACTGGAGAAAACTGTCGAGGCAACGCATGCAGGCGCTTTCGAAGGCGACATATATGCAACATTTTATGACACACTTTTCCGACTCGATGGCGACTTACCGGCCCATATTCCACCAATGGGTAGTGGCAAGTCTGCGCTGAATTTACGCTACACCACAAAGCGAAAGCATGTTCTTGAAAATGATCAGGTCACGCTGGAGCTAGGTGTCGCCTATCGCCACTATCATGCCGCCAGCATGTGCGTGGTGCTCACAGGCCCGAAAGTTAACCCTCGGCATTTGAAAATGCACGACGTCAGTGTTATGGCGCTGGATGCGGTGCAGTCAATCTTGCGCCCTGGAACTACGGTAGGTGAAATTTACGATATGTACCGCAAAACTCTGGAAGAGAATAACGAGAAAGATGCAGTGCTGACAGTTTGCGGTTATACCATGGGCGCTGCCTGGCCACCCACCTGGATGGAGCAGCCATTGATTTTTTCAGGAAACCCGGTCGTGCTAGAAGAAAACATGTCATTTTTCACGCATATGATCCTCAATGACCGCGAAACCGTCCAAAACAGGCATCAAAATATCCAGCAAAACCAAATCGAAATTGTTTTCTTTGTATAACTCAATAGACTTTTCCGGATCGGTCGTCGTTGTGATAGCTGTGTATCCCGCCTCCAGCAAGATCTC
>JAAENK010000281.1 GCA_024224415.1 Gammaproteobacteria bacterium | reverse complement strand
TGGTTCATTCATTACAACGCCCAATTTTTTTTTTTTTTTTTCGGTTGCAAAAAGAAATACCAGCAACATTATTATTGAACCCTGAAAATCAATGGTCGATTAACAGGGAAAGACAATTAAAAACTGTAGTCTACTTGTCTTACAAAATCAATGACTTACAGTCACTAATTTTATTATTTGATATAAAAGTGAGGGCGACTTATCAGTTTAAATCGCCCTCAAGTTGATTCTCACGAATCCATTTTTTCTTTAAGTAAGTCACCAAAGCTGGTAGTCGTACCTGTCGAGCCACTGCTTGCGGCGTAATCCTTCATGGCTTCCTGCTCTTCATCACTGTCTTTAGCCTTGATCGAGAGGAAAACACTCCGACCTTTACGATCCATACCGGTTATCTTGGCTTCGATCTGATCTCCTTCATTCATGAAAGAGCGCGCATCTTCAACGCGGTCTTTGGCCATTTCAGAAGCTCGCAGAATACCTTCGATGCCATCACCAAGATCGACTATAGCAGCCTTGGCGTCAACCGAAACGACGGTACCAGAAACGATACTGCCTTTAGGCTTGTCAGAGATGAAACTGGCAAAAGGATCCTTTTCGATTTGTTTGATGCCCAGCGAAATGCGCTCACGTTCCGGGTCGATCGATAACACCATTGCTTCAACTTCCTGACCTTTCTGGTAATCACGTACAGCCTCTTCACCGCTCTTATTCCATGACAGGTCTGTCAGGTGAATCAGCCCATCGATATTGCCGTTAAGACCGATAAAGATACCGAAATCGGTAATTGATTTGATCTTGCCCGAAATAATGTCCCCTTTGTTGCTAGAGGTGCCAAACTCTTCCCATGGATTTTGCTTGCATTGTTTCATACCCAGTGAAATCCGACGACGCTCCTCATCGATTTCGAGGATGACCACTTCGACTTCATCACCCAGCGTGACGACTTTATTCGGGTTGACGTTCTTGTTGGTCCAGTCCATTTCAGAAACGTGAACAAGACCTTCGACGCCGTCTTCGATCTCGACGAAACAGCCATAATCGGTGATATTACTGACATGACCAAACAGACGTTGACCTTCTGGGTAACGACGCATGATATTGGCCCAGGGATCGTCACCGATTTGCTTGAGGCCAAGCGAAACACGGTTCTTATCACGGTCAAACTTGAGTACCACAACGTCGATTTCCTGACCGATTTCAACCACTTCAGAAGGATGCTTGACCCGCTTCCATGCCATATCGGTGATGTGCAACAGACCGTCTATGCCACCGAGATCGAGGAATGCACCGTAGTCGGTGAGGTTCTTTACGATACCGCGTACACGCTCACCTTCTTTTAGTGTTTCAAGCAGCTTTTCACGCTCTTCGCTGAATTCTTTCTCAACTACGGCACGACGCGAGACAACTACATTGTTACGTTTCTGGTCGAGCTTAATGATTTTGAATTCAAGTTCTTTCTCTTCGAGATAAGCTGTATCACGAACCGGACGCACATCGACCAGTGAACCGGGCAGGAAGGCACGTATTTCGCCGATATCAACTGTGAAACCACCCTTGACTTTACCAGTGAAACGACCGGTAATGATCTCATCGGCTTGTTGGGCTTCTTCAAGGCGGGCCCAGGCGCGAGCACGTTTGGCTTTTTCACGCGAGAGACGCGTTTCACCGTAGCCATCTTCGAACGAATCCAGTGCAACTTCTACCGAATCGCCAATACTGACATCGAGTTCACCATCTTCGTTATAAAACTGTTCTACCGGAATAACACCCTCGGATTTGAGGCCGGCATTGACAATAACAACATCGCGGTTGATATCAACCACTTCGCCAGTGATGATTTCACCGACGCGCATATTCATTTGAGTAATGCTTTGCTCAAACATTTCTGCAAAATTTTCAGACATGGAAATTCCTAAAAAAGCTTGTAATAACAAAACGCTGGAGTGCGTTTTTATTACCTTAAGTTAAGTTAATAAACCCTGTAAACAGTGCATCTACAGAGACCAGTTATGTGGTCACTTCATCAATATGACTAATCATCAATTGAGTGACCTGATCGAGATCAAGTAAACTTGAATCGACGACCAGTGCATCAGGCGCAGGCAGTAGTGGTGACTCACTACGGTTACGATCACGTTCATCACGATCGCTGATCTCCGCCTGAAGCTGCGCGATATTAGCCGATATACCCATACTAATCAACTGCTTATGACGCCTTTGAGCACGGATTTCAGGAGAAGCATACAAAAAGAACTTGATATGCGCATTGGGAAACACCACGGTACCCATATCGCGCCCGTCGGCTACCAGTCCAGGTGCTCGGAGGCATTGTTGTTGACGTTCCAGTAAACGAGCACGAACCGCGGGATACTGGGCGATAATCGATGCAGCATCGCCCGTACTTTCAAGCCTTATCTGACTTGATACATCTTCATCATCCAGATAAGGGATACTCAGTTCTTCGCCTTCTTCGAAATGGATGTCAAAATCCTGCAACACCTCAACGACGGCGACTTCATTGTTGAGATCGACTTTCTGACGTAAGGCTTGCAAAGCAGCGAGGCGATATATCGCGCCACTGTCAAGCAGGTGAAAACCAAGGTGACGCGCGATACGTAAAGCCAACGAACCTTTTCCAGATCCGCTCGCCCCGTCAATTGTGATGACATATGGCTCACTCATATGCTGTTACCCCTAATCCTGCTGCTGATGCGAGTTGGACAAACCCCGGAAATGACGTATTCACATTAGCACAGTTATTTATCTTAATATCCCCTCTGGCACACAACGATGCTACACTAAAAGCCATGGCAATGCGGTGATCGCCATGCGATTCAACTTCACCGCCCCGGATCACCCCGCCCTGTATACATATGCCATCATCGGTCGCAATTGCCCGAATTCCGAGCGTGGTCAGGCCATCGACCATGACCTGGATGCGATCACTCTCCTTGACGCGTAATTCTTCCGCACCGCTGAGGACAGTTTCTCCCTGTGCGCAGGCGGCAGCAATAAATAAAACTGGGAACTCATCGATAGCCAACGGTACTAACTCTTCTGGAATAACAATGCCTTTCAGCCTGGCGCTTCGCACTGTTATATCAGCAACTGGTTCGCCACCAACCTCTTTTTGATTAGACAGGATTACATCAGCGCCCATTAATCGCAATATGTCGATGGCCCCGGTACGTGTCGGGTTGACACCGACATGTAGAAGTTTTATCTCACTTTTTGTAGCAATACTAGCGGCCACCATGAAAAATGCGGCTGACGAAATATCGGCGGGTATCTCAATGTCAGTTGCATTTAATTCCTGTCGCCCGTTAATGCGGATCTCAGCGCCATCGCTGCGCACTTCACAACCAAAACCACGCAGCATGCGTTCGCTATGATCGCGCGTCGGGGATGGTTCTCGAACAACTGTTTCACCATCGGCATAAAGTCCTGCGAGGAGAATACAGGATTTAACTTGCGCTGAAGCCATCGGTAAATCGTATTCAATGGCCTGCAAGCGGCGATTTCCTTTCACCGATAATGGTGCAGTACCACACGGTTGACTTTGTATTTCGGCCCCCATCTTTTGCAATGGATTTATCACCCGGTTCATTGGTCGAGACGAGAGTGATTCGTCGCCTGTCATTACGCTATCGAATGACTGACCGGCCAATAGGCCTAGCAACAGGCGCATTGCAGTACCGGAGTTGCCCATTTCTAAAGGCGCTGTGGGGGCTTTTAGACCATTTAAGCCAACACCATGAACAACTATCTGATGCGCGTTTCGCTCTATCGAAACTCCCATTGCCTGAAAAGCCTTGAGGGTATTGAGGCTATCTTCGCCTTCGAGGAAACCGCTTATCCGACTATCGCCTTCGGCAATCGAAGACAATATGATTGATCTATGCGAAATGGATTTATCACCTGGCACACGGAAATCGCCTGTTAACGATCCGCCCGGAGAGCATTGAAAATAAGTCATTAGCAGCTGCCGATAAGAGAGTCGCGTTCCGACTTCGCTTTACCGAACAATTCGAGTAAAGCATCAGCATCGTTGGTCTGGATTGCGGCCGATATCATATCGAGTTCCGACTTATAGCCATCGATAAACGTCAACAATGCCTCGCCGTTTGAAAGACAGACATCGCGCCACATGACCGGGTCGCTCGAAGCAATACGGGTGAAGTCACGAAAACCACCGGCGGCGTAACGGAATATTTCATCGTGATCATTAAGGCTTGACAGATAATTGACCAGTGCATAAGCCAGCATATGGGGCAGGTGCGATGTCGCAGCGAGCACTTTGTCATGATGTTCAACACTGATGTAGTCAATATTGGCACCACAGGCCCGCCACATGCTATCGACCTTTTTAGTGGCTAATTCGTGAGTGTCTGGCACCGGTGTGAGAATTATTCGACGGTTTTGATACAAGCTGGCAAAGCCAGCTTCGACACCACTTTTTTCTGCACCGGCTATCGGGTGCCCCGGCACAAACTGTACAAACTGGCTACCCAGCGCTGCCTTAGCAACCTTGACCACCGAAGCTTTCGCGCTGCCAACATCGGTTATCACAGCATCCTTGCTAATATTGCCTTTCATCTGATCGAATACGGTTTCCATCGCACCCAGCGGCACCGCCACCACAATCATATCGGCCGACTCGACCGCTTTGGCGATAGATTCTTCAAAACTATCGATTACCCCGAGTTCGACCGCTTTTTGCAGCTCTTGCAGATTACGCCCGCAGCCGATTACCTGCCCCACTTTACCGGCCTGTTTTAAAGCCAGCGACAGAGAGCCTCCAATCAGGCCGACTCCGATAATAACAAGACGTTCGATCATACCTGTAATCCGTCTCTTTAGAGTGATGCTTTAGGATAAGAGCCAAGAATTTTCAATAAGGCGGCTTTCTGTTTTAGATCATCCATTGCGTCGATAAAATTCCCGTCCTGCTGATGGCCGTCGATATCGACGAAAAACATGTATTCCCATTTTCGGTTTGGCGCAGGGCGAGATTCAATTTTATTCATACTGATGCCGTGATCCGCCAGAGGTTGCAATAAACCCAGTAACGCACCAGGCTCATTCTTCGCTGATATCAATAATGACGTCTTGTCACAGCCACTGGGTGCTATGTCCTGATTACCGATGATGACAAAACGCGTGGTATTGTCGGAAACATCTTCAACATTTTCGTAGCATATTTTTAATCCAAATGCCTCCACGGCAGGCAATCCGCAAATCGCCGCAGCATCGGTTTCCTGTTTTGCCAATCGCGCTGCTTCACCGTTACTACTCACTGCAATACGGTCAATTCCAGGAAAATTCTGGTCCAGCCATCGGCGGCATTGCGCAAATGATTGCTGATGCGAATAGATACGCTTTATCTTGCTAACATCCTGAGACTGGTTCGCCAAATGATGGTGAACTCGAATTTCGACTTCCCCGCACACTTTGAGTCTTGAATCGAAAAACATATCCAGGGTATGACTGATGACCCCTTCGGTTGAGTTTTCAAATGGCACCAGGCCGTAGTCGGCATGACCTGACTCGACCGAATTGAATACATCGGGAATACTACTCATCGGCACGGTCGAGACCGAGTGGCCGAAATGCTTGAGTGCCGCACTCTGGGTAAAAGTGCCCTCGGGGCCAAGATAGGCAATTTTTAAAGGCTGCTCCAACGCCAGGCAGGCAGACATAACTTC
>JAAENK010000280.1 GCA_024224415.1 Gammaproteobacteria bacterium | reverse complement strand
GCAACCATATTGATACCAAACACTGCCTGAAGCTGAGTTTGAGCATAAAGGTTATTTAAAACAACTTCGCCTGACTCACCGCGCTTGATCTCGATGACTACGCGCATACCGTCTTTATCAGACTCATCGCGCAGCTCAGAAATACCCTCAACCTTTTTCTCTTTGACTAATTCAGCGATACGCTCAATCAATTTCGCTTTGTTTAGCTGGTAAGGCAGTTCAGTGATAATAATGGTGTCTTTATTATTCGACTCATTGTGCTCAACACTCGCACGGGCACGCATATAAATACGACCACGCCCTGTACGATAAGCCTGAACAATGCCCGCACGGCCATTAATGATGGCGGCCGTTGGGAAATCCGGCCCGGGGATATAATCCATCAACTCATCAATCGTAATATGTGGATTATCCAACAGTGCCAAAGAGCCATTAAGCACTTCGGTTAAATTATGCGGTGGAATATTGGTCGCCATACCAACAGCGATACCTGCCGAGCCATTAACTAATAGCGCAGGAATTTTAGTGGGCATCACCTCAGGAATTTGCTCAGTGCCATCGTAGTTAGGCACCCAATCGGTCGTCTCTTTATCTAGGTCAGCCAACATCTCGTGTGCAATCTTTTGCATACGAATTTCTGTGTAACGCATAGCAGCTGCATTATCACCATCAACCGAGCCGAAGTTACCTTGACCATCGACCAACATATAACGCATAGAGAATGGCTGTGCCATACGTACAATCGTGTCATAAACAGCGGTATCACCATGCGGGTGGTATTTACCAATAACATCACCAACAACACG
>JAAENK010000279.1 GCA_024224415.1 Gammaproteobacteria bacterium | reverse complement strand
TTCTGCAGAAAACAGCACACCTTTCATCGTTTCAATATTTCTGGCCATGGCCAGAACCTCTTCCGAGGGAATTTGACGAATCACTTCTTCGGTTTTGGTATCCAGAACCTGGATTACCGTATCACCGCTAAATTCGTCTATAGAAAAGTGTAAATCTCTGTGAACGGATTGCACCAGTTCATTCAGTTGACTAACAGAATTTTCCAACTGCTGAGTTACATCCTGTTGGGATTGCTTAACATCTTTGTTCTCAGAGGTATTGGTACCACTTGCCCCTGTATTTTCTCTGGCATTTAACAACTTCAGATTGGATTGATTTTGAGAGTCTATTTTCCCTGTAGATATAACTCTATTGGGTATATCGATATCCATGATTAGTTCCTCATCTCAAAATTGGAAATGTCCGGGAAGGCAAAACGCCTTCCCGGGATTTCCAACTTATTTAACATCAGTCTCATCATTTTTATCCAGACTCAATTACTGGAGCAAGGATAAAACGTTCTGAGGTTGTGCGTTGGCCTGTGACAACATCGCAATACCCGCCTGTTGCAGGATTTGCGTTCTTGAAAGCTCGGCCGTTTCAGCGGCAAAGTCAGCATCCTGGATACGTCCACGAGCTGCCGATACGTTCTCGGATACGCTGGAGAGGTTAGCAATAGTCGCCAGGAACCTGTTTTGAATCGCACCCAGGTCTGCACGGATGGAGCTGAGTCCGGCCAGGGACTGGTCGAGTATATCTAGTGCAGAGGTTGCACCGCTGGAGGTGGAAATGTCAACTGTGCTTAGTGCATCCAGTGTGGCGGTTACGTTGGTGGCGGCTCCTACATTCAATATGCTACCAGCGGTATTGGCAATCGAAGACTGGATAGAAAAAGCCTCGGCAGATGAGAAAGTTACCTCTCCTGTAACATAAGCCGAATCAGTACCGCCCTGGGTAAGCGCGGTATTGGTAGGATCGCTACCACCTCTTATCTGGATAGTTTCACCACTTGCACCCGAGTGGTTGAAAGTTTCGATACCGACATCCTTGCCACTAGATTCTGTGAGGGTCAAAATGCCGCCTGTTTCAGTTGCTGTGACGCCAGTAGTACCGGTGTAGTTGTTGATTTCCGTGGCTAAATTACTCAGATCGCCTGTAGTTACGGCAGCAGATACGGAGGCAGATCCATTACCCGTTACAATATCAAAACTAACCGTTCCATCGGCAGACAAAGTCCTCAGCGTTACCGTAGTTTCCGCGGTGACAGAAACACCTGTAGTACCACTAACACCGTTGATGGCAGTCGCAATCGTTTCAGCGCTCGAAGCATCGGCGATAGCCACCGTTGCCGTGCCAACCGAACTACCAATGGTAACATTCTGGGCTTCAATACTATGAACTGTCGCCGCAAGCGTGGCCGCTGCGGCTGAGGTTGCACCTGTACCTTCGTTGACTGTCGCATTTGAAGCAATATTTGCATAATTACCCAAATCCGAAGTAGAAGAACCCGCAATCGAAACCGCAATTGTATTGGCAGAACCCGATTCGGCACCCACCTGATAAACCTGATTCTGATAAGTACCATCCAGAATATTCAAGCCGTTGAAAGAGGTAGTTGATGCTATCCGAGTCAACTCAGTTTTTAGCTGGTTAACTTCTGACTGCAAAGATTGACGGTCACCAGCAGAGTTAGTCGCGTTAGCCGACTGTACTGCCAACTCACGAATACGTTGCAAGATATTGGTAGACTCTGCCAGCGCACCTTCAGCGGTTTGCGCTAGTGACACACCATCGTTTGAGTTTCTGATGGCCTGATTAATACCGCGAATCTGCGAGGTCATACGATTGGCAATGGAAAGACCGGCCGCGTCATCCTTAGCACTGTTAATACGCAATCCAGAAGATAAACGTTGCAATGATGTCTGCAAGGCACTTTGTGATGTGTTCAGAGCTCGCTGGGTATTCAGCGACGATATGTTAGTGTTAATAAATTGAGGCATTGTTATCTCCTAAAAAAAAGCTATATAAAATGCGAATACTTTGAAATTACAGGCTACCCGTAAAACTTCAGAGTATCCCACTCACACTTAGCTAACGGCAGGAAGGGCAAAAACTTTAGTGAATTTGTTACGGAAATCGATTTACAATGTCTTGATAATCTATTCAGCAGTAAAAATATGCCTTTAAATCATACTGTTACAAAAACACCTGCAGCTTTCAGGTAAGATTATCAACGCAAAAAATCAAACAACGATGAGCGCGTAATACTCGCAAAAGTCGCTTGTGCGGCTTCAAGGGTGGTCTGCTCAAGTGTCAGTTGGCTAATCGCTTCGACGATGTCGGTATCGCGCAGGGTGGAGAGAGTTTTCTGGGTCGCGATAATATTGGCTTCGTTGGAGTCCTGCTGACTATCGATGGCATTCAGACGCCCACCTATTGAAGTGCGCACATCTAGTATACGCCCGAATGAAATATCCAAATCTGACAGAACCCGGTTAATATTAGCCGAGCGCTGCGAAGAGTTTAGTGAACCGCTTATGGTTTGTCGCAGGGTCTCGATGGTTTCAAAAATATTTTGTGGCGAGCTGATGGAAAATACATCACCGGTTGCAGGCACGCCTGTTATTGAAGTACGTATGCCATTGAAGTCAATATTCGCACTACTGACATAGGCCGCACCGGTGACGACGTTGACCGCATTGGTGACATCGTAAACATCGTATGTATTCGCAGCAGTAAAACGTATTTCATAATTGCCCGGTACGAATGTCGCAGCATCAAACATACTTGCCGCCGACATCAGACCATTGCCGGTATTGGCAGTCAATGTGGTTTGATTCAGGTTGGTAGGTTCTGGAAGCTGCAGGAATACTTCACTCCCAGGATTATCCACGGTAATCTGACGCGATTCACTTATTTGCAGGGAGCGTTGTCCCTGATCACCATTGTAGGTGACACTGGTGGTGTTACCACTTTGCACCGCTATAAATGGTTGACTACTACTGTTATAGCCGGCAAATAAAAAATCACCATTTTCATCCTGAGAGTTGGCAAGCGATAACAATTCCTGAAAACGTTCTTCCACTTCGGCACTCAAAGCTCTCAGACCATCGTCATTGAGTGAGCCGTTACTGCCCTGGATAGTGAGCTCTTTAATTCGAAATATCAGGGTTCCGACCTGATCGAGTGCGGTCTCCTCAAAAGTCAGTCGATTTATCGCAACACCAATATTATCTTGATACTGGTGATCAAGCGCCATAATTTGCTCAAGCTCAAGTATGCGCGAGGCGGCCGACGGGTCATCCGATGGGTTGTTTAAACGTTGCCCGGTGGAGATCTGATTTTGCAGGATAGATATTTTCTGCTGTTGCTGCTGGATGGCTTCCAGGCCCTGTTGATAAATCCGTAGTGTTGAAACTCTCATACCTACCTCGTACTATTGAGTAATGTCTCAAATATGGTTTGTGCAGTACTGATAATGCGTGCGGTTGCTTCGTAAGCCTGCTGATAGCGGACCAGGTCGGCGGCTTCTTCGTCGAGATTGACGCCGGTCACCGAATCCCGACTGTTCAAAGTCTGTAGCAACAGCGTTTGCTGCGCGTCGCGCTCCAGATTTGCGGCTGCGACGCGAGAACCGACCTGACCAACCAGGGTGCCGTAGTCTTCCTGATAATTTGCCACGCCGCCGTCAAAAATTCCCGTATTTTGCAAATTTGCAAGGTTGAGCGCATTGCGGTTGTCACCACTGCCACCAGCATTGGATGATACTGTAAACACATCCCCCGCCTCAGCCGTACCATTCAGGTTCACCTGCCAGCCATTTGCTTCTATGATCATATTATTGCTGTATGGAATCGCCGCGCCAGCCAGGTAAGTGACAGCGCTGACAACGACATCAACATCGGCGGTCAGGGTTGTAGCCGGATTATCAAACGTCAGTGTCGCGGTATTCAGTAAATTGGCATCGGTGATATCAGTGACCTGTCCTGCGCTGATTTCGACGCTACCCAGGTTGGCAAGCGAGGCGGCGCTCAGGATTGGCGCTGCTGCCGCTATCAGGTTCGGATCGCTGATTATAGTCTGTAATCTGGCAGCGGCTTCGATAGTGGGCTTGATAGTAAACTGATCGCCCGCAACGGCGGTAGTACCATCGATGCTTAGCGTCAAACCTTCAAAAATTATCGTCGTAGTTGCCGGCGAGGCATCGGCAACAGTAGTATTTGTACCGCTATCTGAGGTCAACACCCAGTTGGCTCCATCAAAATCAAGCTGGTAATCATCTGTGCTGAGGGCGGTCACATCGCTTACCACGGTAGAAACCGTGGCGGTACCCGCGTTACTGGTAGATGAGATTGATTGTGGCGCTGTATAGGTAAAAAAATTCTGCCCGAGGTTGCCGTTCAGATCCATACCGTCGCGCATCTGCGCATTGAATGTTTCCGCCAGCCCTATAGCGCTGCGACCCAGTGCATTACGCGCCGGTAGCAGATAGTTGGCTTCGAATTCGAGTATGCCACCCAGTTCTCCCCCACTAAGACTGTCACTGATATCGTAGGCGGTAACCAGTCCGTTGTAGGTGATTATTTCGCGCATTGGATCTGCAGGATCGGATTGTGAGGAAAGTGAAAAAGCATTGGTTCCGGTAAGCATGGTTTGACCTTTACCAATAAAAATCGATACCTGGTTATCACTATCTGTAATCACAGAAATATCCACCTTTTCAGAAAGTTGGGTAAGCAGCAAATCACGCTTATCCAGTAGATCGGCAGATTGATTGGATACTACACCGTTAGCATTCGACTCATTGATGGCCATATTCACATCGCGGATGGAAGTTATCAGGGTATTGATTTCACCCACGACGATACGTGTTTCGGTAATCAGGTTTTGCTGTATCTCCTCGAATCGGTTGTCAATATTATTGTACCGATCCGCCAGCGTCTGGGCCGAAGAAATCATTTCGTAACGTGCGGTACTAGATGCGGGGTCATCCGCTACGTCCTGCACCGAGGAAAAAAAGTTTTGCAGTATCGGCGAAATGCCACCCACCGGATCAGCCAGAATATTATCAATCTGCGCACCTAGATCTGCCAGCTTTCCAACCCGAGAAAAAGACGAGGTGGTATCGCGCACTTCATTGGTCAGGAACTCATTGTAAATACGTTGCACGGAATCGACATGCACACCATTACCAATGTACCCATTACCTGTGAAAGTTGGTGTATTGGCCTGCAAATCTACTTTCTGGCGACTATAGCCCTCCGTATTGACGTTCGATATATTGTGGCTCGTAGTGCTGAGTGCACGCTGGAAAGAAAGTAGACCCGATATCGCGGTACTTAACATTTCAGGCATGAGTAAATTCTCCGTTCAGGCTTTGCTGCAACCTGTCACTTTGCATGATGGATAATATTTTGTTGGCGTAATTCGGATCGGTTGCATAACCAGCTCGATGAATTTCCCTCAGGTAAAAGCCATCATCGCCACCATGATTAAGCGCATTCTGATAGCGTGAATTCGACTGGATAAAGTGCACGTAATCATCTAATGAGTCCTCGGCAGAGGCGTAAGCGCGAAAATGAGCCATTTCGGTTTGCATTACACCATCGCGAAACTCCAGCGTCGGTTTGGTCACACTATTTCCGTGCCAACCGTTCCCTGCCTTGATGCCAAATAAGTTAAAGGCTGAACTGCCATCTGGCCTGGTCATAACGTGCTTACCCCAACCGGTTTCTAATGCCGATTGGGCAACAAGTAGCTGAGTGCTGACGCCTAGTGTGTTGGCAGCGCGTTGCGCCTGCGGCCAGATATCGGTGACGAAAGCTGAAGCGTCCGGCCATCGGTGTTGACTGGTGGGCATATCATCGTGAACGAAGCGCTTGACCATCACCGCCGGATTTTCTGGCTGGTAATCCATTTTTTCCAGCTTCGGCACATGTTTGACTTCCTGCCAGTTGTGTAGCGGCAAGACTTCACCGCTATTGCCGGAATCGACTTGCCCACCCGGTAATTGCTGCATGATAAATTTGCTAATGCCCAGGCCACCCTGTTGCGCCATAGTGAGAGCCAGTTGCTTGTCCTGCATCTCCTGATAAAAATCCATATATGAACTGTGACTTGATTCGTCTACAACCGCTGCAGAGCGCATCGCAGTAAGCATTTGCTGGATAAACAGCCCTTCAAACTGTTGCGCGACAGACTTGCTTGCCTCGGTCGAATTCTGTTTGGCGCCGCGTTTCATTTCTGAAAATTGATTCAAATCCAGATAGAAGTTGGTTGGTGATGAAAGCGCCATCGTAAATATTCCGTGTTAAATAACGATTAACTCTGCACTTAACGCGCCAACTTGCTTCAACGACTCCAGAATAGCCACCAAATCCCCCGGTGAAGCACCCACCTGGTTCACCGCGCGCACGATTTCACTCAGGGTTACGCCTTTGGGGAAACGAAACATACGATTATCGTCGGCAGTCACTTCGATTTCAGATTGCACATTCTCGGCGGTGGTACCACCACTCAGTGCATTAGGTTGTACTACATCGACAGTATTGGTAATCGTCACGCTCAAATTGCCGTGCGAAACCGCGGCTGAGTAAACCTTGACATGGTTACCGATCACCACCGTTCCCGAACGTGAATTGATGATGATTCTAGCCGCAGCTTCACCCGGTTGAAATTCGAGGTTTTCGATAAAAGACACAAAGCCAACGCGTTGTGAAATATCTTTAGGTGCATTTATCGATACAGTCACGCTGTCCTTTGCATGGGCATTTAGCGGCCCGAGGATATGGTTAATAGTATCGGCCAGACGCTTGGCAGTAGTGAAATCCGGGCGTCGCAGGTTAAGTACAACCTGGTCACCATTGGCGAAGGGGTTGGCAATTTCGCGTTCGATACTAGCACCATTAGGGACGCGACCAACACTGGGCACGTTTATCGTGATCGACGAACCATCGGCACCTTCGACACCGAGGCCACCCACTACCAGGTTACCCTGAGCAATCGCATAGATATTACCGTCAGCACCTTTTAAAGGAGTCATGATCAAGCTACCACCGCGTAGACTCTTGGCATTGCCAATCGAGGAGACCGTAACATCGATAGTCTGCCCAATCTTGGCAAAGGCGGGTAGATCGGCGTGTACCGTAACCGCGGCAATATTCTTCACCTGCGGATTCACCCCGGCAGGTAAGGTAATGCCGTACTGCAGCAACATGCTCTTCAGGCTTTGTACGGTAAATGGTGTTTGCGAGGTTTGATCACCGCTACCATCAAGTCCCACAACCAGTCCATAACCCACCAACTGGTTGCTGCGCACACCCTGTATGGTGGTGATGTCCTTGATTCTCTCGGCCCAGGCATTGCCTTGAATTACTAGTAAAATCAATAAGATATAAAATTTCATAAGCTTCATAGTAATCTCCTAGAATGGGAACAACGGACTGTCAAACATACGGCTCAACCAGCCTTTGGTATTGGCTTCGGCAATCACGCCGCCGCCGCCGTAGTAAATCCTGGCATTTGCCAGTTTTTGAGAAAATACAACATTATCGGAACTCACATCCTGCGGTCGCACCAGACCCGATATCCGAATAAATTCGGCACCCTGATTAAGACCGATTATTTTTTCGCCGTGTATAACCAGCGTGCCATTCGGCAATATATCGTTGACCATTACCGTGATTTCTCCGTCGAGGCTATTGCTTTGAGCACTATCACCACTACCGGCAAAGCCGCGTTCAGCCGTCAGTGTATTGGTTAAAAATGAGTCGCCGTTATAAGTGGGTACCACACCGAGTAAAGCACCAGCGTCAAGCCCGATTTCATCATCCTTGCCGGTATTGGTTGCGGCCGACTTCGAGGCATTAGTGGACTCGGACAGGGTAATACTGAGCAGATCACCGATTCGGAAGGCCTTATTGTCCTCGAACAATCTAACCGAGCGACCGACCTGAAATATCGAACCATTATTAACCGGCTGAAATTGCACTGATTTCATATCAACCGGTGCATATTGTGGATCTGGCATAACTTCGAGGCGAGTCGCCGAGCAGGCATTTAATAAGACCAACGGACAAGCGATTAATACAAATATATATCGATTAACCATAGTAATAATCCTCTCCCCGAACTAGGTATTATTGTTGAGGTATTGCATCATGCCGTCGGCTGTAGAAATCAACTTGGAATTCATTTCATAGGCGCGTTGGGTTTCGATCATACCCACCATTTCTTCGACAATATTAATATTAGATGCTTCCAGCGCACCCTGGCGTAACTGACCCAACCCGGTTTGCCCGGGGGTACCCGCCTGCGGTCCTCCGCTTGAGGCTGATTCGACATAAAGATTCTCACCAATCGGCTGTAAACCGGTAGGATTGATGAAATTGGTAAGTTGCAAATTGCCCGCCGTCACCAATGCAGCCTGCCCAGGAATACTTAAATTGACCAGGCCATCAGTACCAATTGTGATTGACTGAGTATCATCAGGAATAGTAATACCCGGTTGCAGGGTATAACCACTGGAAGTCACCATCGTTCCCTGATCAGAGAGCATGAAATTGCCATCACGAGTATAACCTTCGGTACCATCCGGTAATACTATGGCGAAGAAACCTCGGCCATCGATGGCAAGATTAAGCGAATTGTCAGTAATCTCGATATTACCCTGAGTATGCAGTTTCTCGGTGGCGACTACACGCGTACCAGTTCCCAGTGAGAGGCCCGATGGCAGGCGCGTATCTTGCGAAGTCTGCCCGCCTACCTGACGTAAATTCTGGTACAACAAATCTTCAAATACGGCTCGAGATTGCTTGAAACCAGTGGTGCTAGCATTGGCAAGATTATTGGAAATGACCGACAAACGCGTCTGTTGCGCGTCCAGGCCGGTTTTTGCCACCCACAGAGCTTTGTTCATTTTGATACTCCATCATTAAACTTGATAGAGACTCATGCAGAGATTGTGCCAGAATGACTAATTGATTGAATTGCCTGCTTAATAGCTATCTGCCACGGGCCTATTGCGGCAACCGATTACCCGAGGCGGAAATCTGCTGCCTAGATGGGTTCCAGTGGTGGCGAGAGTTGATTAAACAGGCGCGTCATATGCTCCACCGCCTCGCGACCACTATCGGTCAATGCACCACCATCGGCCCGCTCGATCATGCCCTTTTCGTACAGGCGTTGGGCCGCAGCAATAATACCAGGTTCGGCAGCCTGACCGATTTCGATACCCGCCACTGAGGGATTCATCCGATAACGTGAGAGAAGATTAAGTTCGTCGATTAATTCAGAATCTAGATGCATATGCTACCCCCTCGTAATAACAAACCATTTAAGCACTCATGGTAATCATAGATTGCTGCCTGTGCAATCTGCCTTTGTCCTCTCAGGGACGCGCGAGTTCTTCGCTATCCTTTTCCGGTATCAGCAAATCGGTGCGGTCGATACCCAGTGCCAGTGCTGTGGTAGTCGCCACATAAATTGACGAGTAAGTCCCGACTAGTACGCCGATGATCAGCGCCAGCGCAAAGGCATGAATAACTTCGCCACCGAGGAAGAACAACGACAGTAACACCAACAAGGTGGTCAAAGATGTCATCAAAGTCCGTGAAATTGTTTGATTGACCGAGATATTGGTAATCTCCAGCGAAGTTTTCTTACGAATCTTGCGGAAGTTTTCACGAATACGGTCGAACACTACGATGGTATCGTTGAGCGAATAACCGATTACTGCGAGCAAGGCCGCAAGTACACTGAGGTCGAAGTCGAGTTGCAGTATCGAAAAAATACCCAGCGTAATCGTTACATCGTGAATCAAAGCAGCGACTGCACCGATGGAAAATCGATATTCAAAGCGCAGCGATACATAGATGAGGATTGCGATCAGAGCGTAGAGTACTGCGAGACCGCCGTCTTCGGTGAGTTCCTCGCCGACCTGTGGACCGACAAAATCAACCCTGCGCACGTCGATAGCCTGCTCGCTACTGCTTTTCAACGCTTCGATTATTTCGGAACTCAGTTCTGCCTTATCCTGTTCAGCGCGCGGCACCAGTCGAATCAGGACTTCTTTAGCACTGCCAAAGTGCTGTACCACTGCATCCTCATAACCTCGGGAATCTAGTATTTCACGAATTGGTTGAATCTCGACTGTTTTTTCATACCCGACCTCGATCACGCTACCACCGGTAAAATCGATACCCAGATTAAGCTTCTGGGTGGCAAGGCTACCAATCGAAATCAAAACTAAGGTAATCGAAACTATCATCGCTACTTTACGCAGCGCCATGAAATTAATGTTGTTGTTAATCAGTTTAAACATCACTAAATCGCCAGCCGAGAGACCGTTTTACGGCCATAAATCAAATTGATAATTGCGCGGGTGCCCAGAATAGCAGTAAACATTGAAGTGGCAATACCGATAGACAGGGTCACAGCAAAACCTTTAATCGGTCCTGTACCAAAACCATACAGGACAATAGCCGCGATAAATGTAGTTATATTGGCATCGAGTATAGTGCCAAAAGCTTTTTCATATCCGGCGTATATCGACGCCTGGGGTGAATTGCCGAGCCGTATTTCTTCACGTATACGCTCAAAAATCAGTACATTGGCATCAACCGCCATACCCACGGTTAAAACAATACCGGCTATACCAGGCAGAGTTAACGTCGCCTGCAATAACGACAATACCGAGACCAGCAATACCAGATTTAAAGTTAATGCAACGTTGGCGACGATGCCAAAGACCCGATAGTAAACCGCCATGAAAACTAAAACAGCTGCAAATCCGATAATCACCGACATGAAACCTCTATCGATATTTTCTTTACCGAGACTTGGCCCAACGGTACGCTCCTCGATGATCACCATCGGTGCACGCAAAGCACCTGCACGTAATAACAGTGCCAGATCACGCGCCTCACGGGTGCTATCCAGACCGGTTATTTCGAAGCGCTTGCTGAGCTGATCACGAATGGTGGCGACATTGATAACGACTGAATCAGTCTTGTGGAAGCGCTTTCGTTCACCATCGATTTCGCGATATTCAAATTTGTCTTCGATAAAAAGCACGCCCATCGGTTTACCAATATTATCGCGGGTAACATTGCTCATGCGGTCCGCACCCTTGGCGTTCATGGTAATAGTGACGTTGGGTGAACCCGAGCGCGAATCGAACCCGGAAGCTGCACCGATAATCTGATCGCCGGTTACGATGACGCTACGCTTCAATAATACCGGGCTGCCATCACTTTGCTGGTAAAGCCGTGTGCCTACGGGCGCCTTGCCCGACGCTTTGGCGCTCGACCAGTCGGCAAAACTGCCATGTACGAGACGAAATTCCAGTGTCGCCGTAGCACCCAGAATTTCCTTCGCACGCACTGTATCCTGTACGCCAGGTAACTGTACCACTACGCGGTTATCACCCTGTCGCTGAATCACCGGCTCGGCAACACCGAGTTCATCCACCCGGTTTTTCAAGGTTGAAATATTTTGCTGTATTGCGGATCGCTTTTCTTCTTCAAACGCCGTCTGGTTAAAACTCAACTCGATAAACCAACTACGTCCATCGTCGCTATCAGTAAACACGTAGTCCCGATATTCGTTTTCCAGAGTCACTCTTGCTGCATCGCGTTCATCAATTTTGGCAAAACGGATCTTTATTGTGCGAGCATCGGTTTGTACCGTTTTGTAACGAATTTTCTCACCGCGCATGAAGCTGCGAATTTCGCCCTCTGCACGCTTCAACGATTTCTCAATCGCCGACTCCATATCGACTTCCATCAAAAAGTGTACACCACCGCGCAAATCCAGCCCCAGGTACATCGGCAATGCGTTAAAACTCGCCAGCCAGTCGGGAGTAGCCGGCGCTAAATTGAGCGCAACACCGTAGCGACGGTCGGATTCACGCAAAACATCACCAATCATACTGGCCGCTTTTAATTGCTGCTCGGTATCGTCGAAGCGAACCAGAATATTACCGACATCCAGTACAATTGATTTATAGGCCAAATCTTCATTTTCCAGCAGGTTGCTGATCTGCTTTAAATCATCTTCACCAACCAGATTAACCCGATGTGATATTTGCACCGCCGGGTCTTCACCATAGAGATTAGGCGTAGCGTAAATAAAGCCGAATGTGATAACGAGGATGAGTAGAATATACTTCCACGGAGCGTAATAATTGACCATTGGGTTTACAGCTTCTTGATTGTGCCTTTCGGTAATATCGACGAAATCGCATGGCTCTGAACCTTGATTTCAACGTTTTCGGCTATCTTGCAGGTTAAAAAACCTTCTTCAACATTAGTGATTTTGGCAAGAATGCCACCGTTGGTGATGATTTCATCACCTTTTTTCAGTGCTCCAACCATATTCTTATGTTCCTTGGCCTTCTTCTGCTGTGGACGAATCAGGAGGAAATAGAATATGCCAAACATGAGCAGCAACGGCAGTATTAATTCCAGCGTACTACCCTGTTGTGCACCAGCCCCCTGGGCCATGGCATCGTTAATAAAAAAACTCATCTGTGCTTACCTTTGGTTTAGTCGTAATCGTAAGAAAATACAGCTTGTCAGCATCTTCAAAGCGGCGCGTATTATGGCACTAGGGGGGCAATCTCACAAGCAGTTGATAAGGACTTATATCACTGCCCCATAATTGCGTACCAGAGTAAGTAGACAACAATCAAAAGTAGAGGCACTGCAAACAAAAGGTGAAAAAAGATGGCCTTACGGTAGCTATCAAGCGAGGCGCTTTCAATCGCCACTTGCTGGGCAGGGTCGATGCCCAGGTTATCGTCAGTAATATCGTCAATAACCTCCTGCCTTTGGCCCAGGGCATTGGTTCTTAAGCTAAGCCTGGAATAATAACGCGCCCACCACCATAAAAATGCTAATATCAATGTGGTGGCAAGCTGATATTGTTGCTGATGTACCCATAACTCTACAGCGTTGTTAAACATATTGGGGAGAAAGTATTGAGCAATATCGGCAAACGTACCCCAAAAACTGCTGCGTTGCTCGGGAATCACAATACCATCAAGATTCCAGGCGTAAATGCAACTGACCAAAACAAACAAGCTGATAAATAATTGATACATATAAAGCTCCTTTAGAAGCTTCACGGTATCTCGCATGCGCATCCTGTAATTGAGCCAGTTGCTATCATCCGGAGTATTGACCTCGGTATTTTTAGCGTGGCTGGCTCCAACAATTTTAAATTTAGGGGGCAATAATAGCGGGGCATAACCCGCTGTTCTGTAATACAACCGACTAATAACCGATTCATGAATTTGTATAGGTTCGAGAATCCCCTTCCGGGCACTATCCTGGCACAGTGTTTCAATATCCCGCGGATGGTAGCGATAAAATACACCGAATCCGTCACGAGAATCATGGATTTTGTCATGTACATTGGCACGATCTTTAACTTCCTGCAGAACGTTCATGTTAAATCGAAGTCCTTCACTCATCGCCTGTTCAAGCATCCAGAGCAGTGGCACATTGGCCATATCCCGCCGAGGATAGCCCCCACCAACATCAGAATGCATACCGGAAAACCATACCTGATCAACCCTGGTTTTAAATTTTTCAGCCTTTACTTCATCCCACACCAAAGGCCAGAAAGCAGTACGCGCATCATCAATAGATAAGGCGTGGCACGCACGGTTGATATTGGGAGTAAGCTCAAAATTATACGAGCGGTAATGGGTAAAGTAGTTGAAAATACTATCGATGCCGCTGAAAACCTTGTCTATTAACCAGGAGAAAATGCCCGTCTTATCTGTATTTTTTGGCATCCCAAGAGCCGCAACAGTGTCCCATACGCCAACAAACTCAATATCTATTTTTACTCGTTCACTATTACAGCCTTCAACCTTCTTTCCTTCTGCAATTTCTGTATCAAACGCTTCACCTTTACGTTTTTTATAGCAACGTGCAAGATGGGCTTTGATCAACGTCTTGACTTCATCCTCAAGCTTCACATCGTCGTAGTCTTTGTCCGCCACGATCAAGCCGCAATCGTGCACAAAACCATTAAAGGCCCTGATCGTGGCAGCCCCCCGGCTAAAGCCAAAAATATATACCCTGTCGCCTTTCTGGTAGTTTTTAGCAAGAAATGTATACAACTCTCGAACATTGCTTTGGAAGCCAACCCCCATCGCCCCGGATATAGCCTTGACAAACTTATTGGTGGATGTACCAACACCGTTGTCATAATAGGTGATTTGACTTCTGGAGGTATCTTTAATGTCGATCGCGTTGTAGGTTTTGAAGACGTTACTATCGGGCGTATGCCCTCCCTTATTACCCGTTCCATCTGCGCACAGGACAATATTTCTACTCATGCTCCATCTCCCCTTTAGTAGTAAGCACTATTCCTGAAATTTTTAGTACATTATCAGAATCCAGACTGTTATTGTGACCCCTGAAAGGATAAATTTCTATAATTCTAAATCTATCCGAGTAACATTGTTTTTAGAAACCCAACAACTTCCTGATTAACTTCGTCCGGTGTTTTTTGCCAGAAAAAGCGTCCGCGCCTGACAAAAAGCATATCGATAAATAGTCCATTTTGGTCTTTAACCAGGGTTGCAAATGGTTGGGTTAGTTCTTTTTTATATCGACTGTTACCGGTCATAATCAGGAAAACAGGTTTACCTGAAAAATTATGGTTTTCAACAAATGACCACACTGGAACTGCCGGGCGAAACCACCAGGTTGGGGCACATAATACGATTAAACTATAGCGGGATAGATCAACAGGATCATGCTGAATTGGCGTGGTTGTCAATTGTGCATCAGCATCCTCACCGGCAAGCCTTTGTCCCTCCACTGTCAAGCCATATTGCGGTGCTCTAATCTGTAATAGATCAGCATCCAGGTAACGAGCAGCCGCATTGGCGGCACCAAATGTATTCCCGGTACGTGAATAGGCGACAACCAGGGCTTTGGCTGGAGTTGTATTAGCGCGTTGATATGGTTTGCTTTCTACCCAGGTGGTCTGGATTTGGTAAAAGTAAAAAAGCGCAATCAGTATAACGAGCAGGAACATGCTTCCTGTTATTAGTAGAT
>JAAENK010000278.1 GCA_024224415.1 Gammaproteobacteria bacterium | reverse complement strand
TTCTGCAGACGCGCTCTGATACCAGCAGGATTCTGACAGTGCACAGATTCCGATTTGACTGGCATCGAGAAAATAGCCAGCACCTTTTATATCAACCGTCCTCAATTCGGGGTCATCTGGAACTGGTGCGCGGGCAGGAGCTGGTTCACCACGACAAAATGCCTTGAAGATTTCGTGATACTTATCTACCGCCTGGCCATAAGTTGAGTCGGCGTGAGAGAGGGCTGCTGGGGGAGAGACTTGCTTCGCCTGTCTCTCGGTTGCGCCGATTTGTTTATCCCTGGCAAGACGTTCCAGCGGGTAATAGCCGTAATGAAACGGTCGCCTGGCATTCGAGGTGAAAATCATTACTTCATCACCTGGAATTAGCAGGCATTGTCGAGTTACCTGGTAGAAACCTAACCGGCGGTCTCGCCCACTTGTGAATTTTTCAAACCATGTTCAACTGCCAGTACCGCCGCTTCGACGCGAGAATGGATATTAAGCTTGCGTAATATCGCTTTCACGTGCAATTTAACCGTGCCATCAGAAATTCCCAAATTCCGCGCAATAACCTTATTGCTTTGACCTTCGGCGAGTAGACAGAGAATTTCAGTTTCGCGTGGCGTTAAGTGCTCGAATGGTGAATTACTATCATCAAGCTCGGGGAAATTCCCCTGAACTACCTTCGCCAGTATCGGTGCCAGGGTAGGCGCGACTACGGTCTTACCTTCGACGATATCACGTAATGCGATGACCAATGAGTCGGGTTCCATATCTTTCAACAAATACCCGCGAGCACCGGAGCGCAATGATTCGACCAGGTCGCGTTCGTCAGTGCTGGTGGTTAGCACGGCGATGGGCATGCTGACACCTTTTTCCTGCAATTGAGATAAGACGCCGAGACCGTTTATTTCGGGCATGCGCATATCCAGTAAAACGATATCGGGCTTTAGTTCGTCGACCAGTTTTATGCCTTCATTGCCATCACCGACCGAGGCGACCACCTCGATTTGTCTTCTGGAAAGCAAACTTTCGAGACCTTCACGAAACAGGGTGTGATCATCGATGATAAGAACGCGTAAATTTTCTATGCTTGTCATTGTTATTTACTCTGGTTAAGACTGGTCTCAATTGAAACTATATCCTCTGGTGCTTTTTCTTCCTGATTTATTTCCAGGATGACCCGGGTGCCATCACCGGGGTCGCTGTCGAGGGTGAATCCGGCTTTAATTCTGGCCGCACGCTCACGCATGCTTTTCAGGCCAATTTGTTCACCGGGTAATATATCACGGCTTGTTGCTTTAATACCGACGCCATCGTCTTCAATTAATATCTGTACCTGGTTGCCATTTACGAGGCGTATCATGACACGAGCAACACTGGCTTCGCTATGCTTACGGATGTTATTTAAGGCTTCCTGGACGATGCGCATGACTTCGAGGTGAATGCGATCAGGGAATTGGAGGGGGTTATCGATTGAATGTTGAAAAAATATGGGTATATCCGATTCACTGCGAAAACGTCTGACTAAATCTTTAACTGCATCAATTATCGGCTGATTGCTTATAGGTGCCTGAAAATGTGCGATTAAACTGCGTAGCTCGGTATTGGCTTCTTCGACGGTATTTTCAATGCGTTCGAGATGATGCCAGGAATCATATTCCCCCTGTTGCTGCAAGATTTCATCGAGGATACGAATTTGAAATCGAATACTGGTTAATGTCTGCGCCAGTGAGTCATGTAACTCAAATGACAGGCGGTTACGTTCCTGAATAATGGAAAGTTTGTGCGATTCGTCGTCCAAACGGGCCTTGGCGATAGCCATACCCAGGTGTTTACCGACACTGGTAAACAGCCCTTTATAGTCTTCATTTGCCTTAAAGTTTGAATGATCTATGAACAGGTTGAAAATGCCAAGTGTTTGCCCCTGGTATTGAAGCGGTACAACAATAAGACCAAGATCCTGCTTGAAAAAATCATCGTCGATATGTTGATAGCATGAGTCAAGACTTTCCTGGTAAATAAAGCCGTCATAAGCCTGATTTAAGCTGCAGGCGCAGGACTCGGATGGCAGCTTCTTTTCACAAATCTTCAACTTTTCGTTGAATCCTATGCTGGCAACCAGTTCCATTTGATCATCTGTGTTAAGCAGGCGTACGGAACCCGCTGTCGCCTTGATTGCGGTGGCCATACTGTTGAGAAAACGCCTCAGTAAATCACTTAAATTCAATGAAGAATTAATCGTAGAAGCGACGTCGTAAAGAATTGCCAGAGACTGATTTTTCTGTTCGGTATGCTGGGTATATTGCAGCAGTTGCTGCTCGGTATTGCGTGAGAGGTTATTGAACATGGTGCCGAAGTCATTTAGATCCACAGCAAGTTCCGACATTTGACCATGCCTTGGTACGGTGATTTCACTATTCAGGTCACCACTGCGCATTTTCTGTACCCAGGCTTCCAGGTTCAAAAGCGGCTGTATATAGTCTGTCCAGAGCAGTAAAAAGGTAATTGCGAAAATTGCAATATTAAACAGACATAATACCAAAAAGACATTTTTTGCCTGATCCGATGAGTTGGGTGGATTATATACACTCGTATAAGCTAATGCCGAAAAACCGATTACCAGCAAAACCAGAAAAATAAGGATGCGGCAATTTTTGGTACAACGACGAATTTTTTGCCATTTTGAGTCTTTACTCGACAAAGCTGAGTACCATTCGACAGGTTCTGCAACATGATTGCCAGATTCTGTTGCCATTATTTAGCCAACCAGGTCGGTTGGTAACGAACAATTGGGGTCGGTGGGGTTGATGAAGATGAAGTTCTTCTCTCCCGAATTGAGCTCAACATAATCGATGGTTAACTCTTGTGCCAGATCTCGGGATTCCGGAGAGATGACCAGCTCGATACCTTCGCTGCTAAACCGAATGTCCTGCGCAGAAATGGCGTCATCGAAGCCGAGCGCATAATGGAAACTGCCGTCATCGAGCTTGCGAATAGCGATTCGCATAATCACATTGGTTATGCCGCTTTGTGTGGCGGAAAGCTCAATTTGACTGGCTGCGCTCTTGGTGATTGTAATCATTACTAACAACCGTTTTGCATAAACTGATGAAATTAACAAACTGGTCAACCCATGGACAGGCGTCGGTATGACGCAAATGGCTATAGTTCGCCAGCAGATTGTGGACAATTATACCATCATTATTGCCGTCGATGCCGTGACCACGATCAACCTGATAGGCATAGCTATAAGGCTCGTCATAGTTGATTAGGGAGGAGTAATGAAATTCATGTGTCTGGATTGCTGATAATGCGACGTTGTTAAACCAGGGGTGACTTACAGTCGGCGTCAGGCTAACGTAGCCTCGTCCCTGAGGTTTGTCATGCATGACTACATCGGTGGCAATGACGCCGGCCATGGATCTGGTTTCGCTGCCCCATTGAATACTGCGACATAGGTACATGAGGCCACCACATTCAGCATAAGATGGTAACCCGGATTCTATTTTCTCTTTAATATCAGATAGTAACGAGATATTGCTAGAAATCTTATCAAGATTAGTTTCTGGGAAACCGCCGCCGATGAACAATCCATCGATATTCTCAGGTAACTTATGATCAACCGTGGTATCAAAATTCACCAGGGTGACGCCTAACGCTGCAAATCGATCCATGTCAGCGGGATAGTAAAAGCTAAAAACAGAGTCCCTGGCGACTGCAATCCTGAATCCAGTCTGTCTGGTTTGTTGATAAAACTGTAAATCACAGGGTTGTGTAGCTTTAGGCTTAAAGCCCAGGATTTTATCGAGGTCGATTTCCCTGTTAACCCGTTGTCTCCATAAATTGATGAATGATTCAGTATGGTCACCAAATTCATTGCCAGGCACCAGCCCTAAATGACGCTCGCACAGTTCGAGAGGCTTATCCCTGTTGATTGCCCCGAGCACCGGAATATCGGTATATTGCTGGATAGCATTGACTAATTTACCAGCATGTCGACTACCACCGACCTTGTTGAGTATCACGCCTGCAATTTCAACATCGGTATCAAAAGCCTGATAACCACAGAGCAGGGGTGCAATACCCCGAGTAATGCCGACCGTATCGATCACCAAAACCACTGGCAATTTAAGCAGCTTAGCCAGCGCGGCATTGCTGTCGGAACCATCGACCGCGACACCATCATGCAAACCTTTATTGCCCTCGACCAGCACGATATCCTTGTTCGCCGCATAATGATAATACTGCGACTGGATAAATTCGCTCGAAGAAGTAAAAAAATCGAGGTTGTGACAGGGTTTTCCAGATGCCAGGTTTAACCAGATCGGGTCGATATAGTCAGGTCCTTTTTTGAATGTCTGTACCGATAAACCACGTGCTTTCAGAGCAGCACTCAAACCCATCGACAGCATGGTTTTGCCCGAGGATTTATGTGCAGCCGAAAGGTAAAACGCGGTCATCTGCTACTGGGCAGAAGTCGAAATAAACGCATGGTGAAGACAGTGATTAACAAAGCGACTGCAAAGCCACCGCTGCCTAACATGAGCTCCCAATGTGAAGGTGAGTAGCTGGCGATAATGCCGTCTGAAAAAGTCGAGGTCGCCGCGTAACCTTCCAGCAAAGGCATCGGGTAGGATTGACCGCCAATGACCAGTGCATAGAATTGGGCGACACCACCAATGATGACCAACAGGCTGGCCAGGATGGTTTTGTGTTTGTGTAGCAATAAGATGGGTAGAATGCAGCCCAGAGTTAGATGTACTCCCCAGAGTAGCCAGGGATAAACTTCATCGCTGGCCAACAGAAAAAACTCGAAAGATTGTGCATCAAACAAAAACCAGTTAGCCAAATGATAAATGACACTTACCGCCAAACCACATAAAACGAGAACCACCAACAGGCGGCTCAAACGTTGTTCGACTTTGGTGAATTCTTCTTTATCCATGAACAGATCGAGTACGATCAAATAAAACGCCAGCCCGTAAGCTAGCGACAAAACAATGAACATCGGCCCCATGATGGCGATGTTATAAGCCTCACGCGCAATTAACACACCGAATATTGAACCGGTACCTGCGGTGAGTATTAGACGCCAGCAAAAAGCCGCAATACCTGCAATGCGCTTGTATTGTTCAACCTGCCAGTCCAGCATTGTCCATAAATAAACCAGGGTAAGGCCAACAAACCCGGTGTAAAGAATGATATTCCAGGCAAATATAGAACTGAAATTATAGTGCGTCATCGCTATTAGCAATCGGTCTGGACGACCGAGATCGAGCAATATCACCGCCAGACCACCGACCAGCAAAGCCACGGCAACCACTGCCGACAGGCGCGCTAGAGGTTTGTAAAAATCCTTGTTGAATACCGATGCAATCGATGCAACATTGAGTGCGCCGGACGCCGATACGATGAGGAAGATGGCTATTACATGCGGCATGCCCCAGATCACCTGATTACTCATACCGGTAATATGGTGGCCTTCGTGTTCCATGTTAAAGGCTCCCAGACCCGAGATACATAGCCCAACCAGGGCAATAACCATGCTGAGTTTATATGCCGAAGACGTAGTAATCGGTTGATAACGTTGAGTAACCATCAGGCAGGAATCCCCTGGTAGCGTACACCGGTATCGAGTTTAAGCTTTTTGCGCAATTCCTGTCCACCGAGTTGAGCCAGCTTTTGAGAAATTTCACTGGCTGGATCTTTTAGATCACCAAAGGTCATTGCAGTGTTGGGGCAGGCTTCGGAACAGGCAGTATTGTCGTCACCACGATCAATCCGGTGCACGCAAAGTGTACAGGCCTCAACCGTACCTTTGCCACGCGGTGCGCGGGGTAGCTGGTCGGTTAGTTTTTCATGAACGAAACTGCGGGCCTTGTAAGGGCACGCCATCATGCAGTATCGACAACCTATACAGATATGCCTATCAACCAGCACAATGCCATCGGCGCGTTTAAATGATGCGCCGGTAGGGCAGACATCGACGCAGGGTGGTTCTCCACAATGTTGGCACATTACCGGCATATGTAATTCATGACCGCTCTGCTTATGTTTCAGGCTAACCTTGCGAATCCATTGGGCGTCTGTTTCTGGCCCGTGCAGGGGGCGCAAACCATGTTCCTGATTACAGGCGGTGACACATTTGTCACAACCAGGCTCACAAAGATTGGTATCAATTAAAAGTCCCCAGCGCTGCTGGCTGCTGGCTGCTTCATTGTCGGCTTTAGCCTGAACAGTTTGTAACAAAACCCCGGGAGCAATAGTCAGTCCGGCAAGTGTAGCGCTAGCAGCGCCCAGTAAGCGGCGGCGATATGAATCGAAATGGCTCATTCACTCACCTGTTGGCTAAACATCGAAGCCGGTCGATCGGCATGACATGAAAAACAATCGATAGAAACACTGGCGGCAACATGACAACTCGCACAAAAATGCTGTTTATTGTCTATTCTGGCGACATTACCAGAAGCATCGGGGGTAACGTGACAGTTGATACATTCGGTCAGGCTTGCCTTTTTGGTGCGAATGCCTTCACGCATGGTTTGATCGCGTTTGTGCAATAACATGTTCATATGTTCGCGACGCATTTCAGCGACTGGTGCTATACAGGCCTCGCCTTTAGGCGTTGGAACGATATTGCCTTCAGCATCCCGGTTCGGGCCAGAATATTCACCTGCCAGAGAATGGGTAAACCATACCAACAAAAAAAGCAGGACAATGTTGACTAGTTTCAACACGGCTTAATGGTCACCCATCGCCATATCGATGTAACCCGTTGGACAGACATCGGCGCAGATATGGCAACCAATACAGCGCGAATAATCGGTATCGACATAACGCCCCATGGTTTTCTTGTCTTTCCTGACGCGGAAGACGGCATCCTGCGGGCAGTAAATCACACAGTTATCACATTCGAAGCACATGCCGCAGCTCATGCAGCGACTTGCTTCGGTAATCGCCTGTTCTTCACTTAAAGGTACAATTCGGTCTTCGAAGTGTCCGAGTACATGCTCGGTATCGGGTACATTGTCATCGCGCTTGAGACGTTCGGTGTATTCGAAGTGGCCGAGGAACAAGCGGTCCGAAGAAATGATTTCCTTGTCAGAACGGTCTTCAAAGTTATGAATCGCGTAGTTTGAGCTGTCGGTACCGCGTTCATCACCATCATGCGTGAATTCGTCGGGAGCCAATGCGGACTCGTGTAACTTGTTAGGCAAACTGAAATGATGAACATCAACTTTTGGACGTTTAATAAACGCTTTATCACTAAGGTAACTATCGATGGAATCGGCGCAAATAGAGGCATGTCCTATGGCTGTAGTCAACAGGTGAGGGCGTACGATATCGCCCGCGACAAAATGCCCTTCGTGACCGGGTACACGGAAAAAGGCGTCGGCGTCGATCAGCCCCTTGCCGTTATCGAGCGATTCCAATCCCTCAAGGTCGCCAGTCTGGCCAATCGCCGAAACGATTAAATCGCAGTCAATTACGTATTCGGTGCCTTCGACCGGTTCTGGGCGATCATCGACCATATTGCATTGGCACATTTTCAGGCCAATAGCACGACCATCATCGCCGTGTATTACCTCAAGAGGCATAACACCATCCTGAATATTGACGCCTTCGCGCAGGGCGTCCTGTACTTCGTGCTCTGAGGCTGTCATTTCGTTACGGGCGAATAAAGAAGTGAGTGTTGCGGCTGCGCCAAGCCGACGAGCAACCGATACTACGTCAATCGAAGTATCTCCGCCGCCAACGCAGACCACATGTTTGGCGGTGACCTGCATATCACCCTTGTTAAAGGCTTCGAGGAAATCCACCCCAGAGACACAATTGGGCGCCTCGGCATTCTTTACCGGAATAGGGCGACCAGTTTTACAGCCGATTGCCCAGATAACCGCGTCATAATCATTTTCGATGCTTTCCATGGAAACATCCTGACCGACGCGTGTATTCAATTTGACTTCGATACCGCCCATATCGAGGATGCGCTGAATTTCATGGTTGAGAAATGTACGCGGGGTACGGTAACCGGGAATGCCGTATTTAAACATGCCGCCGAGTTCTTCGTGATCATCAAAAATGACCGACGCATGACCCTTGCGGCGTAGTTGGTAAGCCGCCGCCAGACCTGCTGGGCCACCGCCGACTATGGCGATATTCTTGCCGCTCATGTCTGCACTATTGTCGAAGCTAAAACCCGATGTTTTGGCGCTATCGCCTATATATTGCTCGACTGAATTAATACCGACAAACTCTTCGACCTGCCTACGGTTGCAACCTTCCTCACAGGGTGCCGGGCAGACACGCCCCATCATACTGGGGAAGGGGTTTGCATCGGTGGAACGGCGGAAAGCATATTCCTGCATGCTTATGTCTTCGGGTGGCTTCTCGATGCCACGTACGATATCGAGCCAGCCGCGAATATCCTGACCAGATGGGCAGCTACCCTGGCAGGGCGGTGTGCGATGCACATAAGTCGGGCATTTGTGCGAATGGTCTTCGTTGAAGATATCTTCGCCGAGGCTGCGATATTTGCTATCGTCATCTTTAAACCTTCGAAAAGTTAACCGAGTGTTCACATCTTTACTCGATGCTGCCATTTGACTCTCCTGATATTGAATCTGATTCGGTTTGTTGACCAGTTAGGATTAAAGCGCTGCTCACCAGTTGATGTACGCTGACGATCATGTCCATACCCATGCCGTATACCGGCAATACCTTGCTGAACTGCGATTTACAAATTGCGCAGATCGCCGCCATATGCGTTACGCCTTCCTCTTCGACAACGTTTTTCAGTGCGGTCATTCTCGGCATTGCGCCCTTGACGCGTACTTCGATCAGGTCATCAGTTAACAGACCGCCACCACCACCGCAGCAAAATGTGGATTCGTGTATTGTTTCGGGGGCCATATCGACGAAGTTATTACACACCGAACGGATGATGTCGCGCGGAATGGTAAATTGACCACCGGGCATATCACCCATGCGCGATGCGCGGGCGATATTGCAGGAATCGTGGTAAGTAACTGTCATCCAGTCATTTTCGGACGGTTTGAGATTGAGCTTGCCGCGCTGGATTAGATCGTGGGTAAACTCGCATATATGCTGCGGTACCGGATACTTCGGGTCGAGAAAATCGAACGGGCCGGCCATGGTATTCAGAAAACTATAAGCCACTCGCCAGGCGTGACCACATTCACCAAAAATAATTCGTTTAACGCCAAGGTCGATAGCGGCTTCGCGAATGCGCCAGGCAATCTTGCGCATGTTTTCGTGATTACCGATAAACAGACCGAAGTTTGCCGCTTCGGAGGCTTTGGAGCTCAAAGTCCAGCTTACGCCTGCTTCGTGGAATACCTTGGCGTAACCCATCAGTCCATCGACGTGGGGTTCTGCGAAGAAATCAGCCGAAGGCGTTACGACGAGGATATCTGCACCCTTCTCATCCAGTGGCAATCGCACTACGACACCGGTTTCTTCTTCAATATCCTCTTCCAGACCTTCCAATGTATCGGCCAGGGCAGGTTCCGGCAGGCCGAGGTTGTTACCGATTTTGTAAACCTTGCCTATGATTTCATTGCTATATTTTTGACCGACACCAACTTTAGCCATCACATCGCGCGCCGCCATGGTGATTTCGGCGGTATCGATACCGTAAGGGCAAAACAC
>JAAENK010000277.1 GCA_024224415.1 Gammaproteobacteria bacterium | reverse complement strand
CTTGAACAACGCGAAGCTGACGATGACGAAGAACGCTTTACTATCGAGGGTCTCGATGCCTGGCAAATCAAGACCCGGCTAGCCGAAGATATTGTGGGCGGTAACCGCAGCCAGCTGCATATGCTTCGTGCCGAAGGCAGGCTTCCCCATGGTAGCGCTGCTGAAATCGCACTCGAAACATTAAGCGATCAACAACGTCTCTGGTTAAATCAATTGGCCCATTACAAGCAGAGTGATAAGCAACCTCAAAGCCTGCATTGTCAACTGGATAATAACGTTTTGCTTTATGGCGAAGTGGAAAATTATTATGCAGGCATCGGTCTCATGCATTATACCGCGAGCAAATTCAAGGGGCCACAGTTGCTCGCACTGTGGCTCGACCATCTGGCCTTATGCGTCAACAGCACAATATCAGAGCAGCAAACCAGCAGGCTTATTACCAGCGATAAAACCTTTCAATTAAGTCCTGTAGATGAGGATTCCGCTAAAGCGCTGCTACTCGACTACGGTGAAATATTCCAACGCGGATTAGAGAGCATATTACCAATATTCCCACTGAGTAGTTTCGCCTTCGCAAATGGTGATAACGTCGAGAAGTCATGGGGGCAAAATAGTCAATTCGGTGCTGGCGGTGATAGTGAAGATGAATACATAAAGATCGCATTGCGTGGCATCGAAATACAACCACTGCTTGAACCGACCTTTGCTGACTATGCTAGTCGTATTTACGCCAGGCTTATTGATCAGGTCACAGATCAATGACCCATTCGACGATACAACTCGACGCCAACCGAATGCTTGATATCGAACTCGATGGCATCAAGCTCATTGAGGCCAGTGCCGGTACGGGTAAAACCTATACTATTACCAATCTATACTTGCGCCACATTCTTGAAGGCAAATTGACTAGGGAAATTCTGGTTGTGACCTTTACTAATGCCGCCACTGAAGAATTACGCGGGCGTATCAGGCTGCGACTATTTGAGGCGCTAAAGTTACTTCAACAGCCCGCAAAAACCGACGATCAGTTTTTACAAAAATTATTGGCTCAATTTCAGCCTCAAAATAGTGAACAACAACAGCAGTCTATACGGCGTTTACAACTTGCCCTACGCAGCATGGATGAAGCCGCGATTTCGACTATCCACAGTTTTTGCCAACGTGTATTACAGGATCATGCATTGGCCGGTAAGCAATTTTTTGACAAGGAGTTACTTACCGACGATGACGGTCTCTGGCAAACAGCGGTGCGCGACTGGTGGCGCAGAGAAACTTACCAACTTAACCTGTCCGAACTTGGATTGCTGTTCTCGGCTATCAAAAGCTTCAAATGCTTTAGCGGCTGGCTCGATGAAATCAGACAAAGACCTTCAGCACAATTAGTACCTCAACCCGACAAGCACCTAAAAGATATTTTTAAGCAATTCGGGGCGCTAGAAAATGATTTACTCAGACTAAGCGATCAGTGGCACGAATCAATCGCCGATATTATACGTCAGAGCAAAGTGTTAGGGCGAAGTAAAAGCCTGCCTTACCATGCAGACAATATTGATAACTTTGTACAACAGCTTAATGAATATTTTGATTCACAAAAAGCCTTCCCTTTACCCAATAATTTTTGCTATCTGGCATCCGATATTTTGCATGAAAACTCCAGGCCATCAAAACGCGGACAGGATCCAGATCTGGACAATGCTTTTTTTCATGCTGTCAATTCGATTAATCAGGTTATTAAAGAGCTACTATCTGACTTGAAACCAGTAGCTTTGATCGAGGCTTTTCAGTCCATTTCAAAGCAAGTTGGAAAAGTAAAATCAGAAGGCGGAATGATCTCCTATCAAGACCAACTCGATTTACTACGAGAAGCCTTGCAGCATGATTCATCAAAACAACTGCATGCCGTAATTCGTAAGCAATTCCCGGTGGCGATGATCGATGAATTTCAGGACACCGATGCCACACAATATGAAATATTCAAACGCATTTATTATCAGCAAACAAGCCTCAGCCTGACCCTCATTGGCGATCCAAAACAGGCTATTTACAGTTTTCGTGGCGGGGATATTTTTACTTATATGCAGGCAAAGCATCTCGAGGGTATTCAATATTTTTCTTTGCAGACTAACTGGCGCTCGCAGGTTTCGCTGGTGAATGCGGTCAATCATTTTTTCATCTATCGGCAGGATAGCTTTATCTTTTCGGACTCTATCGACTTTACCCCGGCAGCGGCGTTACAAGCCAATGCCACAACGCCATTGATCATCGACAATCAGGCGCAGACAGCTATGACACTCTGGCATATACCAGCCGGTGAAGAAAATAAGCCGTTAAGCAAGGGCGTTGCCAGTCACTATTTAAATAGAGCTACCGCGAATGAAATTGTCAGATTAGTAAAAGGCGGGCACGAAAATCGGATCACGATCGATGGTAGAGGCTTGCAAAGTGGCGACATCGCCGTACTAGTGCGTAACGCTTATCAGGGTGAAGCATTGCGGCGACAACTGGAAGAGCAGGGTATTAATGCCGTTACTATTGGCAGGGAAAGGGTTTTCGACAGCGATGAAGCCGAGGGATTATACAACTTGCTAGAAGGCATCGCCCAACCGACAAATCGGCAGTTAATTCGACGTGCCCTGGCCAGCTCGTTACTACATTACAACTACCAACAAATCGCCAATATCACCGATACTGATGCCAACTGGCAACGTTGCAGCGAGCAATTTCTCAATCTACATCAACAATGGCTAACTAAGGGTTTTATAGCCATGTTCCAGCAAGCATTGCAAAGCTTTGAACTGGCGCAAAAATTAGCATGGCGCGAGCAAGCCGAGCGTCGTCTTACTAACTTGCTACATCTGGTCGAACTACTTCAACAACAATCACTCTCCACAGCCGGGGTTGATAGTCTGCTCAACTGGTTCCGGCGTCAAATGCACGAGTCAACTTCCGAGGAGGCCGAACTACGCCTCGAAAGCGACCAGGCGCTGGTAAAAATTGTCACCATCCACAAGAGTAAAGGACTCGAATATCCGGTGGTATTTTTACCCTATCTGTGGGACTGTAAATCGTTGCTCAATAACAAGGATGGCATCATTCATTTCCACGATACTAGCCTCGAAACCTGCACAGATCTAGGCTCGCAACAGTTTAGGGATAACCGGTTGATCGCAGACAAGGAAAGGCTCGCCGAAGACTTACGCCTGCTCTACGTTGCATTGACGCGTGCGCGTAGCAAGGTTTATCTGGCCTGGGGTCAGGTTGGTGCGGGCGCAGCCTCGGGCAATAGCAATCAAACCGCGCTAGCCTACCTGCTGCATTCAAAACAGCCTGCCGTAGACCTCAATACCCGAGCCGCCAACGCTAATATCAAGGCGGAAACCATGTTCAGTGAACTTCAAGATTTTGTTAATACCACCTCCGGCGACATCGAATTACGACCTTTACCGTTAGAAGTGGAGCATAATGTATTAACCGAAGAACGGTTTAGTGGAAAGACACTAAAGGCTGCAAATTTTGAACCCCGGAAAGCCAGCCCCTGGCGCATTAACAGTTTCTCAGGTTTAACACGGGACATTCATCAAGTCGCCCACCAGGGTAGTACGGCTTTAAGTGATGACACCATTTTCAATTTCCCGGCGGGTAGTCATATCGGTTTACTTTTGCACGAAATATTCGAGCATCTGGATTTTCAACTCGATATCGAAAAACAGTGCCGTGTATTAGTCGCCCGACTAACGCCACGGTTTAACCTGAATTCCAGCGGACAAGAGGCAACCCTTATCGACTGGTTTAAACAAATGTTGCATACGCCATTGTGCCAGCAGGGGCTCAGTTTATCCGTCTTATCTAACCGTCAGAGACTCAACGAACTGGCCTTCGATTTCGCGATTGAACATATTGAAATAGAACGGCTAAATGGACTCTTGGCACAGCTCAGCTCGCAAAACATCCAGCCTTTAAATGCACAGGATTTCAGGGGCTTGATCACCGGTGTAATCGACCTGGTTTTTGAATTTGAAGGTAAATACTATCTCGCCGATTACAAAAGCAATATGCTCGGCGCTAGCCTGGACGACTACACACCGGCAAAACTGCAACAGGCCATGCTCGACCGTCGCTACGATTTACAATCGCTGATTTACTCGATTGCCCTGCATCGTTATCTTCGCCAACGTATACCGAACTACGATTATCAGCAACATTTTGGCGGCGCCTATTATCTCTTCCTGCGCGCCATGCGTCCGCAAAGCGGGCCCGACTATGGCGTTCACTTCGAGAAACCGAATTTAGACGACATCGAAACACTCGACCAGTTTTTTAGCGCGGACGGCAGGCCATGAAGCGCTTGTTAAAAACCCTGGTCGAATTTGGTGATATCTCTTATCTGAGTTATTACTTCGCCGAATTTATCGCCGAAAAGGCCGATGAAGATATCGACAGTATGCTCGCTCTAAGCGCCGCAATGGTAAGCGAGGCCAACCAGCAGGGTGATGTCTGCATCATGCTGGATCGTTATTTTGAGGAACCGTTATTTCACAGCGAGCGCATACCCAAACCGGACATGCCACTAGGCGTAGACATCGACCAATGGCGGAGATCTTTGCTGCATTATCATTGTGTCGGTATAGCCGGTGAGACCTGTCCGTTAATTATCGAACAAAATCGATTGTATCTTTATCGTTACTGGTTTTACGAGGACAGGGTAGCTCACTATATTCTCAACCGACTGCACAGCATGGACGATGCTAATGTAATCAAGCAGTCAAAGGTCTTGAAAGATATTACCGATCAACAGAAGCACGCCGTCGAGCTTTCGGCCAGGCGTCAGTTTACAGTGATATCCGGCGGACCCGGCACCGGCAAGACAACAACAGTTATCCAGATTTTGTCGACTTTATTATCGCAGCAGGCCGATATGCGCATTGCGCTTGCAGCACCCACCGGTAAAGCCGCCGCGAGAATGATGGAGTCGATACAGCTCGGCCTTGAGCGAAGCTCTATCGACGGAAACATCCGCCAGTTGATACCCGGCGAGGCCAGTACCATCCACCGACTACTCGGCTACCGGCGGCAGGGTTTGCGATATTCGCATAATCACAAACTGGCGCTGGATTGCGTGGTGGTCGACGAAGCTTCAATGATTGACCTGACTTTGATGTATCGACTGTTGGACGCTTTAGCGGATAAGGCGCGAGTAATACTACTTGGGGACCGCGACCAGCTCGCTTCGGTAGCCGCCGGCAATGTACTGGGTGACATTACCAATCAGGGGCACGCAATTCATCCTGGTACTGATATCACAACGCCAACCATCGCCGATTCGGTTGCGCTACTAACGCAGAGCTATCGCTTCGACCAGCAGCAGGGTATCGGCAAACTCGCAAGCCTGGTAAATACCGGTGACGAAGCCGCCGTCTTAGCGCTGTTACAGTCCGATGATCCACAGCTCGAATGGCACTCTGAGGTTCTGGATCAACCCCAGCGGGGAATTTTTGAAAACATATTGACTTACTATCGGGCGGTTGTCTCCAGCGACAACATAGCAGAGGCTTTGCAGGCTTTCGAGACTACCCGGGTACTCTGTGCTGTGCATTCGGGTGCTTTTGGCGACGAAGCCATTAATCAGTATATCGAAGAGTCCATGCGTAAGCGTTCCTGGATTGACGTCGATACCTGTTTTCAGGGTAAGCCAATATTAATTACCCGCAATGATTACGAACTTGGTCTATTCAACGGCGATATAGGCATGCTCTGGTTTGACGACAAGCATCGATTGCGGGCGTACTTTAGTGATGGCGAAGGCGGTTTACGAGCACTAGCCATTTACAGCCTGCCGGAATATGTCAGCGCCTGGGCAATGACCGTGCACAAATCGCAGGGTTCGGAATTCGATTCGGTGACGCTAATTCTGCCGCCAGAAAACCACAGATATCCCATTTCCCGGGCGCTACTTTATACCGCAATTACCCGCACTCGACAGCATCTGACTATTCATGCGAGCCAGGAATCATTGACCGCGGCCTGCAACAGAACTGATGTTCGCCACTCAGGCCTGGCGACAAAACTTGGCTGGCAGGAAAGTTTAGCTAAAAATTTTATACCTTTCTCTTCACGTTAACATCGGCTTCTTACTTGATTTACGCCCGATATGTACTAAAAAAAAGGAACCGATAATAACAAGGACTCCACAAAAGCAATTTGCGACAGATAAATTGCTATACGCCGATATGAACAATTCAAATCCTGGCAAGGCCCTAATCGTTGACGATGAAATAACCAATCGCGTTATCTTAAAGTCACTATTAAAAAAGCAGGGCTACGAAACCATCGAAGCCGCTAACGGACAGGAAGCTATTGATCTTTTCAGGAGCGGTAATCCTGACATTATTTTTATGGATGTGATGATGCCCGTGGTAGATGGTTATGAAGCTACTCGTCAGATCAAGGCGGAAACCGGCAATCGATTTGTTCCCATAATTTTTCTAACCGCAATGACTGACGAAGAATCCCTGGGGCTCTGTATCGAGGCGGGCGGTGATGATTTTATGGTGAAGCCATATGATAACTTCATACTTCGTACAAAAATTCACGCTATGCAGCGCATCGCCACACTGAACCAGGAAGTCCAGGGGATGTACAGCATGATCCACCGTGAGCAGGAAATTGCCGAGTCAGTATTTGTCAACGCGATTCAGGGTACCAATATCAGCAACCCACATATTCGCAGTCGTATCCGCCCTGCGACCACTTTTAGTGGAGACATGATGCTATCGTCCTATTCACCCTCGCGTGAACTATTTTTTCTGATCGGTGATTTTACCGGGCATGGTTTATCTTCTGCGCTTGGAGCGATGCCGGTATCGGAAGTATTTCACGCCATGACCTCAAAGGGTTTTGATCCCGAAGACATACTGTCCGGCATCAATAAAAAGCTCAAAGCGCTATTACCGGTAGGTATGTTTTTCGGCGTTCAATTGGTAGTTATCAACCCCGAGCTGGAACACGTCCGCATCTTTAATGCGGGTATGCCCGATTTACTTATTATTGACGGACATTCAAATCAGATTATTCATCGAGGCAAGTCCAGGGGCTTGCCATTGGGTGTGCTCCCTGAAATTGATACCAAAGAAATCGGGGAAAGGGTGGTGATCAGCCCAAATGACAAAATTCTCTTGTATAGCGATGGTTTGACCGAGGCGCGCAACTCGGAAGATGAAGAGTTCGGTGAAGCCCGCCTGGATGCGGTGATTGCCAAAACATCAGGAAAAAGCACTTTTGATCAGCTATTTATGGATCTGGATCATTTTTGTGGCGATATGTCGCAAGTCGATGACGTTACCTTTGTTGAACTCACCTGCGTAAGGGAGATACTGCCCCAAATAGATAAAGAAGTTAAAGCAACTGCGCAGCAACTCCAAAAAGACCAGGGGAAGTGGGACCTGACCTTAAAATTTGACGGCTCGCGCTTACGAGAAACCAACCCTGTGCCTATATTAGTTAACCAGATAATGGAAATGGAGCAAATCGAATCGGAACGCCCATCTCTGTTTACTGTCATCACCGAATTGTATGTGAATGCCCTGGATCACGGCGTGCTTGGATTGAAATCGGAGTTGAAATCAGACCCGGCCGGATTTGCGAGTTATTTTCAACAGCGCGAAGCTCTTCTCGCAGCACTTGATACCGGCCACGTTATATTTTCTCTGGCGGTAGAACAGGAATCAGCGATAAGACGTATTACTTTACGCGTTGAAGATAGTGGCGAAGGTTTCGACTATGACAATACTCAGCTCAGCCTGGTGGATGACACTCAGCTCAGTGGTCGTGGTATTCTATTAATCGACGACTTATGCCATTCGCTTTCCTACGAAGGCAAAGGCAACATCGCCAAGGCCATATTTGAGTGGAGCACGACATGACTGAGCAATCCTCTGAAACACTGGATCACAGTACCCTGAACCAACTAAAGACAGATATGGGTGATGATTTTGGTGAGTTAATTCCGGTATTTATCCAATCCGGCCAGGAGATCCTGACAGCCCTGGAGCATGCGTTCAACGAAGGCGATGTCGCTGTCTTTCTGCGACAGGCGCATAGCCTCAAATCCAGCAGCGCAAACCTGGGCGGTACTCTACTCTCTCGCCAGGCCGCGGCGCTGGAACTGGACGCAAAATCGGGAATACTGCCTAAGTCGGATGATTTTATGCATGGCCTGCGGGCGGAATTTGCCCGCATCGAAACCGAGCTATTGAAACTGGCAGCCTGAGCTACATATCATCGACCACTGACAATTACTGGCTTAGCTCGCCAGCAACCAGGTAGTCAACCACCTGTAACAGGCGCTCATTACTGCCCGCCATTGATGCCGAAGTCAGGTATTTACCATTAACAATTATGGCCGGTACCCCATTGTGACCGTACTTGCGTTCTTTTTTCAAATTTTTCCTGAGTAAGGCATCTACCTGAAACGAACTGTAAGTTTGACGAAACTTATCTTCGTCTATGCCCTGTTCACCGATAAATTTTGCGATCACGTCAGCTTTATCAAGACGTTTGCGTTTAATGTGGATGGCATCAAACAACTTGCGGTGAATACTATTGTCTCCGTGATGCTCCAGTTCACCCATTAACTTTAAGGTATAGTAGGTGCGGGCATGGTCGCTCCAGTGCGGATTTAATATGGATGGTACCTGTTCAAATACCACTCCATCGGGCAGGTTAGCCGCCCACTGTTCGACATAAGGCTCAAAACGAAAACAATGCGGACAGCCGTACCAGAACATTTCTGTTACAACAATCTTGCCGGGATTATCGGTTTTTACCGCTGGATTGATTACCTCATAATCGGTACCGGTGGTAAAAGCCTGTTGTGCGAAAAGCGGTGTACTGAGTAGCAGGCTGGCGATTAGCCCTAGCATCCACTGTTTTTTCATGGGTTTTCTCTCTCTAAAATGATCTGGATTTCATATTCAGCAAAATATTCGTTAATAGACCAGTTAACCGAACTATAGTTTTGCCCACATATTAATATATTTCTGCCCGGGGATTGTATTCCATAAAACAGAACCCTGACTTAACAAACCGATGCCTGCGATATCCAACTACGGAATTTTAGGACGAGAATGTATATCATACACAACTGTTGCGTTCAACCAGAGCTTAGTGCCAACTATGACTATTTCCTTTCGACAGGCGCGTTTTCTCACCAGCGCTTACGAGCTATCGCAGCTTATCCCCGATCACGGTTATGAAATCGCCTTCGCTGGGCGATCAAATGCGGGGAAATCGAGCGCGATTAATTGTCTTACCGAACAAAAGGCCCTGTGTAAAACCAGTAAAACACCGGGCCGAACACAATTGATTAACTTTTTCGAGTTGGGCGAGCAACGTCACCTGGTCGATTTACCCGGATATGGTTTTGCCAAAGTCTCGAAGAAAATGCGCCACCATTGGGATCTGGTGCTATCGACTTATCTTTTACACCGTAAGGCGCTAAAAGGCCTGGTTATCGTGGTCGATATAAGACGAGGTGTTAACAGCCTAGACCAGGCGCTTATCGAGTTGGTTGGCGATCACCTGCCCCTGCATATACTACTCACCAAATCAGATAAATTGTCCCGAACTGCCGTCCAAACAGCGCTAGCTGAAGCGCAGCGACAACTCGAAAATGACCGCCATTCGGTTTCCAGTCTATCAACGTTAAACCGGCAGGGGTTGGAGCAACTTAGAGAAAAATGCATGCTATGGTTTGATTCTGCCTGAACTTGTCGTTATAAATAGCAAAAAAAGCCCTGGCAGTAAACTACCAGGGTTAAAAAGTTTGATCCGGATGGGGTTTCCGAATCAGTGTCCGCTCATAGGAGGGAGAACGGACTTTACGCTGGGCTATAGCGTAAATTGATAGACAGCTATTACGTCAAAAAGTTCTGTCTACTATAGCTAATATATAGTCTATGCTGACTAAAAATTCCATAAATATTGGGGTCATATTTGATTATTTTAATGCGCCTCATGCCAGTTTGCACCGACACCCGTATCGACTTCGAGTTTTATCGATAAATCCGCTGCGGCAACCATTAACCTGGCAATTTGTTGCTGGCTGTTTTGTACGCGTTCCTCAGCCACTTCGAACACAAGTTCATCGTGTACCTGCATAATCATTCGCGTGTCGTCACCTTTATCCGCCAGCCAGTGATGTACCGCAATCATTGCACGTTTGATGATATCTGCCGCTGTGCCCTGCATGGGGGCATTGATCGCAGTGCGCTCGGCATATTGACGTTGTATAGCGTTACGCGCGTTAATATCGGGCAGATATAGCCGACGTCCAAATACTGTCTCCACATAACTCTGATCACGAGCCAATTGTTTGGTATCTTCCATGTAACGCTTAACGCCGGGATAGCGCGCAAAATAGGTGTCGACATATTGTTGCGCCTCATTACGGCCGATATTGAGCTGTTTACCCAGTCCAAAAGCCGACATGCCGTAAATTAAACCGAAGTTGATGGCCTTGGCGGCACGCCGCTGGTCAGCATCGACCGCATCTAGATCGCAGGCGAATACTTCGGCTGCGGTAGCACGATGCACGTCGAGACCCAGTTCGAAAGACTTGATCAAATTTTCATCAGCAGAGAGGTGCGCCATAATACGCAGCTCGATCTGTGAATAGTCGAGTGCAAGTATGCATTTACCGGTTGGCGCTATAAAAGCTTCGCGGATTCTACGCCCCTGGGGGGTTCGAATTGGAATATTCTGTAAATTTGGACTGGTCGACGATAGTCTACCGGTCGAGGCCACCGCCTGTTGGTAAGACGTATGCACTCGGCCGGTACGTGCGTTGATTTCATGCGGCAATTTGTCGATATAAGTGGTCTTCAATTTATTCAGGCTACGATGCTCCAGAATCAGCGCCGGAATTTCATAACTAAGCGCTAACTCTTCAAGCACATCTTCAGCAGTAGATGGTTGACCTTTGGGGGTTTTACGCAAAACCGGTAAATCCAGTTTGTCGTATAAAACTGCCTGTATCTGTTTTGGTGAGCTTAAATTAAATTCCTCACCTGCCTGTTGATAAACCAGGACTTCGATATCTCCCAGTTGTTTATCAACTTCCATACCATGCTGGTGGAGCAGGTTACGATCAATCAATACACCATTTTGCTCCATATTTAATAACACTTCGATCAGGGGTATTTCGATATCGGTATACACTCGATGAAGTGGTTCATCCGTAACTAAACGCTGATGCAGGCAATTATGTAACTGCATGGTAATATCGGCGTCTTCAGCCGCGTAATCACTGGCTTTGTCGAGTTCGATTTGATCGAAGGTTAATTGTTTAGCACCTTTGCCAGCGATATCTTCAAAATGGATGGTTTCGCGACCTAGATAGAAGCGTGCCAGTGCATCCATGTTGTGCCGGGTAGCGGTTGAATTCAGTACATAGGATTCGAGCATGGTATCGTGTGCTACGCCTAGTATGCTGATACCCTCACTGAGCAAGATATGCGCGTCGTATTTTATATTCTGGCCAGTTTTCTTAATCCGTTTATCTTCCAGAACTGGTTTCAAATCTGCCAAAACCTGGGCACGGTCGAGTTGCTCGGGTGCTCCCAGATAACTATGCGCCAGCGGTATATAACAGGCTTTGCCAGCAACCAGACACAGAGAGATACCGACCAACCTGGCCTGCATATAATTGAGGCTGGTAGTTTCGGTGTCGATCGCAAAACTATCGGCACTTTTTAATTGCTTTAACCAGCGTTCGAAATCTTTGCGGCCTAGTACACATTCATATTCGCCCTGAATTTCCTCGGGCATTTCTATGTTGTTCTCGGAATTATCGAGGTCATCGTACCAGCGGTTAAATCCATACTGCTGGTAATAGGCGGCGAGGGCGCCATTATCAGCATCGGCCTGAACCAGATCATCAATATCTATATCTATTTCACAGTCGAGTTTGATTGTCGCCAGCTGGTAAGACATGGGTAAAAAATCCCGTGACTCGCGCAGGTTTTCGCCAACCTTGCCTTTAATTTCATCGGCATGGTCCATCACAGCCTGCAAACTGCCGTATTCCGATATCCATTTAGCGGCCGTCTTTGGCCCTACTTTTGGCACACCGGGAATATTATCCGAACTATCTCCCATCAGAGCCAGGTAGTCGATGATTTGATCGGGTTTGACCTTAAACTTCTCTTCCACCGAGGATGCTGTCATGAGATGGTCGTTCATGGTGTTGATAAGGCGAACATTATCATTTACGAGTTGCGCCATATCCTTATCGCCGGTGGAAATTAGTACCTGGTAGCCAAGCTTCTCTGCTTCGACACTAAGCGTGCCGATCACATCATCGGCTTCCACCCCTTCGATACTGATCAGGGGATAACCCTGCGCGCGGATAATTTCATACAGCGGCTCAATCTGGTCACGCAGGTCATCCGGCATCGGTGGTCTATGGGCTTTGTACTCGGCATAAATATCGTTACGAAATGTTTTACCCTTGGCATCGAACACGACAGCAATATTGTCCGGTTGTTCGTCCTTGACTAGTTTACGCAACATATTCAACACACCATACATGGCATTCGTCATAAACCCGTTATGCGATAAATTCCTGATCGCATGATAAGCCCGAAACAGGTAAGAGCTGCCATCTACCAGCACCAGTTTTTTTTGGTTTTCTGAATTCATAAACAACCCTATTTGCCGATACAAAAACGTGAGAAAATTGCACCCAGTAAATCTTCACTACTGAACTCTCCGGTAATTTCATTCAAATATTGCTGGACGAGACGAAGATCTTCGGCGACTAATTCGGCCGACCCGGATGTCTCAAATACCTGACTCGCCTGGATCAGCCCCTGATAGGCTCTCTCCAGCGCATCGACGTGACGCCGACGTGCCAGTATAGTCTGGTCGTCCTGATTGTAATCCACCATTTGCCCGGTAATTCGGTCGATCAATTCATCCAGACCCTCGCCATTATGTACTGAAATGTAACTGGCATCACTGTGACGCTGACTGTCCCCGGCAAGCAGGTCGGTTTTACTATAAACCAGCCGATAATTACTCGAACCAAGCTGCTCGATAATAGCCCGGTCTGCGGCAGTTAGCCCGAGAGTCGCATCGACCAGTAGCAATACCGTATCGGCGCGCTCGATTTCCTGCCAGGCGCGCTTAATGCCTGCCTGCTCTACCGGATTATCCGACACTCGCAAACCAGCAGTATCGCGCACCCGCAGCGGTATGCCCTTGAGCGAAATTTGCTCATGCAACACATCGCGTGTAGTGCCTGGTATATCGGTTACGATGGCTGCTTCATATCCAGCCAGATAATTTAGTAGACTCGATTTACCTGCATTCGGTAAACCAGCCAATACCAGGCTCAGGCCTTCATTCAATATGCGTCCCTGTTCGGCCTGTTCAAGAATGGCAACTAGTTGCTTTTGATATTTGAGCAATCGTTCGCCGATTTTGGCGTCGGCCAGAAAGTCGATCTCTTCTTCGGTAAAATCCAGCGCCGATTCGATAAAAACGCGTAAATCGATGACGTTTTCGACAAGCTCATTGATGCGGCTAGAAAACTCCCCCCGCAATGATCGCATCGCAGCTTTCGCCGCGGCACGACTGCCCGCATCGATCAAATCGGCGGTAGCTTCGGCCTGGGTTAAATCGAGCTTGTTGTTGAGAAATGCTCGTTGAGAAAACTCACCAGCATGCGCCAGTCTGCCACCAAGCGCACAAATACGTTCGAGCAGCATGTCGAGCAGTACCGGGCCGCCGTGCGCCTGTAACTCTACTACATCTTCTCCGGTAAAAGATTGCGGTGCGGGGCAGTAGAAGCAGATGGCGTGATCAAGCGCTTGATCATACTCATCAAAAAAGCGCCGAAACAAAACTTGTCTTGCCGGTAGTTTGCCCGCTGTAATGGTTTCACCAATTTCACGAGCACGGGAACCTGATATACGAATAATACCAACACCGCCTGAACCAGGTGGTGTAGCTATGGCAGTGATAGTATCCCTGGCAGTCATAAACTCGAATGCCTGGCTTGTACTGGCCCTATTTACCGCCGGCTTCGATGCGTTTGGTGATGACCCATTGTTGCGCAATCGAAAGAACATTATTCACTACCCAGTATAAGACCAGGCCGGAGGGGAAAAAAGCGAAGAAAATGGTAAAAATGAACGGCAATGCCATCATCACCTTGGCCTGAATTGGATCAGGCGGGGGTGGGTTGAGCCGTTGCTGCACAAACATACTAACGCCCATAACTAACGGTAATACGTAAAACGGATCCATCACCGACAGATCCTTAATCCAGAATATAAATGGCGCCTGACGTAAATCGACACTTTCCAACAGTGCCCAGTAAAGTGCGATAAATACCGGGATTTGTACCAAAATTGGCAAACAACCGCCCATCGGATTGATTTTCTCGGTTTTGTATAATTCCATCATCGCCTGGTTGAGTTTTTGGCGATCGTCGCCAAACCGCTCTTTCAGGGTTTTCATGCGCGGCGCCACTTTACGCATACGCGCCATTGAGCGATAGCTGGTTTCCGACAGTTTGTAAAACACTGCTTTTATAGTCAGGGTTAGCAGGATGATCGCCAGACCCCAGTTACCCACATAACTGTGATAAAAGGATAATAACCAGTACAACGGCTTCGAAATAAATGTGAGCACGCCGTAGTCGACAGTAAGATCGAGGCCAGGAGAAATTTCTTCCAGACGATTGACAATTTTTGGTCCGACAAACATCTGGCTGCCAAACTCAGCTGAATTACCCGGACTGACTCGCTGATTTTCTGATCTTAGACCTATCGTGTAGGTTGATGGGTTGCGGCGAGTATTGGCTATCGAGTAAACCAGGTTTTTATCACTTTCACCGGGTATCCAGGCCGAGAGGAAATAATGTTGCAACATGGCTATCCAGCCACCAGTGGACTCTGTTTTGAGTTGCGTATCTTCCATGTCGTCAAAATCAACTTTTTCGTATTTGACGATATCATTGTAATAAACCGAGCCGGTATAAGTATATAAAATTCGAGAGGTTTCCAACGGGCGTGAGCGTTGTATCTGCCGATACTCACTTCCCAGCCAGTCATTGGTCGAGTTATTGACTATGCGATGTTTAACATCAGCGAGATATTCACCTCGACGAAAATGATAACTTTTGGTAACTTCGATGCCATTTTCGTGCCAGTAGAATGGCACTATCAATTCGTCGTTGCCATCTTCGAGGCGGTATTCGGTTTTGTCTGTTTGGTAATTGCTATGGTGGGTAGGCGCGGTATTGGCTTTGTTACGCAAACCGCTTTGCATTAGGTAAACAGAATCACTCTGGTTATGGACAATTTCCAGCCATTCATCAGGCTGATCCAGGGATACCGGAAATTTCTTCAACTTCAGTGAGCGCACCACACCACCTAATGTATCGATTTCGGCTCGAATTACATCGGTTTCGACAACAATTCGCTGCTGAGCTGCTATTTGCGTTTCTGGTATATTTTCGCCGGTGTTGACATCACCCGTATTCACCTGGTTTTCCGCTAGATCGGGTAAGTCATCGATATTACTTTGTGCGGTTATACCGGATTGAGCGGTTTCAGTGTTAACAACCTGTTCCGTTGTACCTGTAGGCTGTGGACCATAGTCGATCTGCCATTGTTGCCACAGCAACATGCCAACAAAAGCCAGCGCGGCGAACAAAAATAATCGGGTATTATCCATGGAGATTACTCGGTCCTGGGTTTAGTTCCTGGCTATCAGGAACAGGGTCATGACCGCCAGCATGCCAGGGATGACAACAAGAAAGCCTTTTTGAAGCTAATACTAAACCTTTGATTGAGCCATGTAGTTCTATGGCCTCAATCGCATAGTGCGAGCAGCTTGGGGTAAAACGACAGTGATGGCCTAACCAGGGGCTAAGTAAATACTGGTAAACGCGTATCGGTATTATTAGGATTTTTCGCATAGTTTGATAACGCTGTTCCAATGTTTTTCCAGACCTGCATTTAACAGCGCCGGCTCGATATTCAAAATTGGCTTGCGCACCATGATGACCAGGTCCCGTGCCGGCAAGCGATACCTATTTTTTCGAAAACTCTCTCGGAGAATTCTTTTCAAACGATTTCTCTGGATCGCTTTGGGTATTTGCTTCTTCGCTATCGCGAAACCGATTCTAGGCGTTGATCCTGGTAACTTTCCGAGCAGTATAGTAATACCGGCTTCGCCGAGACGAAAATTACTCTGGAATACCTGCCTGAAATCTATCGCCCGCGTTAACCTGGACTGCCTGGGAAACGTTTCCTCTAGCTGATTTGTCAATTTTTAAGGTGTCAGACGGGCCCTGCCTTTGGCACGACGCGCCTTGATTACACTACGGCCACCACGAGTCTGCATGCGAGCGCGGAATCCGTGCGTTCTGGCACGCTTTAAATTACTTGGTTGGAATGTACGTTTCATGTCTGGAGCCTCGGTTTAAACTGCCTGTCGATTTCAACAAGGCGCGACAATTTACTTGGACTGAGGCCCCACGTCAATAGCTAAATGGCATTATTCCAGACTAATTATTAAAGGCCGCTACATGATGCAAAATAAATAGCCCCTCGGGCTTTGCTCTGGCTGTGGATAAGTATACTATTGCAAACCTTAAACGAGGGCAGGCGTAAACCTTGAATTCTATCTGGCAACAATGTATTTCCTGTTTGGAAGGTGAAATCAGCGAACAACAACTCAATACCTGGATTTTGCCACTACAGGTAGAACAGGAACTAAGTACGCTAAAATTACTTGCTCCAAATCGCTTCGTTATGGATTGGGTACGCAAACATTTTCTAGATCGCATCCGCGAGCTTATCACCAGCCTGGATGACAGTAAATCTATATCGGTGAGCTTATCCATCGGCACACAAACACGTTTGTCGCAACAGTCGGCAAAACCGGTTTCCAGTCCAGACCAGCTTCGTGCTAGTAAGGCTAGTGGCTTGAGTGATAATCAGATATTCAATAATTTTGTTGAAGGTAAATCCAATCAACTTGCCAGAGCAGCTTCTATTCAAATTAGTAATAATCCAGGTTCAGAATACAACCCATTATATATATACGGTGGTGTCGGCCTGGGTAAGACGCATTTAATGCATGCCATCGGTAATCAGATCAAACAAAATAATCCTCAGGCCAACGTACTTTACGTCAACTGCGAGCGTTTTGTCTCCGACTACGTAAAAGCGGTACAGCACAGTAAAGTAAATGAGTTTAAGAATTCTTATCGTAGTCTCGATGCCTTGTTAATCGACGATATACAATTCCTCGCCGACAAAAACCGTTCGCAGGAAGAATTTTTCCATACTTTCAACTCCCTGCACGAAGCTAAAGCACAAATGGTAATCAGTTGTGATCGCTACCCTAAAGAAATCGAAGGCCTCGAGGATCGGATTCAGTCGAGACTGGGTTGGGGATTAGCTGTGGACATTAAACCTGCCGACCTGGAAACCCGCGTTGCCATATTGAATAGCAAGGCCGAACAAGCTGATGCCACTGTACCCGACGAAGTGGCATTCTTTATAGCCGAACGTTTTAAGTCAAATATTCGTGAACTCGAAGGAGCTTTGAAACGCGTTATCGCACATTCCCGCTTCACCGGCCAGACTATTACTCAAGATTTCACTCGACTAGCTTTAAAAGAACTACTCGCGGTTCAGGACAAACCTATCACCATCGATATGATCCAGAAACTGGTTGCTGAATATTACAAAATACGGATTTCCGATTTACTCTCCAGTCGGCGTAACCGTTCGATTACTCGACCACGACAAATAGCTATGTCACTGGCCAAGAGTTTGACACGTCATAGTTTGCCTGAAATAGGTAATGCCTTCGGTGGTCGTGACCACACTACTGTATTACATGCTTGTCGTAAAATAGAGGAATTGCGTCGAGAAGATCGACGCATCGATGAAGACTATGAAAACATGCAACACATACTTAGTAAGTAATATGCGCTCAACTCATAAACTGCGACTATGTCTCCTGTAACATTCATGCTATTTTACACTCGAGTTGTGAGTATGCTGTGGATAAAGTGCTGCGTTTATAAAATCTAGTATTTATAAAGTGTTTATTCACAGTTTACATAACGATTATAGACAGGAAAAAAGTGTGTTTATCCAACATAACTAATTGATATATAAGGCTATTTGTGAGTTCTTAACATAACAGGTAGATTGTAATAATAACAACTTAATATATATAAATGAAAACTACTATTAAGAGAGAAGATATACTGGCACCACTTCAACAGGTAATTGGTGCTGTAGAACGCAGACAAACTTTACCTATTCTAGCCAATGTGTTGATGGCCTCAAAACTAGGTGTTTTGACGTTAACTACGACAGATCTTGAAATCGAGATGATTTCAAACGTAGATTCTTCTTCGAGCGAGGATTTCCAGACAACGTTGCCTGCACGTAAGTTACTCGATATATGCAAAGCTTTACCCGTTGGATCGGATATTCAGTTTAGTATAGATGAAAACAGGGTGACGCTAAATTCTGGTCGAAGCCGTTTTACCCTGGCGTCACTACCGGCTGCTGACTTCCCTGGACTAGATGATATCGACGCACAACAAACTTTCTCTCTCCCGCAAACCCTACTAAAAGATTTATTTGATAATACTTCTTTTGCGATGGCACAGCAGGATGTGCGCTATTACCTCAATGGTATATTGGTAG
>JAAENK010000276.1 GCA_024224415.1 Gammaproteobacteria bacterium | reverse complement strand
ATCATCCTGCACTTCAATGAAATCGATTCCATTGATATCACTGGCTATTACTTCATCGCGTCTGCGGTTGTCACAACAAAAATATATCATTTTCTATCGACTAAACTGCTCGATCCTCCGTTGTTGCGTGCGTTTGATTAAATAACTCACTGTCACATTTAAGCGTTCATCATCATTTTCAACTTCAATAGTATCGACCAGTATCAAATCACCCAGCCATTCCTGCAGCGAAGATTGCACGAGAAATTGAGTGGTACCCGCCAGTTCGTCACTATTTGGTTCAAATACCAATTGTAATAACCCACAGCCAAAGGTAGGCCTGTTAACACGCTCGCCCGGGCTGGTAAAAATCACCTGCTCGATCAGGTCGCGAATATGGCTCTCATACCCGGTTGTCGCGGTGCGCCCCTGGCCCGAATAATGATAGGGATAATCGATATCTGTCATGTCGCAATCACTCTCGACTGCACCAACGTAGGCACCATCGGTGTGCCGGTCGGTGCACAAATGGATTGGCTGTCCATTAATACCAATGGCATGCTGCCAGCTAACACTCGTACCGACCCGGTTAACCATTGTCCAGTCACACAAGGCCCGTTCGCCGCTGTCGGTGGCGGAAGCGTACAACCAGTAACAACATAAGGCGTCGGTTGTGTAATCACCGGCTGACCACTTACCGTCACTCTCGGAAATCCAGCCGAGGGCGTAGCCTGCCCTGCATGAGTGCACATCACTGTCGCGCCAAAATGTACTATAAGTCCAGGCATAATCCTCAGATCCTCATGTAATGGTTAATGCGCCAAGATTGATATCCACTGTTGGCCCGTTCAGTGTAATCGTGGCCCCCTTGCCATTGGTGATCGTTATACCAGTATCATTGACCAAAATCATCGCACCACCCGCACTTTGCAAGGTAATTCCGCCAACACCCGATGGCCCCAGCGCATCGGATATCACCATGCCATTTTTCAAAGGGGTCTGGATAGTCACCGCAGGCGTCGGGGCTACCGCCGTTTGAGCCAGTTTTGGCACTTCTGCCGAACTCCCCCAATAAGTACCCACCCAGATGGGGTAATCAGGATCACCCTGTTCAAATTCAACCCAGACACCGGTGCCGATAGCTGGCACTGCAAACAGTCCCGCATTAACCCCACCATAGGGCATACAGGGCATCGCCCAACTGCTCGGTACCAAACCCGATACGTCGGGTACAATCACTTGAATGCGACCGATTTGTTTAGGGTCGACATTGTTTGTCACTGTAGCGCGATATTTTCCGAGATATTTTCCAGAACTCTTCATCATGTCAATCCTGTAACTGTTGAGACCAGTCCATTGCGACTCAAGTTAAAATCTTGTTTAAATTCACCTCGTTTAATCTTGCTGGTGACTTTCTCCACGTAATACAGGCCATTAAAAGCATGCCCTACGCCTCTCACCCCAACTAATTTTCGTGCTTTCAGAACACGCCCATACCTTAGAACATCCAGCGACCCATTAGCGGTAACCCCATCTGCGGCTTTTGATGCAGTTGCAAGCCCAATCATAATTGCCTGATTAGGTTTGTATTTTGCAGTGTGTTTTAATTTTTCAACATTCTTTGGTATAGGCGGTATAGCTCCCAATGGTGGACTTAAAGGATTTATATTTGGGATAGCCACAGGCATCGGGATTTTCGTTTCCTGATTCTGTATATATACCTCTGGTATTTTTGCCTGTTCTGTATTTAAACT
>JAAENK010000275.1 GCA_024224415.1 Gammaproteobacteria bacterium | reverse complement strand
TTATAAAGATGATTCACCCAGGGAAACTGTGCAATTGGATTTTCGACCACTAACCAACCTTCTTGAGTACACAACGTAAAAAATTCTGCTCTGTAATCAAATGGTACAAATAGGTCAATATCGCTTTCACCAGTTAAGGCCTTTTCAAGTTCGTGGTTGTTCTTCCAGCTAACGTAAGGAATGTCCGTTTCATCCAACTTTCCAAGAAGTTCTGAAACACCAACAGTTTTTATATAAGTGATATCCACAGTTAGTTCTTTTGCTTAAGTAATTTCATACTCAGCTTGTGATGCACTGGGTTATGTCGGGCGCATCGATGAGGACGATCTCAATCAGCTTGATGAAGTTAACTATGCTGGTACCAGCCATATCGGTAAACTAGGCCTGGAGAAGTACTATGAAAGAGAGTTGCACGGTCGGGTGGGTGTGCAGCAGGTCGAAGTTAACGCCAAAGGACGGACTCTGCGAGTATTAGGCGAAACACCGCCGGTACAGGGTAATAATCTCTATCTCACCATCGATTCGAAATTACAGAAGGTCGCCGAACAGGCATTCGGCGACAATACCGGTGCGGTAGTCGCCATCGACCCGAACAATGGAGAAATCCTCGCGCTGGTCAGCATGCCAATCTTCAACCCCAACTTATTTGTCAACGGTATTAGTTTTGATCGTTATAGCGCGTTGCGAGACTCGCCGGACAGGCCGCTGTTTAACCGTGCTCTGTCGGGTCAGTATCCACCGGGATCAACGACCAAGCCTTTTTACGGTCTCGCCGGGCTTGAAACCAGCACGATTACCAAGACCAGGAAAAAGTTTTGTCGCGGGTATTATTTACTGCCCAACGAAGAGCGCAGGTATCGGGACTGGAAAAAGGAAGGACATGGTTTAATGGATATGAAGGCTGCGATCACCCAGTCCTGTGATGTGTATTTTTATGATTTAGCCTATCACATGGGTATAGATAAAATGTCTACTTTTCTGGCTCAGTTCGGGTTCGGCGAAAAAACCCGAGTTGACAGTACCGGTGAAAGACCGGGTTTACTTCCCTCCCGGGAGTGGAAACGTCAGGCGCAGGGCATGATCTGGTTTCCCGGCGAAACCTTGATCACGGGCATTGGGCAGGGGGCGATGCTGGTGACCCCGCTGCAACTGACGAACTCAACCGCAGCCCTGGCGAACAAGGGTATACGCTACCGGCCGCACCTGGTGCGCGCTATTGGTTCTGGGCAGACTGACTTTGTTCGCGAGATATCCACCGAACAGGCAGGTGAGTACAAAATAAAACGTAAAGCTAACTGGAGACATATTCACAATTCCATGGTGAATGTAGTGCATGGCCTACGTGGTACTGCCTACAGAATCCGTGAAGGTTTAAGCTATAAAGTTGCAGGTAAAACCGGTACTGCCCAGGTGTTCGGCATTGCCCAGGAAGAAGAATACGATGAAGAAACCGTAGCCAAAAAACTGCGCGACCATGCTCTATTTATCAGCTACGCACCAGCGGATGAACCGCGTATAGCGGTGGCCGTCATCGTTGAGAATGGCGGGCACGGCAGCTCGGTTGCGGCGCCGATAGCACGTAAGGTAATGGATGCTTATCTTGGAGAATCCTCATGAATCAGGAAATTGATAGCGATCAGATGTCTTATTCCCGGCGTTTACTTGACGCGCTGCGTATAGATCCGGTGTTGTTGGCTTTGTTATTCATCCTCTCTGCGATTGGTGTGGTATTACTTTACAGCGCCAGTGGGGCTAATACTGATTTGATGATACGTCAGGCAGTTCGGCTCGTTGTTGCTTTTGTGTTGCTGGTTGTGGTGGCTAATATCCCGTTGCGGTTGATCAGGAAAATATCTATCGTGATGTATCTGCTTGGTATTGTGTTACTACTCGCGGTAATGTTTTTCGGTGAAGTCGGTAAGGGTGCCCAACGTTGGCTGGATCTGGGATTAATTCGCTTCCAGCCTTCGGAGATATTAAAACTGGCGGTACCGATGGTGGTTGCGGCCTATCTTTCCAGCCGATTATTACCTGTCGGCTGGAAAGAATTAATCGTTTCGGTAGTGCTGGTGATGATTCCAGTATTAATGATTGCGCGCCAGCCCGATCTGGGTACAGCTATTCTGGTCGGCAGTGCTGGATTTTTTGTGCTGTTTCTGGCCGGGGTGCGTTGGCGTGTGATGATTGTGCTCGGTGTCCTGTTATCGTTGCTTGCACCGATATTGTGGAAAGTGGCCCTGCATGACTACCAGCGCTTGCGCATTTTGACCCTGCTCAATCCGGAAAGTGACCCGCTGGGTTCAGGCTATCATATAATCCAGTCCAAGATAGCGATAGGCTCGGGCGGGGTATATGGCAAGGGTTGGTTGAATGGAACTCAGTCGCAGCTCGACTTTATCCCCGAGCGTTCGACCGATTTTATATTCTCTGTATTCGGTGAAGAATTCGGTTTCTTTGGCAGTGTTTTACTGATTCTGCTTTACCTGGTTATCATTTACCGTGGACTTTATATAGCCGCAGACTCATCTGATAATTTTGGACGTATGCTAGCTGGTGCCCTAAGCCTGACATTTTTTGTTTATCTTTTTGTAAATACCGGTATGGTCACAGGAATGTTACCGGTAGTAGGTGTACCCTTACCATTAATCAGTTACGGCGGGACTTCGATGGTTACTTTAATGGCGGGTTTTGGTTTGATAATGGCGATACGTTCGTCCAGGCGATTCTGGAACAATTAATGAAACGATTACTCACAATTCCACTGTTGTTTTTTACGATAAATTTGTCGGCTGGCATTACCATGGGCGACTATAAGAACCGTGATGATGTTGATGCTTTCGTCAGCCGTATGGCGGAAACAACTGATTACAGTGTCGATGAGCTGGTAGACCTGTTCTCGCAAGTGAAAAAGCAGGAGCATCTGTTTGAACGTCTTGACCGACCGGCTGAAAAAGAGCTGCAATGGCATCAATATCGGCCTATCTTTATCAAGGAAAAGCGTATCGCTGAAGGTGTAAAGTTCTGGCGCAAACACGAGAACCTGCTAAAACAGGTATCGATGAATACCGGTGTACCGGAGGAAATCATCGTCGCCATCATCGGCGTCGAAACTTTTTATGGCATTTACAAAGGTAAGGATCCCGTATTTGATAGTCTGGTGACGATTTCTTTCGACTACCCCAAACGCGCCAAGTTTTTTACCCGTGAGCTGGAGGAGTTTCTGTTACTGGCGAAAGAGCAAAATTTCAAACCCCGTGAAGTCATGGGTTCTTATGCCGGTGCGATGGGTATGCCTCAGTTCATATCCTCGAGTTATCGCAGTTATGCGGTCGATGGCGATGGTGACGGCCGGAAGAACCTGTTCGATAGCATTGCCGATATTACCGCCAGCGTCGCCAATTACTTTGTCCGACATGGATGGAAGCCAAATGAAGCGGTGGCCAAACCTTTGATCGCAGTTACTAACAATTCGGTAGCGGAACTGGAGCCGGGTGTAAAAACTAGTTATAAATGGTCTGACCTCACCAGGCATGGATTGGCCTCGAAACACCGCATTAAAGATGAAACGCCAGTTGCACTGGTTAAGCTGGAGCAGAAAAATCATGCCGAATACTGGGCCGGGTTGAAAAATTTTTATGTCATTACTCGCTATAATCACAGTGAACTTTACGCGATGGCGGTGTATCAATTGTCAATATTGATCAAAGCCAGGATGAAACTGAAGGAATGAGATTAATAATAACATGTGTGATAGCGGCCGTATTATCAGCCTGTACATTCGGTGTGCCAATTGATCGAGATCCGGCGATTGGTAGCTCGGCTAAACTGCCGTCGCTCAAGAAATCAAAATTAGGTAATCCAACGTCGTATGTAGTTTTTGGAAAGCGCTACTATGTGCTCGACAATGCACAAGGCTTCGCGCAACGCGGTGTGGCTTCCTGGTACGGACAGAAATTCCATGGTCGTAAAACCTCCAGTGGTGAGATCTATAATATGCATGCCATGACTGCCGCGCATAAAACCCTGCCACTACCTAGTTATGTACGTGTTAAGAACCTGAAGAATGGTCGCTCGGTGGTCGTCAAGGTCAACGACAGGGGGCCTTTTGTTGGTAATCGAATTATCGATTTGTCTTACGCTGCGGCGACCAGGCTCGGTGTTACCGGGCCTGGCACGGCGCAGGTTGAGATTAGTGTGGTGAGTTCCGGGTCGCAAAAAGCCAGGCGTCCAGTGGTGCGAACTATTCCGTTGACCGAGAATGCCGCCATCGACGTCCCGCTGTTTATTCAAATGGGTTCTTTCGGCAGTGTCGTCAATGCCGAGAACCTGCTGCGCGAGCTGCACGATGCCAATGAAAAAGCCGCCGCGGTAAGCCAGTTAAAAACTAATAACGGTCTGTTTTATCGCGTACGCGTGGGACCGTTGTTTGATATAGACGAAGCCAATGCGGTGATTCGCCGACTCAATAATAAAGGTTTTAGCACTGCCCGCATTGTTGTGCAGGAATGAAGTAATATGGACTTTTATCCCTTGTTACCATCCAGCCTGACCGATACAATCGCAGCCCAATTATCCTTACTGCTGTCCACTCGATGACCAGAAATACCGCATTTATATTTAGCCTGTTTTTATACCTGTTTAGTTTAAACCTGCTTGCCGCAGCCAAACCCATTCCCGCCCCGCCGTCGCTGAAGGCGGAGAGTTACTATCTGGTGGATTTTGAAAGTGGCCGGGTGCTCGCCGAAAAAGAACCGGACAAACATGTCGAACCCGCCAGCATTACCAAGTTGATGACTGCCTACCTGGTCGATAAGGCCATCGCCGACGGCGATATCGCGCTCGACGAAATGGTCACTATCAGCGAAAAAGCCTGGCGCATGAAAGGCTCAAAAATGTTTGTCGAAGTCGGTAAACAGATTGCAGTGGAAGATTTGATGAAAGGCCTGATTATCCAGTCGGGCAACGATGCAACGGTCGCACTGGCGGAGCATATTGCTGGATCCGAATCAGCTTTCGTGGGTTATATGAATCACCAGGCACAGATTCTGGGCATGGTAAATACCAACTTCGAAAATTCGACTGGCTGGCCATCCTCCAAACACTACAGCACCGCGCGTGATATCGCGATATTAACCGCGGCGGCAATTCGCGATTACCCGGATACCTATCGATATTACCGCGAAAAAGAATATACCTTTAATGATATCCGTCAGTTCAATCGCAACCGCCTGCTGTGGCGCGATGATACGGTTGACGGTGTCAAGACAGGGCATACTGAGGCAGCCGGTTATTGTCTGGTGGCGTCGGCGGTGCAAAGTGATATGCGTCTGATTTCGGTGGTGCTTGGAACGCGGTCGGACAAGTCGCGTACTTCTAGCAGCCAGTCGTTATTGAACTATGGTTTTCGTTTTTTTGAGACGCATAAGTTATACCGTGCCAATGAAGTGTTGAAAACCGCCCGACTCTGGTATGGCGAGCAGGAACAGGTCACGATGGGCATCGGACGTGATATCTATATCACCATCCCGCGTGGTCGCTATAAAGACCTCGATGCGTCGATGGACATCGAAAGCCAGATATCGGCGCCGATATCGCAGGGCCAGGAACTGGGGCAGGTCAATATCAAGCTCGACGATGAAATCATAGTCAGCGAAAACATCGTCGCGACGCACGCTGTTGCAGAAGGCGGCATCTTGTCGCGCGCACTCGATAGTATTAAATTAATGTTTAAATATGAGTGAACCGTCTTCAGCCGCTGCTTCGGCACTCGATTTGATTGAATATCCGAGTCTTTTTCCGTTGAAGGTGTTTGGGAAACCAGATGACGAACTGGAAGCGATCGTACTTGGTCTGGTAAAAATCCGTTGTCCACAGGCCGAACATATCGAGGTCAGCAAACGCGCCAGCAAGAACGGCAAATACGTCGCCCTGACCTTAACTTTTATGGTATATAGTCAGCAACAAATCAGGGATATCTATGAGGATTTATACGATTGTGAGCATGTGGTGATGTCACTTTAGCGCAATTGCTTTACGCTTATGGCTTTCTCAAAAACTATGGTCAGTTACCTGGGAATGACAGATTACAGTCAGACCTGGTGGGAAATGAAAAATTTTACGCATCAGCGTGATGCGGAAACCATTGATCAAATCTGGATTACCGAACACCCGGCTGTGTTTACCCAGGGTCACAACGGCAAGGCTGAACATATCCTCAATAGTGGCGATATTCCAGTTATCCAGATCGATCGCGGCGGCCAGGTAACTTACCATGGACCAGGGCAGTTGCTGGTCTATTGTTTACTCGACATCCCTCGGCTTGGATTTGGTGTACGTGCTCTGGTGACACATATCGAAACCTCGATTATTAGCTTTCTAAATGATTATGGCGTCGATTCGGAAACCCGCTCCGATGCGCCCGGGGTGTATGTGGACGACGCCAAAATAGCTGCACTTGGTTTGCGTATTCGAAAAGGCTGTTGCTATCATGGACTGAGCCTGAATGTCGATATGGACTTAAGCCCATTCCAACGCATCAATCCCTGTGGTTATAAGGATCTGGCAGTGACCCAGCTAGCGGATCTCAATATCGATATTAGCCTTGAGCAGGCGGGGTACGAATTGGCCAGTCACCTGATCGGAAAAATAAACCGTGAGTAAAAAAAACCAGGTAGTACAGGGTGTAAAACTAAAGGGCGCCGACAAGGTAGCACGTATCCCAATTAAAGTCGTACCCAGCAAAACCCTGCTGCGCAAACCCGCCTGGATACGGGCCAGGGCGCCAAAGGGTGACAGTGTCACAAAACTTAAATCAGTGCTGCGCAAAAACAGCCTTTATACCGTTTGCGAAGAAGCTGCCTGCCCCAACCTGGGCGAATGCTTCTCCAAAGGCACCGCGACCTTCATGATAATGGGCGACATCTGTACGCGACGCTGTCCATTTTGCGATGTTGGTCATGGTCGTCCAGAACCACTCGATGTCGATGAACCCGCAAAGCTGGCAAAGACTATTCAGGGCATGGGCTTGCGTTACGTGGTAATTACCTCCGTAGACCGCGATGATTTACGCGATGGCGGTGCACAGCATTTTGTCGATTGTATCGAAGCCTCGCGTGAACTCAGTCCACAGCTTCAAATCGAAATACTAACTCCCGATTTTCGTGGCCGAATGGAAGTA
>JAAENK010000274.1 GCA_024224415.1 Gammaproteobacteria bacterium | reverse complement strand
CGTTTAATACTATCGGTAATTTCACGTTTGGCTTCCTCAGCGTCCACCCAACCATCGATCTTCACCCACTTGCCTGGTTCCAGATCTTTATAGTGTTCGAAAAAGTGTGAAATCGAATCGAGCAGCGGCTTTGGCAAGTCGCGCACCGTGTTGATCGCAGAATACATACTAGAAAGCTTATCGATCGGAACCGCCAGAATTTTTGCATCATTACCCGCTTCGTCGGTCATCTGTAGCATACCCAAAGGTCTTACCTGAATCACCGATCCGCTGATTAAGGGTACAGGCGTTACCACGAGTACATCGGCCGGATCACCGTCATCAGATAGAGTTTGGGGCACGTAGCCGTAATTGCAGGGGTAATGCATCGCGGTACCCATGAAACGGTCTACGAACATTGCGCCGGTATTTTTATCAACTTCGTATTTAACCGGGTCGCTATGCGATGGAATTTCAATAATGACGTTGACTTCGTTCGGCACGTTGTCGCCGTAACTGACTCGATCCAGAATCATGGTTTACTCGGTACGTAAGTAAAAGAGCAATGGATTATAGTCGATATCGATGCCTGCCTGCGATTCTATAGTAGAAATTGAATTTATGTATTGAAATTCCCAATAAAGCTATCGATAAAGCCATTATAAATCAAAGGGTTCGAGCTTCTGTTCAACCAGCTGATTTTTCAGGACAACATACTTCGGCATACCGTT
>JAAENK010000273.1 GCA_024224415.1 Gammaproteobacteria bacterium | reverse complement strand
ACAACCCTTGCAGCGAAAATTACAGCCAAAACTGCCAATCGACATCACCGTGCTATCGGGTTTGAAATGATAAACCGGTTTACTAAGAATCGATTCAACTTCAATCGCCGAAACAATGCCGTATGACAAGTTATACAGCCTACTGTTCCGATTTACATGTGCCTGGCAAAATCCCCGCTGACCATGTTGTAACCGGCAACGCCACTGACACAAATTGCATAACACATCGCCATTCTCCAGCTGTTGCTGTAGCAGGGTTTCCACCAGTTGGTAACTATCGGGCACGCACTCGATCCAGGTTTAAACGATAGAACCAGTAGTTTAATGCAGACAGCAGTTAATTCAATAACCGCCTTAAACGTGCAAAGCCAACAACTTGTCAAGCTGCTCGGTAATGTTATGCTCCTGTAGATTCGCATGCCCCAATAACAAATAATATTCCGTCTCTTCATGGTTAGATTGAGTGTATATTTCGCATCCGAGCCCGGCCTGACTCAATCTTTTTTTCAGCCCTTTCACATCCGCTTTACTATGATCGACACGCAGATAATGGTTCATACCGCTGATCGATGGCATCACCGTTAGCCAGTCCTGATCATGTTGTTGTATATATTCAAGGCATAGTCGATGGCGCTCATTATAAATCGTGCGAGTATGCGCCAGATGAGTGCTGAAATAACCATACTGCATAAAACGTCCGAGTTGTTGCTGGACCATATACGACGGTTGTATGCCATGTGTATTGAGCGCATTGTTCAATGCCGGGGCGATATGTTCCGGTACCACCATCCAGCCCAGCCGTAAACTCGGCAGCATAATTTTACTCATAGTACCTAAATGAATAAGGTGACTATTGGCATTGTGCGTCAGCAGCGATGGCGTGGGGTGCAGGGCATAGCTGTACTCCGCTGCATAATCATCCTCAATCAACCAGGTCTTATTTCTCGCACTATACTGGATGAGTTCATCGCGTCGCGTCGAGCTCATTGGACGGCCAGTCGGATACTGAGCACTGGGAGTCGTAACTATGATTTTTGGTGGTTTAACACTTTTGCCACCATACAGCCCTGAAAGTTGTGTGCCCTGTTCATCTATCGGGGCGTATATCGCTTTTAGTCCAGCCTGTGCAATAGCGGCCCTGGCTCCCAACCAACCGGGTCGGTCTAGTAACGCGGTATCACCGGGGTCTGCCAACATTCGCGCCAATAGACTCAAAGCCGCCTGTATACCACTGGTAACCAGCAGACAATTCAAACTAGATACATGGATACCTCGATACTGCGCCAGATAATTTCGTAAATTTTGTTTTAAAAGGGTAATCCCACTACTGCGCTGATACCATGCAGGTGCGCTTAGCGAGGCCTCTCTACTGAGGCTCTGCCACTTCGAATATGGGAATAGTGAAAAATCCGGCACGCCAGGTGTTAAAGGCAGTGGCACCGCCGGGTTTTGAGCAACGGAATAGTTGTGCACACTAGCAATCAGCTTGCCCCGTTTAGACAATGCTACTTCCGTCGTTTTGGCATATTGATCTTGCTGAAATTCCATGCAGCGATGGCAAACCTGCGTACCGGCTTTACCAAACCCTGCAACCAGACCGTCTGTCTTCAACATTTCATAACACTCAACTACCACGCCGCGAGCCAGCCCTAACTCGGCGGCTAACAACCTTGTCGCCGGTAAGCGTTCTCTATAAGGAATTTGCCCATGGATAATTTGATGGTGTAGTTGCATATACAGCTGACGCGATAGCGGAATAGCCTGGTCGCGATCTACACTGATATCGGTGGTCTGAATTGACATTTATGGTTCACTGAAACCTGGACTATGGCCCTTTCTATTAAACCAGAAAAAAATATACTGGGATAGCTAAAACAGTATTCCGTAAATAATGTTTACTCCAAATATACGAACCGGTGTTCTTTTATCTTTCGTTTGCTTATGCCTGCTAGGGTTAATGCCGGTAATTACAAATAGCAGACCTCAGACATTAAACGCACTAAATTTCGCATTATATTTTTCACTCTGGCAGCTAGTATGCTCGCTACTATTTTTTACAAAGGAAATAACTTCTGGTAATCGCGGAATCTTTAGCGCCACCCTGACGAGCAGGTTCAGGAGAAAAACGATTCTAATCATACTGGTTACTGGTGCTATCTTTGGCATCTCTACGTTTGTGTATGTGCTTTCTTTTGAAAAAGCAGGCACCGTCAGCGCGGCAATCGCCATCCAGGCTTATCCACTTTTTGCAATATTATGGGAAACTCTTTTCCTGAATAGAAAAAAGAGCCCCGGTGAACTATTTTTTACTTTGTTACTAGTACTCGGTTTGTATTACCTGGCTACAGGCGGCACATGGCGTATTGAGGGAATATCATTATGGTTTGTGTTTGCTCTGCTTGTACCGTTCCTGTGGAGTGTTGCACACATCATCATCAAGGAGGTACTGGATAAAACACCTATCACACCGAGCCAGGTTACATTCTTCCGCGTACTGGTATCTTCGATTATCCTCACGGCTATCGCCATAACAGTTAATGGCACCGAGAGCGTCCTTAGTGGAATAAAAAATCTCGAGTTTCAAAAGATTGCAATGCTAATGGGATTGGTTTACTACCTGGAACTAATAATCTGGTTTTATGCGGTTAAACATATTGATGTTTCGCTGGCGAGTTCAATAACAACCCCGGCACCTGCTCTAACCATGTTTCTAGCATTAACTATTTTGCATGAACCTGTGCAGTATTATCACCTGGTTACTATATTTATTGTGTTAATCAGCATATATGGAATACTCTATGCCGGGAAAAGAAAAAGAGATCACGCGCTTCGCGCTACAATATGTTCTTGATGAGGTCAGAAAATGACACGGCTTAGCGTAAACCTGAATAAGATAGCATTGCTGCGAAACTCACGGGGTAGGGATTATCCGAATGTGATCGATTTCGCCAGAAAATATATCAACTTCGGTATTCATGGAATCACCGTTCACCCCAGGCAAGATGAGCGACATATCACGGTGAAAGATACCGTTGAACTGGGTAGCTTGCTTGTGCAGAATAAAACCGTTGAATTTAATATCGAAGGTTATCCTTCGGAGACACTTTTAAGTCTGGTCGAAGAAACCAGGCCAACACAATGCACCCTCGTTCCTGATAGTCCCGACCAGTTAACATCTGACCATGGTTGGAACCTTTTTGAGCATAGTGCATTTGTAACCGATACCTGTACACGACTGTCTAATGCAGGAATTAGAATCTCTCTATTCCTCGATCCCAATATTGAACAAGTGGAAATGGCGGCAAAAACAGGCGCTGACAGGATAGAGCTATATACCGAGGCCTATGCGGCGTCCTATGGTACGTCGGGTGATAAACGAATATTTGAGCAATACCGACAGGCATCTCTAAAAGCACAGGAACTGGGCCTCGGCGTCAATGCCGGACACGACCTGGATTTAATGAATTTGACCAGGTTTTTAACCATACCGGGAGTACTGGAAGTTTCAATCGGACACGCCCTGACTATCGAGAGTATTGAGCAGGGGGTGGAGGTTGTTGTTAAGAAGTATCTGGACATTTGTGGGAATGGTGCTTGAATTTTGCTGCTATACAGGGCAAGTTGAGATTCATTCCTCACCTTGACCTTACCGGGCTTATCACCCAGGAACCATCACAAACCACACTCCAAAAACACCTCATCCATAACTTCCAACGCCAGATCAATTTCATTTTTTGTTATCGTCAGTGGCGGCGCAAGACGCCAGACCGCCAATGATCCACCAACCCGGTTTATATTCAGTCCCAGCTCGAAGCATCGTTGACTTAGTCGAGCAAGTAACTCCCTGTCCGGCGTTTTTGATTCTCGGTCGGTGACGACTTCGAGACCTAGCAGTAACCCACGGCCTCGTACATCTCCAATTGATTCATATTTGTGCTGAAGTTCCTGTAAACCTGACATCAGGTACTGTCCAAGCTCGTCGGCTCTCGATGCGAGTTGCTCGGATACCAGTGTTCGTATTACCGCCAGGCCAACTTCAACGGTAAGCGGGTCTGATGCATGCGATGTGTAGTGTGCGTATCCTTTCTCACGGGTTGTTTCGGCAATTTCATGGCTGGTTATTGTGGCCGACAATGGCACTCCAGCTCCCAGAGTTTTCGATAGTGAGAGAATATCCGGCACGACCATTTCCTGTTGGAATGCGAAATTTGCACCCACTCTTCCGAGCCCTGTCTGAGCTTCATCGAAGATAAGCAGGATTGAGCGCTCATCGCATAGCTCTCGTAGTCGCGTCAGATAACCATCGGGTGGCACAATAATGCCTCCAGCGCTCTGGATCGGTTCTATCAGCATGGCGGCAGTGGATCCCACCGATACTGAATCAAGATATTCAAATCCAAATTCAAGGCATGTCAGATTGCAGCTGGTATTACACTGTCCACCCATGGGGCATCGGTAACAATTCGGGGCAGGGATTGCTATGGTTCCCGGTATTCCAGGGCCATATCCTTTTCGACCACTGGCATAGGTACTTGAGGCCGCACCAAAAGTGGTGCCATGCCACGATCCTGTGAGACCGACTATTTCAAACTGCCCGGTGTAAAGTTT
>JAAENK010000272.1 GCA_024224415.1 Gammaproteobacteria bacterium | reverse complement strand
AGTGACAAAGGCATAATCTATCGTAGGAAAAAGGATGATAGTCGCTGGATAAAAATGTTTTCAAACTGTAATATCGTATTTAAAGCTTTATCAGCGGGCAGTAATTCTAATATTTGGGCGCTGGATAGAGATTGGAATATTTATTATTGTAACGGTCCTAGTGATTTCGTCCCAACTCCAATCGGTGGATATGGTGGGTATGGTCACAAAGTGGACTATCCGAACGGTGCCGGCGGCTGGGGATTTGGTGGTGGCGGTCATGGGCTCGATTATCTAGGAGGCAGCGGCGGCGGATCTTGTGGCGGACGAAAACTTAAGACTTCTGCTGGTGGCGGTGGATATAGCTGGATGAACGGACAATACATCAGTGAGGAATTTCAAATGATCCGAAAGGATGGTCGTAGTGGTGGCAGCCCTCGCAAACATCCAAAGGATGGATATGCGAAGTATGAAATCTCCGACTCCGACACCCCATTTACTGATACTGATTGGGTAAAGGTAGATGGTAAACTTAGCGGCATTTCGGTAGCTGACGATGGTACTGTCAGGGGCGTAGACGAATATAACGAAATCTATCGCAGGAATGCTGATGATAGAGCCTGGGAGAAGGTTCCCGGCGTCCGGACAGAAATTATGTCCATTGTTCAATT
>JAAENK010000271.1 GCA_024224415.1 Gammaproteobacteria bacterium | reverse complement strand
CAATTGAAAGCCCAGTGGGTTATTGAAATCCAGTACGAGCAAGGTATTTGCGGAACTAGAGAAGCGGCATTGTTGATCAATCACAAATTAGATTCGATCTACCAGATAGCCGGTTCAAATATCGCTATCTTAGAGATTAACGGCTACAGCCATGAAACTGTTGCCGGATTGCCTTTGTGCCAGTGTCGCAAAGATATAGGGCAAAGGATTGTAAACAATTGGTTGACCGCTAATGGCTTGCCATTGGGCAACCTTACAAACTGCTTTCATAACCCCAACGTAAGCAACGACCCAAACTACCGAAAATTAACTATCCTAGTTGATAGTTTTTTATAAGAGCTCTCTCTGTTTTCCCTATTCTAGGCCACGCAATGATTGCGTGGCCTTTTTTATTATCCTAAATCCGTGCACGTATACGTATTATCATTATAAAAAACCGAACCCGTATCTACTGGCGGTATAATAATTTTAAATCGGAACGTATGAGACACCGTATGCGGCCCCGTGCCGGGGTCGAACTGCGCATCTATTCTCCATTCTACTAACACGTCATTTAAAGCCGGATCAATACGAACCGCCCTAAACAAGTCGCCGACCGATGTCGGGTAACCTACAATAGCGCCCGACGCGGATACGATCCGCTGATATACGGTTGTAATCGTTCCGGCTACATAATCGGGATTTGCTAAAATCTGAGCCGTTACTAATGATTTGTCGACTAATACAGTCCAGCCCGATAAAGGCGCTGAAAAATAAAACGTTTCCATCTGTGTTAGCTCGGTCAACCCTACTGGACAATAATCCGGAAACTGGTCGAACGCGATGCCGGTTACCCAATATCGAACGCCCGTAATCAACTGTTGACCATTTATGCGCCACGTCGCGAACTCATCCGAACCGAATGACGTTTCAACCGAATCTAATAGGCCCGCGTTCAACTGAGGCATAATAGGAACGGCCGGTGTCCAGCTCTCCTCCTCTGTCACTAAATTCGTGTTAGTACTTCCATCGATTGCGCCTTGATATATGGTCGCGATTATATTATTAGACCCCGTTAATAAAACCGGATCTTTTTCGAGCTCGCAAATAAACTGATCGGTATCGCAGATGTTCAATAAATCCGTTTTCGTGGTCGGATAGGTGTCCAAATCTAAGAACCTAACGCCAACTAATCGAGGCGGTATAACGTCGTTTTCGAACTCGCGAACGTTTATTTTTTGCTCAAATATTATGTCGTATTCTTGAAATGAATTCGCAACGAATGTAGGTTGTCTAAATTTTACAGTCCATTTTAAAATTGAATTCGTTCCGGCTCGTGCCTCCGCTACTCTAAATATTCCCGCTATACTTAGCGTGGTCAAATTGTCCGTAACAATTAACATATTATCAGTGATTATCGTATTCGATGCCGGAGGCGTTAACGTGTTCGGCTTGTACGACTCTGTCAACGTAGAAACGTCCGGAGCTATACCAACGAATTCGGCCACGACTTCGAATAAAGCACTATCGAACGAACCGGATAAACCGGCGGCGCTTAATGCGGCATTATACGTACTTTTATCAATCTGCAAACGTCCGCGTATTCGTTGGTGTGGCGCTACGTTGTCGAGTTCGTTGTTAGGGTATTCCTCCGAATACGTACCTAAAAAACCGTCGATTGTTGGTATTATTGGAGGCGAATACGAAGCGACCAAAGGCGGCGAAATGTGCGACGTATTACGGTCGGGGTTGACCGTCTCGTAAAAGTTCGTAATGATACGATATTCGGCGCCGGCTATCAGTTCGTTTCCGTCAATATCGAATGTTACTACAATCTCACCCGTTACGCCATTTTGAACCCACGAAGCCGGCGTATATATCGCCCCGTCTAGCTGAGCCGTAGCCGGCGCGCTCGATGGTATAACCGCTTCGGACATATTGTAATTAGTTACAAAATCGGTCGTATTCAAAAACGAATCCGTACGGATAACAAGCACGCGCGTATTGGTGACCGTACCGACAACCGGAATGCCTGAACTAAAGCCTTTAAAAGTCATCACGACGGTATTTTTTTCCGATGGTGATAACTGATTTCGGTTAACCGTAAACGATGCGTCTATGTTTGATTCCGGCGGCGTTTGTGCTGATATCGAAACCGCATTCGTTAACGAGTCTAAGCCGGATGATATTTGAGACGGTGACGTCACGTCTATATTCGACAAAAAGCGGCGGTTTAGGGTTGCGCCTAGATAGTCGGCGTTATACCATCGAGCCGCAAATTTAATGTCTAAGAATGGGAAACCAAAGCTATTTAAAACTTGTTCATCCGTCGACCCCGCATCGAATACGCGACAAGATAGCCCCAAGGTACTGAGCGCGCTATAAACGGAAGACGCTGCATTTTGCAAAGGAACATTATTAAAATTTCTGCGAGCAATTAAAAAGCGATCTCGATTTTCACCTATCCAAGTATTGGAAAGATATTCGCCGATGTCGAAAGTCATATAAAAATCGATGACGGCTTCAACTTCGCCACCTCCGATTCTCTCGAATGTTGCTGATATGTTTTGGCGTGTACCTTCGAACCCGTCCGAACCTAAGCGATTGACAGCCGCAACCGGTGAAAAATTAACCACGCCGTCGGACTGGAATCCAAAATTAGGGTTTCCGGTTACGTTAGTAGGACCAAACAAAGATAAATTAAATCTTAAATTTTTATTGTTCCAATTGTCGCCGCCGAACCTCTGAATACTTACAGTCAGTCGAACCCGATTACCTATGGCAAACCGGCTAATGTTTACGGGTATTGTCGTTGTGGTGAATGACAAAAGCGGGCCTAATGTAGTCCCGTCTTTGTTTATTTGCTGTATGCTTAGATCATTGAATCTGTATGGCATAATTTTATATTTTACCGGTTACGGTTATGGTGTTTTGTGTTACGTTATAAATTACCGAATCGATTGACCCTTGGAAAACGGTTCCGCCCTGAGGAATGAAAACGAACCCGTTTACAGTTATCCCGCGTATCAAGTCGCAATCGGCATTTAATTCAATGGTATATGTACGTTTTCTTATTCCGGTTGTACGTGGGTCATCAAGAAACAAAAAGCGCGGATATAGTGTATCACGTACGGTTCCGGTTCCGTCCGTGTACGACTCCTTTACCCACCAGTCTATATTATAATCAAACGTATCCGGAACCGATCCGGAAACGTAGCGTTTAACGCGTGCGTCGCGTGGGTCTGATGCTTGGTCGATCTGCAATAAACGAGGAAACGCGCATATTCCGCGCTCCAATAGCATAACGCCTTTGAAGTCGTTTAAAGCCGGATAAATAGTTTTGTATAATTGTTTATCTAGTGCTGAAACGTCATCGCGTCCGGAATCGTCCCTAAATTGAGCCGTCGAAAACGTAAACGTCCGCGAAAATAGTCCGCGCTGAGCTGGATTTATAGGCACGTTCCAGTCTATGACCTCTTGTGTCCAATCGGGGTTGGTCTCGTCTCCGGTGTTGTCTATTCCGTCCTTTGCGTAACTGTATTCGGCGAATGCCTGCGGCGCAACCTCTAAAGGTTCAAAACATAATTCGTTTATTTGTTCCGGCTGAAGTGTAGACGCGTCGAACCATAGACCGCCCGTTAAAAAATCTTTTCTCTCGACATACAAAACTCCGTTATCTACCTTCCAATCAATATTAAATTGGTCGAAGCTGTCAAGAAACTGGACGCCGTTTATATTCGGCCGGTTAGCCTCAAACGATGCGAAAACGGGCCCGAAATCGCGCCGACCTTCGCGAAATGCGGCATCTAATCGTGTAGTATTGTGATAATCTCCGCCGAACTCGAAAACGGTTGAACTGAGACCGAGCCCGCAAATATCACACATGTTAACTAAGTACGAATGAACATAAGGTGCGGCATGCTTCCGGCCGCATCCAATTATTATTTGTTGTAATCTGGTTACAAATGCTAGGGCGTCGTCTATAAAATTAACCGATCCAATCTGAGAAAATTGGCCTAAGGCTAAAATAAATATAATAAAATTTATAACCGTGATTATAGTCCCGACTAATAGCGCCACCGGATACGATATAAAAATGACGAAAAACCCTAGTATTAAAATTATTTCTTGTAAGAAGTTCGGCCGAACATCCACACAATAAGTAATCAACGCCGGCTGTCTAAACGTAAAAATCCCGTCCGAATCGCCGGAGCCGTCCGCCTTTGGTTTTTGATCCCACGGGAAAATGTTTTTTAAACACGCAAGCGCTTTAGACTCCTCGCTGTTATCCGTTACGGTTACGGTCATCGTGCAAAATGGGTCCTCACACCAACTAATATCCGAACCTTTTATTTGCCCGCTAAATAGTAAACGTTCCGATCCATCCGGATTCAAACAACACAAATCGAATACCGTAACTTCCACCGTAGCTAAACCTGGATTAGGTACGGCTACGAGATTACTATATAAATAGTCGAACGTTTCGCCCGTGATTT
>JAAENK010000270.1 GCA_024224415.1 Gammaproteobacteria bacterium | reverse complement strand
TGATGAACTGATAAATGACTTATTTCGGGCGGTGCATACCATCAAGGGTTCGGCTGGTATTTTTGGCTTCAATGACGTAGTTGCATTTACGCACGTTGCAGAATCCGTAATGGGTATGCTACGTGACAAAGAGCTGACTCTAAGCGAAGACCTGATGAGCCTGTTGCTCGACAGCAGAGATCAGATGAATCATCTGGTGCGCCAGGTCATCGACAACCCTGATGAGCCACTACCCGATTCAATAAAACAAATTGGCGATGGATTACTGGAGCAATTGCAACAGTATCTTGATGGCGGAGAACCGGTAACACCAGAGCCCGTCATAGTACAAAATGAAGCAACCAGCGAAGCAGCGGCAGACGGTGTTCAGGTCAGCAGCGACTACTGGCATATATCTATTCGGTTCGATCCGTCGGTACTGGCAAATGGCATGGATCCGCTTTCTTTCTTCAGATACCTCAACACAGTCGGTGATATTGTCAGTATGACAACCCTGACCACGGATCTACCTGCGCTCATAGAAATGAACCCCGAGAGTTGCTATCTCGGATTTGAAATCGATTTAAAAACGTCTGCTTCGAAAAATGAAATCGCTGAAGTATTTGAATTTGTGCAGGACGATTGCCAACTGCACATACTGCCACCCCGTAGCCAGATTGCCGACTACACGGTGATGATCGATGCGTTACCGGAAGAAAACATGACCATCGGTGAAATCCTCGTGACAACCGGCGCATTGACCACCGATGAACTTAAAGAAGCGCTGGACTATCAGGGTGAACACACCGTCACCAGAGCTGTCGACGAGCATGATGAGAACAACACCGAAGTGGAAGTCGTCAGCAAACCCCAACTAGGCTCGGTACTGGTGGATAAAGGCATGACCGATACGCGCGTGGTAAACGCCGCGGTCGATAAGCAGAAAAAGGTGAAGGAAGCCAAGCAGGCCGAACAACAGTCGGTTCGTGTAAATGCCGCCAAACTGGGTGATTTAATCAACCTGGTTGGCGAGCTTGTCATTTCCAGTGCCCACACCGAGCTCAAGGCAAAACAGACCGAACAACCCGAATTACTCGAAACAGCAGAGCATTTGTCTCGCCTGGTTGAAGAAATAAGAGACGCCACACTTGGCCTGCGTATGGTGCAGATTGGCGATACCTTCAATCGTTTCAAACGGGTTGTACGCGATATCAGTAAAGACCTCAACAAGAAAATTGATTTGAAAATTTCCGGTGGTGATACCGAACTCGACAAAACTGTGGTCGAGAAAATTAGCGATCCACTCATGCATTTACTTCGAAATGCACTCGATCATGGTGTCGAAACCCCCGATGTGCGAGTTGCACACGGCAAGACCGAAACCGCCACCGTGAATCTCGAGGCCTACCATGATTCTGGCAGCATCGTCATCGAAATATCGGATGATGGTTACGGGCTCAATCCCGAAAAGCTGGTCGCTAAAGCCATCGAAAACGAAGTCATCACACCCAACCAGCAGCTTACTCCCGGAGAGATTCATCGGCTTATTTTTGCACCTGGTTTTTCCACCGCCGAAACAGTCACCAGTATTTCAGGACGCGGTGTTGGTATGGACGTGGTAAATAAAAATATCGATGCCTTACGCGGCCAAATTGCGGTGGACAGCACGCTTGGCGAAGGCACCAGCTTTACAATACGTCTACCCCTGACCCTGGCGATTATCGATGGCTTCCAGGTACAGATCGGCAAATCTTCTTACGTTATCCCCCTGGACCTGGTCGAAGAGTGTATTGAGCTCGAAGAGCAGGAAACAGAAGGTGAATATGTAGACCTGCGCGGTGAAGTAATGCCTTATCTTCACTTGATCGATGTGTTTGGCGATGGTGGCGAGGAGAACGTCGACAAACGACGAAATAATATCGTAGTGGTGCAGTATGCTGGCCAGAAAACGGGGCTGGTAGTCGACGAATTGCTCGGCGAACACCAGACCGTCATCAAACCGCTGGGGCAGGTCTTTCAGAATTTAAAAGGAATAAGCGGCGCAACTATCCTGGGTAGTGGCGAAGTCGCAATGATTATCGATGTACCGGCGCTGCTGTCACGCGTGCACAGAGGTGGCTTCGATGCCACTGATACTAGTCAATTGCATTAGGCAAGTTTGACTTATAAATGATATTGAACGGGATATAGAAGATGAATAACTTAAGTATTGGTAAAAAACTTGGTCTCGGATTTCTGGCCATGGCATTAATCATCGCCGGTGCGGTAATTTCGAATACGTTTCAGGTAATCAAAACCGATGATATTTCCACTCGTATGAACGAATTACGCGTTCCTACAGCAACGGCGGGCATGGAAATCCGCAATGGCATCAACGGCGCTCTCGCCAATTTGCGCGGCTGGATGCTGCTTGGCAAAGATAAGTTCAAGACCGGGCGGGATAAGAACTGGAAGGAAGGCATTTGGCCTGCATTGGCAGTGATGCAGGAGAAGTCCAAAACCTGGACTAACCCGGAAAACATCGCACGGCTCCGCGAAATAGAAGATATTTTACCCAAATTCGAAAAGGCGCAAATTGAAATCGAAAACATCGCGCAGACCAGGGAAAATGTGCCTTCCGTACAGATGTTATTCGACAAGGCCGCCCCCGTTGCCAGTATTATGGTGAAAGAAATTACACGCCTGATCGATATAGAAGCTACGCTGGAGGCCACTGCTTCTCGTAAACAGTTGCTCGGCATGATGGCGGATGTACGTGGTACCGTCGGTCTGGGCCTGGCCAGTATTCGTGCTTACCTGTTATCGGGTGACGAAAAGTTCAGAAAGAACTTTGAGGGCTTATGGGCAAAGAATGAAAGGCGCTTTGCCGATCTGAGCAACAATGACCATTTGTTCAATGCTGAACAGCACAGGGCATACAAAGCATTTTCCGACGCAAGAACAATATTTGCGCCATTACCGGAGAAAATGTTTGATTTGAGGGCGGGTGATGACTGGAATCTGGCCAATTACTGGTTAGCTAAGAGAGCAGCCCCGCTGGGTGGACGTTTAGTGACTATCCTCAACACAATGGCCGCCAACCAGAAAACTCTGCTGGCAAGTGAT
>JAAENK010000269.1 GCA_024224415.1 Gammaproteobacteria bacterium | reverse complement strand
TCCGGTATTTACCTGATCACCAATTTCGATAGCTGCTGCTTCATCCTGTGTAAAGATTGAGGCGGTTAAGCCAAACTCGCTATCGTTCATCAACTTGATTGCTTCGTCATCACCACTAACTGACATGATGCCAATCACAGGACCAAAACTTTCTTCGGTCATGACGCGCATGCTGTGATCCACGTTAACCAATACCTGTGGAGCCAGATAAGGCGAACCTTCCGCACTGGCTTCAAATTGATCAGCATCCACCAATGCTTTTGCACCGGCAGCAACGGCATCTTTTATCTGCCCACGCACAAAATCGGCTGCTGATACTTTTACCAGTGGTCCAAAATTCGTTTCAGATACATCGGGTCGACCAGGCTGATAATTATTACAAAGGCCGACCACGCCATCAACAAATTCATCGAAAAGAGTTTCATCGACATAAACACGCTCAATGCCACAGCAGGACTGCCCGGTATTAAATAATGCACCATCGGTAATGGTCTCAATTGCATGTTGCAGATTTGCATCTTTGCGTACGTAAGCCGGATCTTTACCTCCAAGCTCCAGACCGACCCCAATAAAACGCCCAACTGCAGCCCGCTCTACCATCTCACCACCAGGTACCGAACCAGTAAAAGCAACAAAATTGATTTCGGGTGATCGAATAACGGCTTCGGTATCGCTATGGCTTAAATGCATGTGCTGAAACACTCCAGATGGTAACCCTGCTTCGTCAAATGCCTGTTGCAGCCGTTCGGCGCACAACGGTGTTTGTGCAGAATGTTTGAGAACCACCGCGTTACCTGCCAATAATGCCGGCATGATTGCATTCACAGAAGTCAGGTAGGGGAAATTCCAGGGCGCCACAACAAATACCACACCCAATGGTTCCCGCTTTATGTATCGGGTAAATCCTTCTTTTTCCTCGGGCTCAATATCCGCCAGCCCACTATCTGCAATTTTGATCATATATCGCGCGCGCTCTTCAAAGCCGGCTACTTCGCCTGGTGATTGAGAAATGGGTCGTCCCATTTGCCAGGTTAGTTCTTCGCAGATTTCCTTCTTGTGAGAAATAAAGGCATCAACTGCTTTACTACATATTGCCTGACGCTCAGCAACTGATGTATTTTTCCAGCTGGCCTGTGCATTAACAGCGTCCTGTAATGTTTGTTGTATTTGCTCCGTACTGGCCGTTTGTCGCTCGGCATAAACACTGCCGTCTACCGGGGAAACGCATTGGATGGTTGTCATGTTGTATCTAAACTCTTAAATAGAAATATTGTCATTGCGGACTCGATCCGCAATGACGGCTTTAGGCGCGCTCAAATCCTCGCGCCACCTCCCAATCGGTGACGCGGCGATCGTATTCAAGTTGCTCATAACGCGCAGCATGCACGTAATGGTCGATAACTTCATCACCAAAGGCTGTACGTAACATTGCTGACTCATCAAGAGCCATTGTGGCATCACGCAAGGTTTTGGGAATTTCACGCACCGAATCGGCAAAATAAGCATTGCCTCGAAATTCATCTTCGAGTTCCATCTTATTTTCGATACCGTCTAACCCGGCTGCAAGTAAGGCAGCAAATGCCAGGTGCGGATTAATATCACCACCGCCAACACGGCACTCGATTCGCACGGCCTTGCTTGATTCGCCACATAGACGATATCCTGCAGTACGGTTATCTCGACTCCAGATGGCCTTGGTTGGTGCGAAAGTACTTTCAGCAAAGCGCTTGTAGGAATTTATGTAAGGTGCCAGAAAATAAGTTATTTCACTGGCATGAGCAAGCAATCCAGCGACGTAATGACGCATTGTTTGCGACATACCATGCGGCGCATCCGGTTCGAAAAATAATGATTTCTCACCATCTGCAGACCAGAGGGATTGATGCACATGAGATGAGTTACCGGCATTTGTGTATGACCACTTCGCCATAAAGGTCAGCGCCCTGCCCTTACTCCATGCTATCTCCTTGCAACCATTTTTAATAATGGCGTGGCGATCAGCCATGGTCAGCGCATCGGTGTATTGCACATTAATCTCTTCCTGTCCGGCGCATGCTTCACCTTTGGAGTTTTCCACCGGAATACCTGCTCCCTGCAAACCATTACGGATGGCTCGCATGACTTCTTCTTCCTTGGTAGTTTGAAAAATATGGTAATCCTCGTTATAGGCACTGGCAGTTTTGAGGTCACGATAGCCTTTTTGTTGTGCAACGTCATAACTGTCATCAAACAGGAAGAACTCCAATTCAGAAGCCATTAATGCTTTCATATCCATCGCATCAAGACGCGCTACCTGCTTTTTTAAGATCGCCCGTGGTGAATGAGGTACATCACTGTGAGTATGGTGGTCTAGCACATCACACAATACCAGTGCGGTCGCCTCCAGCCAGGGTACACGTCGCAAGGTTGACAGATCTGGCTTCATAACATAATCGCCGTATCCGGCTTCCCAGCTGGTGGATTTATAGCCTTCAACAGTTTCCATTTCCATATCGGTAGCGAGTAAATAGTTGCAACTGTGGGTTTCTTCCCAGGCGTTATCGATAAAAAATTGAGCGTGGAACCGCTTTCCCATGAGCCTACCCTGCATATCGACCAGGCAGGCGAGTACCGTGTCGATATGGCCGGATGCAATTTCCTGTCTAAGATGTTCGAGTGTAAGCATACCTGTCATTAAATTTGGCCTGATAAATTGAAAAAATCACCCCGACGTCAGCCGACGCCGGGGTGGCCAGGGTTAACCGTATCGATACGGACGCCCCGCTTTTTGCATGTCGGCATTATACTTTTTGAAGATATTGACGACCTTTGCTTTGGTTTCTGACTCGCTGGCAATTTCATCCCAGAACTTGACAGCGGCATTTTCAACCGTAGCCCATTCGTCGTCGGGAATAGTTGTCAACTTCATCTTGCTGCCATTCACACGCAATGACGCTTCACCACCCCAATACCACCACTGACGATAGTAGTGCGAGCTATCCATGGTGAGCTTAAGCAACTCTCTCATGTTTTCCGGCAATTTGTTCCATTGATCCATGTTGGCGAAGAATGATCCCGCCCATGCACCTGAAATATTGTTAGTAAGGAAGTAGTCGGTGACATCCGCCCAGCCAACTGTATAGTCTTCGGTAATACCCGACCAGGCGACACCATCGAGTTCACCAGTTTGCACCGCAACTTCGATATCTTCCCATGGCAGGGTAACAGGTACTACACCAAACTGGGTTAGGAATCGACCCGCAGTCGGGAAGGTGAATACACGTTTACCTTTCAAATCGGCAAGGCTGTGAATCGGATCTTTGGTGGCGAAGTGACATGGATCCCAGGCACCCGCTGAAATGTGTTTCACACCAACCTTGGAATACTCGGCATCCCAGATTTCATTCAAGCCATATTGATTGAATAGCACAGGTACATCGAGTGAGTATCGGCTGCCAAACGGAAAGTATCCACCGAAAACAGTAACTTCGGTAGGTGAGGCCATCGAATCGTCATCGGACTGTACAGCGTCGATGGTGCCTTTTTGCATGGCGCGGAACAGTTCACCGGTAGGCACCAGCTGATCACCGTAAAACAGCTCAATCTGCATTTCACCACCGGCAACTTTATTAAACGAATCTATTGCGGGCTTGATAACATGTGCTGCAAGCGATGCACCGGCATAAGTCTGCATACGCCATTTAATGGTTGATTTGCTGGCTGCGTGCACGGCTGGCGCACTTATCGCAGCGGCACCGGCAATCCCAGCACCAGCAGTTTTCAGAAATTTTCTTCTGCTATCTTTGTGTTCAGTAGTCATGAAATTCTCCTGTTGGTTGGTTGTATATCACTTCTATTACTCTATTCGCCGTCATTTCGATCTTGTTATTAACGGGCATAAATAGACTCGGGTAGCCATAATGCGATTTGTGGAAAGACCATCACCATGGTCAGTGCCACAATCATCGCAATGACAAAAGGGAAAATGGAGCTATAAATATCGCGCAAGGTGATTTCGGGTGGCGCCATGGCTCGCATCAAAAACAGGTTATAACCAAAGGGAGGCGTCATGTAGGCAATTTGTGTAGTAATCGTGTAAAGCACGCCATACCAGATCAGGTTAAATCCTAACGCATCCACCAGCGGCACGTACAGCGGGGCAACAATTACCAGCATCGCAGTATCATCAAGGAAAGTACCCATGATAATAAAAGATAATTGCATCAAAATCAGAATGGTCCATGGATTCAGGTCAAACTGGTCGGTAAACAAATGCTCAATGGCTTTAACAGCGCCGAGGCCATCAAACACCGCTCCAAATCCCAGTGCAGCAAGAATAATCCACATGAACATGCAGGAAATCGCGAGGGTTTGTCGTACTGACACTTCAAAAACTTCACGATTCATACGACCCTTGAGTACTGCTACGGTAAACGCTGTCATAGCGCCAATAGCAGAGCTTTCTACCAGGCTGGTCCAGCCGTTGACGAACGGCACCATCATTGCTGCAAAAATCAGGATAGGTAGTAATCCAGCCTGCAACAGGCGCAGCTTTTCTGTCATAGGTACATTGCGCTCTTCCTTCGGGAGCACCGGTCCGAGTTCAGGTTGCAAGCGACAGCGAACCGCAATATAGATAATGAACAGTGCCGCCATCATCAAACCGGGAACAACCCCAGCGAGCCACAGCTGACCAACCGGCTGGCGCGCTATCATGGCGTAAAGTACCAGCACCACCGACGGTGGCACAAGAATACCAAGCGAGGAGCCGGCCTGGATAACACCAGTTACCATGCGTTTGTCGTAACCCCTGCGGAGCAATTCTGGTAAGGCGATGGTAGCGCCAATGGCCATACCGGCAACTGACAATCCATTCATTGCAGAAACCAACACCATTAATCCGATGGTGCCGATAGCAAGACCTCCATGCACAGAACCCATCCAGACGTGAAACATCCTGTAGAGATCATCGGCTATCTTCGATTCCGAGAGGATATAACCCATGAAAATAAACATCGGCAAGGTTAACAATGGGTACCACTTCATTAACTTCATCGCCGAAGAAAATGGAATATCAGAACCACCTGTACCCCACAGTGTGATAGCTGCAATCGCCGCCACCGCACCGATGGCACCGAAAACCCGCTGGCCGGTAAACAGCATCAGCATCATCGATGAGAACATCAGTAATGCTATTAATTCGTAGGACATTAGAGCTTCACCCCGCGAATCTTCGCGATATCTTTAATCAATTCACAAGTCGATTGCAGCAGCATGAGCAGGAAACCGATGCACATAATGACCTTGATCGGCCACATATAGGGTCGCCAGGCGGAATAGCTACGCTCACCGTACTGGATCGAATACTGTGTGCTTTCAAACCCTCCCCAGAGCAATACACCCAGATAAAAAATCAGGCAAAATACAGTTAAAGCATCAAACCAGGCTTTTTTCCGATCCGACCAGGGAGAGTAAAACAAATCCATGCGTACGTTAGAGCCGAGCTGAATCGAGTAAGGCCCGCCCAGAACATAATATGTCACCATCGCAAACTGCGCCATCTCCAGCGTCCACAACGACGGCAGGAAAAAAGTTTTGGATACCGACGACCACAACAACACGGCCACCATGACAAATATGCCATACATGACAATGCGCCCAAGTCGGTAATTCACCGCTTCGACGAAGGCGACATACTGCTTAATAAATCGAGGCACTATTATCCTCCACCGATGACATCAAGGGCTGTGGTTATGAGATTACTCAAGCGATGCGCCCAACGCTTTTGAGACACGGAATCACAAATTAAATCATTACGCACTTCAAACATAACATTTAGCAAATTTTGCTTTACACCATGCCTGAGCAACGTGTGAGTGGCGCCATCGCGGGCAGAATATGGCTCATTCCTCGCCATCCGAAAATCTGTGTTTAACGGTGCCTGCGCTAACAATGCGTCGGCCAGGCGTGCATCCGAATCATGCAGGACACCCAACTCAAAGTCACGATGCAGACCTTGATAAACTGGGGTAAAACTATGGATGGTAACTACTGCCGGATGGCAGCAACCGGCAATAACGCCTTGAACCGCTTCATGAAAAGGCTGGTAAACCACATCGTAACGACGCTGCCGCTGTGCCCCGGACAACCCGGTATTTTCCGGAATAACAACCCCGTCATTTTTTTCGACGATAGCATCCGCTGCTTCAAAACTTCGATTACAATCGTATACCAGCCGCGAATATCGTTGCAAAATCAGCGGAGCATCGAGTACTTCAGACATTAACCGTGACAAAACAGCAGCACCAGGATCCCAGGCGATATGTGATGACATAATGTTTTCATCGACTCCAAGAGAGTCGATAAAACCAGGTAGTTGCCGGCTGGCATGCTCGCAGATCAACACTACAGGGGCTTTTCCACGCGGGTTTTCAACCAACGCAGCCGACTCATCTGAAACCAACACTTCTGTTAAACTGGACATAAAAATTTGTTGTTATTCTGTAATTGATTCACAACTCAATATTTGTAACAATATTTACAAACAATAATTATTATGTCAAATTTATTACAAATCGATTTAGCTAGGGGCCGCGCGTGACCGTCGCCGAACAAATACGCAGCCAATTTGACCAGTTAACACCGGCTGAACGCGAACTGGCTAATACCCTGATCGCAAACTACCCGATGGCCGGGTTGGGCACCATTATGGAACTGGCAACCGCTGCCAAGGTTTCGACCCCAACCGTAATGCGGACCGTGAAAAAACTCGGATTTGGCGGTTTCCCGGCATTCCAGAATGCTTTACACGACGAACTCAAACAAACACTGTCCGATCCGATAGACAAACACGACCATTGGGCCAACGACGTGCCTGCAGAGCATATGCTTAACCAGTTCGCCACGGCGGTAACCAATAACCTGCGACAATCTCTGAAACAACTGGATCACAAAACCTTTGACGATGTCGTCACCCTGCTCACAGAAAAAGAGCGCAGCATACATATTGTCGGCGGTCGCATCACCCACGCTTTTGCCGACTATCTGCAAACCCACCTACAGGTGATTCGGAAAAACAGTCACATGCTGCCTGCCTCCTCTGGTTTGTGGCCGCATCATTTACTCAACGTCAACGAAGGCGATATCCTGGTTATATTTGATGTTCGTCGCTATGAAGCCGATTTACTCGAACTCGCCAAACTCGCGAATAAGAGAAATGTAAAAATAATTCTATTTACCGACCAGTGGTTATCGCCCATCACCAGTTATGCAACACATTATTTTAGCTGCCGAATCGAAGCGCCATCGGGCTGGGATTCAGGCGTAGTGACGCTATTTCTGATCGAAACACTGATATCAGCAATGGAAGAAGTACTCTGGCCCGAGACCAGCTCGCGTCTTAAGGAGCTTGAGGATATTTTTGATTTTACCGGGCGTTTTAAACGTTGAAAAGGCTGCGGATGAGATGAGTGATTTAATTTCGATCACCAACGTGATCGAAATTAGTTTTAGTGCTTATTGACGTGGAAACTGCTCATATGTGTTAGAAGTGAATTTCTCGTACTTTGTGTACCTTGAATATCATTACTGAATCCAATTTATCAGCGATATTGCGGCCGGGGTCTTCCTTCAATTTCGTATATATGGGTTTTAAAATTTCTGGATCTCTAG
>JAAENK010000268.1 GCA_024224415.1 Gammaproteobacteria bacterium | reverse complement strand
TTTCAGTGAATGGAAAAACAATCGAAAAGACCAATGCACTTGAAATTTTTGATGTTGGTAAATTGGTCAGACCACAAAATAATCAAATAATCCGATAAAGTCAAATAATAATTCAACAAACATGGCTAATGTGCTGTGATTCGGTAAAAAAATTGTAAGCTATCTGCGTCGCATGTAATTGGTCAGACCAAAAACATGAGCTTGTAATATTATTTCCTATCGGTATATTGGTCAGACCGCTTCACCTTGCCAAAGCTAAAACCGGATATGGGCTTTAAAAAAATAAATCAGCAGAAAATTTCCGAATCGATTGCCGCTGAAATCGAGCGCCAATTGGTGGAGGGAGCCATAAAACCGGGAGAGCGCCTGCCTTCCGAGCGTGACCTGGCGCGTGAATTCCAAGTTTCCCGGCCATCGATTCGCGAAGCGATTCAATTATTGAAATCGAGAAATTTACTGGTCTCCAGACCCGGCGGCGGAACTTATGCCGAAGCCTCGCTGGGGGATTCGTTCACCGAGCCGTTGGTCGATTTACTCGCCAATAGCCCGGCGATGGCGCAGGATCTGCTCGAGTTCAGGCACGCGCTGGAAGGGATTTCAGCTTACTATGCAGCGATTCGTGCGACTGAAGCTGATCGAAAGATTATTCAGCTTCGATTCGACCAGTTTTGCAAATCGCAATATAACCCGGACTCGCAAAAGGAAGCGGCGGCCGATGTCGATTTTCACCTGTCGATCGCGGAGGCCTCGCATAATCTCGTGCTATTGCACGTTATGCGCAGCCTGTTCGACTTAATACACCGCAGCGTGGAATTGTCGTTTGAAAAGCTTTACATCGACGACAACGGGCGCGAGGTTATCCGGGAGCAACATCAGCGCATCATGGATGCGATTCTGGCGGGTGACGGGGAGGCAGCTCGCGCCAATGCCTACGAGCATATAAATTTCGTCAAGGAAACACTGGAGAAGGTTTCCATGCAGGCGAGGCGGAATCAAAAATCATTGGAAAGGCTTCAAAAAATTACCCGTGATCTACAGCTCTGACCTGTGCTCCGCAAAAACTAATATCTCCTCAACATGGGACCAGTTGATAGTCGTGATGCAAACCACCGAGCACAGACTTAGCCATTACGCGTAGATTCGGACCTATGCAATGGCGCTCGGTGCTTGTCGATATTCGGTGATTGCCTTTTGGCGCAGGAATTCCTGGTCCCAATGCGGTATGAGGTCGAGATTGATTGTAGTAAGCAGCCCATAATTTGAGTATTCGTTTTAAGTGGGATTCAGTGAGCGGAATCATATAGTCAAGACATTCGCGCCGCATCGATCCGATCGCACGCTCACAGATCGAATTGGCCTTGGGGCTGCGATAAGGCGATTTCAACACTCGCATCCTGTCATTCTCAATCGAACGGTCAAAGTCGGCGGAAAAAATACTGTCACGATCATGTATCAGGTAACGGTATTGGTGATCCGAAGGAATTGCCTCTCGGAATTGTCGCCGTGTCCATTCGGCTGTCGGATTTCGAGTCGTATTAAAATGCAAAAGCCGTCGTGAACCATGCTCAATAATCACCAGCACATAAAGCAAACGGAAGGTTGCGGTTACTACTACACAGAAATCGCAAGCAACAATGGCCTGAGCATGATTCTGCAGAAAGGTTCGCCAACGCTGGTCTCCACGGGGATCTCCCCCAGAGCGACTAGGCATGTACTTGCGTACCGTTCGTGGTGAGACTCGAATCCCTAATTTGAGCAGTAGCTCGTTGGCGATGCGCTCCTCGCCCCAGCAGACATTGTTGAGTGCCATCTCCCGGATCAGTTGCCTGAGCTCTAAAGGAATTCGGGGTCGACCAGGCCTTGACTTGTAGCGCCAGAATAGTCGGAAACCCAGCCTGTGCCAGCGAACCAAAGTTTTTGGCTGAACAATAACGAGGGCGTCACGCCAGTTAAACCGATTTGAAAGTAATGCCATCGTGATACGAGTTGCGGGATCGGTAGGATTTCGTGGAGCATTACGTTCCTGGTACAAAGCGAGCTGCTTTCGGAGGAAGAGAATTTCGGCAGCCTGCGAGTTACTCGACCGTAGCAGTAGCCGTGCATAGGCAATCGCATCAGCTAGAAGGTGGTAGAGAAGCGACGCGATGGACATCATAGTAAAACATTAAGCCATGAGCATCACAGGGTCGAGCCTTTTGTCTAAATTCGCGGGTGGATATAATTTTTGCGGAGCACAACGGTTGTAGTTATAAGATACCCTCAATAGTACCCGCATTATTGTTGTATGGGAAGCAATAGGTTTGGACGAGGCTGAATTATAAGTAGTTGAAAAATATAAATTAAATAAAAATATTACACGATGCTGGACGGGGTTATACAGGTCGAGTGGTTGTGCGCCATAATCATCTTATGCTAAATAACTATCTGTATTTTAAAGATTAAATTATTACATATATAAAATATACCCTCAT
>JAAENK010000267.1 GCA_024224415.1 Gammaproteobacteria bacterium | reverse complement strand
TATGTAATCAACCAAGCAAATACTTTCGGCAAATACGTCCCTTATGGCAAAAATATCGTACAAGCAAAGCGCCAGGCTTTTTCGTCGCCTAGCTACCAGCTATTCGGCAGGGATCGATATTCGGACCATTTATACCCGCGAGGCCAATTCAGGCAGCCCAACCTATAAACTCAACGCGCAGCGCACACTGGATGGCATTAATGAGGGGCTTTCGCTGGCCAATGCAATGCGCCGAACCAATGGTTATTTTCCCGAGCTAGCCATCTCAGTCATCAAGGCAGGTGAACAAGGCGGGCGACTGGAAGATTCATTCGAACGCCTATCGGAACACTACAACAGTATCGTCAAATTTCGATCTGCCTTTCTGCTAAGTATCGCCTGGCCAACGTTCGAACTTTTATTTTCCGTTTTAGTCATTGGTCTATTAATCCTAATCATGGGCTGGGTCTGTGACACGGCCAATATCGAACCCATCGATTGGCTAGGGTTCGGTTTCAGCACGACCCAGTATTTCGTACTTTATTGGTTGGTGATGTTCTTCATTTTCGGCAGCTTGGCCACAATTATTATCGGTGTCGCCAAAGGATGGTTTGGCACCCTCCCAATGAAAATAGCACGACGAATCCCGTTGATTGGGAAAACGATAGAAAGCATGTCACTATCGCGTTTCGCATGGACGATGTCGATCGCAGAAAATGCGGGAATGAATCCTTTTGAAACCGTACAATTGGCAACACGCTCGACTCAGAATTATTACTACCAACGGCTGGAAGCCGAAATGTGCGAAAACGTGCGCAAAGGCAAATCGTTTTATCGATCAATGCTGGCAACCGACTCATTCCCGCATTTT
>JAAENK010000266.1 GCA_024224415.1 Gammaproteobacteria bacterium | reverse complement strand
GCAATCTATGTTCCTGGATCATAAATCACCGAAAAATCAAGCATTTTTCAGCTCCTTCGACGAAATTATACACAGCTAGAATAAATCATCATATTTTGTCAACAGAAAATCACAGAAATATTAGTGATTTTTGAAATTATTTCTAAGTTATTGATACTTATATGTTTTTGCTAACTGGTTAAAAATTGACACATCTAACGAAACCCTAGTGTTTATACTGCTTCCAGCGCCTGTACTTTCCTTTATCCACAGAGTTATCCACAGATTCTGTGGATAACAGTCAGGCACAACCTTTATCAAGGTTTTATTGCAAAATAATAAGAAATCACCTTAACTTGTACGCCTAAGTTAAACTCATAAGCTCATTGCCAGGCCGCCTAACTGAGCACCGGGAGTGGTCAGGGAAAAAACACTTGCACTTTGGTTGCCAAAGCGTCAAAATGCGCGCCCTTTAAACCCCTTGGGCATCAACTCGAATCATGAAAGAAGGCATACACCCAGAATATAGAGACGTCGTATTTCAGGATATTTCTTCCGAATTCGCGATCCTGACCCGTTCTACGGTGCCAACCCGTGAAACCATTAAATGGGAAGACGGTAACGAGTATCCTTTGCTGAAACTTGAAATTTCAAGCCAGTCGCATCCGTTTTACACCGGCAAGCAGCATATCCTGCAAACTGCAAAACAGGTCGACAAGTTCCGCCAGCGATACGGCAAATAAACATTTCTCAATTTCATAAGAAAGGGCGCTATCAGCGCCCTTTTTTTTACCCCGAGATGTATTCCGATTACAATAAAGCAATGCGGCGTTTATTATTAACTTGCTGTGCTTTATCTTTTGCTCTGTTCATCTCCGGCTGCGCAGTCAATCCGGTCACCGGGAAAAGTGATTTCGTCACCATCAGCGAAGCCGAAGAGATCAGACAAGGCACCAGCTACCACCAGTCGGTTATTGCACATTATGGCATTTACGATAATCCAGAATTACAGGCTTATATAAACAGTATCGGCCAGCAGCTCGCAGCAAAAAGCCATCGCTCGCATCTGAAGTTTCATTTCACGGTACTCGATTCTCCCCAGATTAATGCCTTCGCCCTGCCCGGTGGCTATATTTACATCACCCGCGGCATCATGGCTTATTTAAATTCCGAGGCCGAAATTGCCGGCGTGCTCGGCCACGAAATCGGGCATGTCACAGCACGTCATTCAGTGCGCCAACAATCCGGGCAATTTGCCTCGAGCCTGCTCAATGTGTTTGTAGCGGCTACTACCGGCAGCGAATCGCTGGGCCAGCTTAGCAGTCAGCTCAGCACCGGCATCGTACGTGGTTATGGCCGCAAACACGAGTTGGAAGCCGACAAACTCGGCGCGCAGTATCTGCATAAAATCGGCTATGACCCGGAGTCCATGCTCCAGGTCATAGGAGTACTCAAGAACCAGGAAATATATGAAAGAGCGTTGGCAAAGAAACAGAATCGTGAGGCTAATATTTACCACGGAGTATTTTCTACTCACCCGAAAAATGACAAACGCCTGAAAACAGTTGTGCGGGCAGCAAAAAAATTGTCCAGTAAGCAATATAACGATGCCAATGCAACGAAATACCTGGAAATGATAAACGGCATTACCTGGGGGCAGAATATCAGGCAGGGCGTAGTGGTCGATAATCGCTTCTTACATCCCGACCTGGCGATTGCGATCCAGTTTCCCAGGCACTGGCAGGTGACCAATTCACCCGAAGCATTACTTGCCCGCAATCACGATACCGGCGCCATCGCACAGCTCAGCCTGGTTCAGCTTGAACAAAAGGAAAGCCTGCCCGAGTTACTCAAACGTCATACCAAAGACGGCAAGTTAAAGGTCAAAACCCATGATTTTGGCGCCAGTGCGCTTACCCAGGTGAATATCGGCAAAAGCAATCAACCGGCCCGAATCAGTGCTTTAAAACTCGACCAGAAACAGGTGTTATTTTTTATCGGCACCAGCCCGCAAAACAAGTTCAGCAAGACCGACACTGATTTACTCAAGATCAACCAGAGTTTCACCCGTCTAAGCGATAAGCAAATCGCCGCCATCAACTCGCCCACGCTCAAGGTGATCAAGGCCGGTAAAACCGACAGTTTCATTGCATTGGCGCAGCAAAGTCCGATAAACTACGATGCTGAAAGCATTTTAAGATTGCTCAATCGTGCTTTCCCAACAGGTAAAATTACTCCCGAACAGTCTTTGAAAATAATAGGTCTTGATGATTAAGTCGTTGTCGATTCTACTGTTACTGCTGTTGTCGACATCGTCTCTCGCAGTAACCCAGGCCAGTATACCTCCCGGCAAAGCCTGCGAGAAAATTGCCGCCAAACTGGCGAGCGTCGGCCTCAGGGAATGCCGGAATATAGGCATGAAACCAAGCGGCTACCTGTCATCCAATGGCTTCCCCATATTAGTGAAGGAATTTCCACCTCTGGGTAGTCGGATTCCAAAAGGCCGTATCTTGCTGGTCGGCGGCACGCACGGCGATGAACTCAGTTCGATTAGCGTGGTATTCAAATGGATGAATACTCTAGAAAAATATCATTCAGGCTTATTCCACTGGCGCATTAGTCCCTTGATGAATCCGGATGGCGCACTGCAAAAAAAACATACCCGGACCAACGCCAACGGCGTCGATTTAAACCGAAATTTTGCTATTCCAAATGCGCATAACAGTGCCGCGCTCGACTACTGGAAAAACCGTACCTACCAGAATGAACGACGTTATCCCGGCCCCTATCCACTTAGCGAACCAGAGACTAACTGGTTATTCAAGGAAATTGAAACTTTCAAACCCGACGTTATCATCGCAGTACATGCACCGTATTCTCTGGTCGACTACGATGCACCAAATCGTAAAAATGCACCTCGCCGCATTGGTTATTTGCATAAAAATTTGATGGGCACCTATCCCGGCTCACTAGGTAATTATGCCGGTATCAACCTCGGCATCCCCGTCATCACGCTGGAACTACCCCATGCCGGTATAATGCCGACCAAATCACAGATAAGTCACCTCTGGACCGATCTGGTACGCTGGTTGGTTCGGAATTTATAAATCGACTAAAAAACCTTGAGAATTAGGCGTTTATCACAGAATTCTCTATCGATTCTGATAATTTAATGTGCCATATTGTAGTTTGTATTAACTGATAGAGAAAAACCCGTGCCCAACTTCCCGATTATTCGAAAACGCCGTATGCGCCGAGATGATTTCTCGCGCCGTCTGATGCGGGAGAATCAGCTTTCGGCCAACGATTTCATCTACCCGATGTTCGTACTGGACGGTGAGCAGCAACGTCAGGCCGTAAGCTCGATGCCAGGTATAGAACGTCTTAGTATTGACCTTTTACTCGAAGAAGCAAATAGTATCCACAAGCTCGGCATCCCGGCTATCGCTTTGTTTCCCGTCGTCGAAAACAATGGCAAAAGCGACGATGCTGCAGAAGCCTTTAATCCCGAGGGTCTGGTCCAACGTGCGGTACGCGCGCTCAAGCAGCAGATTCCTGAACTTGGCGTAATCACCGATGTCGCACTCGACCCTTACACCAGTCATGGCCAGGATGGCCTGTTGGACGAGGATGGCTATGTCACCAATGATCGAACCGTCGAAGTATTGGTGAAACAGGCCCTGTCGCATGCCGAGGCGGGGGTCGATATCGTCGCACCCTCGGACATGATGGATGGCAGAATCGCCGCCATCCGCGAGGCGCTGGAACAAAAAGGCCTCATCAATACCCGCATTCTGGCCTATTCTGCCAAGTATGCATCGAGTTTTTACGGACCGTTTCGTGACGCGGTCGGTTCCGCCGGAAATCTCGCTGGCGGCAACAAATACTCGTATCAAATGGACCCAGCCAACAGCAACGAGGCATTACACGAAGTCGCACTCGATATCGATGAAGGTGCCGACATGATAATGATTAAACCGGGCATGCCTTATCTCGATATCGTACAGCGTATTAGCCAGGAGTTTCAGTTTCCGACCTATGTTTACCAGGTCAGCGGTGAATACGCCATGTTCAAGGCCGCAGGAGCGAATGGCTGGATCGACGAAAAGGCCTGTGTGCTGGAAGCATTGTTATCGATGAAACGTGCGGGTGCTGACGGCATACTGACTTATTTCGCCAAATCGGCGGCAAGCTGGTTAAAGGAGAAATAGTGAACGAAAATGCCGACAACAACAATCGCTATGCAGTGGTAGGAAACCCGATTAGCCATAGCCTGTCGCCCAGAATTCATCAAACCTTCGCCAAACAGGCTGGAGTATCACTTAGCTACAAAGCGATTGAATTACCCGAAGACAATTTCGAAATCAGTATTCAAGATCTTCAACAGCAGGGATACAGGGGTCTAAACGTTACCGTGCCTTTCAAGCAACAAGCCTGGCATCTCTGCGATCGCCGTAGCCCGCGGGCAGAAGACTCGGGAGCGGTAAATACCATTATGTTTCTCCAGGACGGCAACATCGCCGGAGACAATACCGACGGCGTTGGCCTGACACGCGATCTGGTCAAAAATAACCACGCCCTGATCAAGAGACGGAGAGTTCTGGTACTCGGTGCAGGCGGTGCGGTGCGCGGCGTAATACCGTCGCTACTAGCCTTAAGCCCCGACAACCTCACCATAGCCAATCGCACATTGGAAAAAGCCGTGCAACTAGCCAAAGATTTCATTGCGATTGGAGACATAAATACCAGCACCTACGAAGACCTTGGTCGTGAAAAATTTGACCTGATCATCAATGGCACATCAGCCGGACTGAACCACGAAATACCACCAGTGCCGAAAGAAGTACTCGGGATAAATTCCATTTGCTACGACATGATGTATAGCACCGATGGATCGACCGCTTTCGTCGAATGGGCGCAAAATCTCGGTGCCTCGCGTGCGTTTGACGGACTCGGCATGTTAGTCGAACAGGCCGCTGAATCATTCTTTGTCTGGCACAGTATTCGAGTCGATACCGCCGAGGTGATTGCTGAACTGCGCAGCTAGTTGAAGTAATAAACGAAGCGCGGCTATCGGGGGAATAAACCGCGCTTCGCCCTCCTCCTACCTGGTCATGTTGGATTATTGGTCTTTAAAAAGGATCGCAGCACAGGGATATCTTTTCTTTTTATTATCGTTTTACGGGGGTTTAACGTGAGGATACCCCTGGCTGCGATCACCACCTGAACGAGTAGTAGCCAGATTAAAGCTGTGAAGCTGCCAGTACCGTAGGTGCTGGTTACAGTAACTTCACCGTAGGTATAAACATCATCACGACTGAGGTCTTCGAGCATGATGTCCTTACCCAGGTAGTGATAGTCGAGTATTTCACTCGCTACCATACCGATATGATTCAGACTATAAACTTCGACCAGTACAGCGTAGTACCCGGCAGGATAGCCTTCGATTAACTCGGTGGTGACTTCGTAGGCATCGCTGGCATTATCTTCGAGAATTTCAAACAGGTCGCTCGTGGTGTATTGAATCCATGGTCCGCCTTCCCGACTCAGGTACAGCTTGGCATACAAGGTTGCGGCATCGTAGTCGACATCGACATCGAAAATCACATTGAAAGCGTGATGGAAACCATCGCCGTCGATATCGGAAATCAATTCAACATCGGCATCGTAAATATAAAAGTATTGATCGAAGCGATTCGCTAGCGAATTCGTATCGATGGCTGACCTGTTAGCGGTGACATCCACGAGTTCACTGGCTACTACCGGCTTCGATTTAATCTCCTTACGCAGATCAATACTGTCATCGCCAACCTGCTTGCCTATAGAACGTGAGCCAGGCGCGGTTTCGGCAAAGGCATTTAAACTTAGACTTACCAGCAAGGCGCAGAGGCCAAATTTTGATTTAATACTCATCTCGCTTCACCCAGACAGTCGAATTGTTTAATGGCGCTTCTTTTTGTAGTAATAACCACCCTGACTGTGGTTATGTCGATAGTTCGACGCGTAATGGCCGCCATGTCCATGTCCATGCCCGTGCCCGTGCCCGTGACGGATATGACGACGTTTGGTCTTGTAACGATAGCTATGCGAACCATGCGTATTGTTATGCAGCATCGAGGCAAATACGCCTAACACGACATAAGGCATGATTGAATGTTCATGGTCGGCTCGTGCCGTACCTGTCATCGAGCCAGCCAGGATTAATACGGAAACTAGTGTTACTTTTAAGCCAGTCTTTGAAACAACCATCACATTTTCCTCTTTGAATGAATGATGGTGACAATTTACACCGGCTTGACTGAATGCTTGCTGAACCGATAAATCGCAGGCAAAAAAAAGGCCGGATAACCGGCCTTTTCGTAAAACATTGTCGCGAGGGTATTACATCGCTTTAATCTGGGCATTCATACGGCTCTTGTGGCGCGCTGCCTTGTTTCTGCTAATAATGCCTTTGGTAGCCGAACTGTCGAGTACCGGTACAACCTTTTTGTAAGCGGCCTCTGCAGCTGCCTTGTCGGAAGACGCGATCGCGGCAACGGCTGCTTTGAGATAAGTACGCATCATCGAGCGATGACTCGCGTTGCGCTGACGGCATTGTTCGGCCTGGTTTGCGCGTTTCTTTGCTGAAGCTGAGTTCGCCAAGGTTCACTCCTGGAAAGGGCATAAAAAAACAGGCGCGCATTATCAGCACTGGGCCAGGCCATGTCAAGACGAAATAGCCGTAAAATTGCTAATATAGCGGCTATTTCAATGCTAAAATTCCGCGCTTTTAGGGTTAGCCAGCAAATAACTTGTCCAGTTTATTAAAATCCACATTATCGGTCGGTTCGATGACCATGTTGTCGCGTGTGCTAGGTTTAGCTCGCGATATCGTAATTGCTCGGTTTTTTTCGGCGAGCGATGCAGCCGATGCTTTTTTCGTTGCTTTTAAAATCCCCAATTTTCTGCGCCGCCTGTTTGCCGAAGGCGCATTTTCACTGGCCTTCGTACCCGTTCTAACCGAGTACCGCAACCAGTTCAGCGAGGCCGAAACACGAGAATTGATAAACCGAGTTGCTGGCACCCTGGCAGTGATACTACTCTTACTGGCCGCCATCGGTGTATTTGCCTCGCCTTTATTGATCAGTGTTTTCGCTGCTGGATTTATCGACCAGCCGGAAAAATTCAAGCTCACCGCCGATATGCTACGCATCACCTTTCCATATATCCTATTGATTTCGATGACGGCAATGTCCGCCGGTATCTTAAATACCTGGAAGCGTTTTCTAGTACCCGCTTTTACTCCGGTATTACTCAATTTAAGCATGATAGCCTGCGCTATGTGGTTAAGCCCACGACTGGATGTCCCCATCACCGCTCTGGCATGGGGCGTGTTAATCGCGGGAGTCTTACAGTTATTGTTTCAGCTTCCGTTTCTGTACCGTGAAGGCCTGCTACCCAAACCGGCATGGGGCTGGCGTCATGCCGGGGTACAGAAAATAATCAAGTTGATGATTCCGACATTATTCGGTTCATCGGTGGCGCAAATCAATTTATTGTTCGATACCTTTATCGCTTCCTTCCTGATCTCGGGTAGCGTGTCCTGGCTGTATTACTCGGATCGCCTGCTCGAATTTCCGCTCGGTGTATTCGGCATCGCTCTGGCAACCGTGGTTTTGCCCAACTTATCTGAAGCCCATTATAAGAAAGGTGCGACGCATTTCGGCCAGACCCTGCATTGGGCAATTCAGCTTTCATTATTGATCGCAGTCCCGGCGACGATCGGGTTGTTCCTATTGGCACAGCCCATTTTGTCGACTTTATTTGAATACGGCGCTTTCGCTGCCAGGGATACCCAGATGGCTACCTTAAGCTTGATGGCTTACTGTCTGGGTTTACCTGCAATGATCTTAATCAAGATCCTGGCCAACGGTTTTTACGCCAGGCAAGACACTCGCACCCCGGTGCGCATCGGCATTCAGTCGATGTGCCTGAATATGTTGCTTAACATCCTTTTTGTCGTGACGATGATAAAAACCGATTTTATAGCACCGCATGTCGGACTGGCGCTGGCGACCTCCGGTTCCGCTTATTTTAATGCAGGAATGCTGGCGTTAACTTTAAAGAAAGAGTCGATTCTTGAAAAACTCAACACTTTTGGCCTGACTTTATTAAAGATTCTATTGGCTTGTTGTGTGATGTCGGCAATAATTCTACTGCTACAATCCGATGCTGACGTCTGGTCATCCTGGCTCTGGCATCAACGTATTTTTGAACTGAGCTTTCTTATTCTTCCCGCGATCTTGTGTTATGCGTTAATGCTTTGGATAATGGGTTTTCGGCGCCAGCATTTCATCCCTGAATCACACAGCTAACATGCAACTCATCCGTGGACTCTACAACCTCACCCAACCATTGCCAGCCTGCGCTGTCACCATCGGTAATTTTGATGGTATTCATCTCGGCCACCAGCACGTACTCGAACAACTCAAGGTTGCGGCCAATCGACGTAACGTGCCCAGCGCTGTGGTTATTTTCGAGCCCCAACCCATCGAGTACTTCGCACCGGACAAAGCACCGAAAAGGCTGGCAAGATTTCGCGAAAAGTTCAGTTATTTGAAATTGCATCAAATCGATTATCTGCTTTGCCTCAGGTTTGACTATAACCTTGCCCAACTCGAGGCGAATGAGTTCGTACAAACCATTTTGATCGAAGGCTTGAATACCAGTCACCTGGTTATCGGCGATGACTTTCGCTTTGGCAAGAACCGTCTGGGTGACTTTGCTATGCTGCGTGAACTGGGCAGGGAATCTGGATTCGACGTCGAATACAGCGATACTTTATTAATCGAAGACAGTCGAGTCAGCAGCACGCGCATTCGCGAATCGATTCAAAACGATAATTTCACCCAGGCCGAACAACTGCTCGGGCGACCCTACTCACTCTCGGGCAAAGTCTCACACGGCCAAAAACTCGGCCGCGAGCTCGGATTCCCCACCATTAACATCAAAATGGGCGACAAAACCCTGATTGTTAAAGGAATATTTGCGGTGAGGGTGAAAGGTATAGATAATCGCGTGCTACAGGGCGTTGCCAGTATTGGCACACGACCCACGGTCAATGGCGTCGATACTATCCTGGAAGTATATATCCTGGATTTTGACCAGGATGTTTATGGCTATTGCGTCGAAGTCGAGTTTTTACACAAGATTCGTGACGAAGAGAAATTTGATTCGCTGGAGGAACTCTCCAACCATATCGAAAAGGATATCAACCTGGCCAAAACCTATTTTGCAAACCTTGTAGCTAGCGGAAATTGAGTGACTGATTACAAACATACCCTGAACCTGCCGGATACCGAATTCCCGATGCGTGGCAACCTCGCCAATCGCGAACCCGAACGCCTGGCTAACTGGCAGGACAACAACCTGTATGAAAAAATTCGTGCAGCGCGCGTCGGTAAAAAGCGTTACGTGTTACACGACGGTCCGCCATATGCGAATGGCGATATACACATCGGTCACGCGGTGAACAAAATCCTCAAGGATATGATCGTCAAGTCGCGCACACTCAATGGCGAAGATGCACCCTACGTGCCCGGTTGGGATTGCCACGGTTTACCCATCGAACACCAGGTCGAGAAAAATATCGGCAAAGCCGGCGTCAAGGTCGAAGTCGATACCTTCAGACAGGCCTGTCGTGACTACGCACACAAACAAATCGACAAGCAAAAGCTCGATTTCATCCGCCTCGGCGTACTCGGTGACTGGGATCGTCCTTATCTCACCATGAATTACGATACCGAAGCGAATATCGTTCGCGCGCTCGGTAAGATTATTGAAAACGGTCATCTACATAAAGGCGATAAACCGGTTCACTGGTGTACCGATTGCGGTTCGGCGCTGGCCGAAGCAGAAGTGGATTATAAAGATAAAACTTCTCCCGCTATCGATGTAAAGTTCACCGTTATCGATGAAGCGGCATTTTTTACTCAGCTCGATGGTGAACGCGGCAAAGGCCCGCTATCGGTTTTGATCTGGACTACCACACCCTGGACCTTACCCGCCAACCTCGCCGTGGCGCTTAATCCGGGCTATGACTATGTAGTGGTACAAATTGATGACGAGCAGTTATTTCTTGCCGAGGACTTGCTCAAAGACTCTATGGCGCGCTACGGCATCGAAGACTATAAAGTATTGGCGCGTGGCAAGGGTGATGTGCTCGACAAACTCAAGTTACGCCACCCTTTTTATGACCGCGAATCACTGTTAGTGATCGGTGACCACGTCACGCTCGAAGCAGGCACCGGTGCGGTACACACTGCACCCGGTCACGGTCAGGACGACTTTGTTATTGGTAAAAAATACGGCCTGGATATTTACAATCCGGTTGGTGACAACGGTTGCTTTCTTGACAGCACAGAATTATTCGCAGGTGAACATGTGTTTAAGGCCAACGACCATGTTATCGAAGCCCTGAAAGAAAAAAATGCATTGATGCACATCGAGAAGTTTGAACACAGTTACCCGCACTGCTGGCGGCATAAAACGCCAATCATCTTTCGTGCAACCCCGCAATGGTTTATCAGCATGGAACAGGCAGGCTTGCGCGACCTTGCTATGGCCGAGATTAAAAAGGTCGAGTGGGTGCCTAACTGGGGGCAGGCACGTATCGAAAGTATGATCGAGAATCGTCCTGACTGGTGTATTTCACGCCAGCGTTTCTGGGGCGTGCCAATTCCACTGTTCGTACACAGGGAAACCCAGGAGATTCACCCGGACACTAGCGGATTGATCGAACAGGTTGCCCAACGCATCGAAAAATCCGGTATCCAGGCCTGGTTTTCACTCAAAACCGAAGACTTGCTGGGCGACGAAGCCGCGCAATACAGCAAACTCAGCGATACGCTCGATGTCTGGTTTGATTCAGGCACCACACACTTCAGCGTACTGAAACACGATGAGTTTGACCGCTTTAGCTTTCCCGCCGATATGTATCTCGAAGGCTCGGACCAGCATCGCGGCTGGTTTCATTCGTCACTGCTCGCCTCCTGCGCGATGCACGGGCAAGCACCTTATAAGCAGGTGCTCACACATGGTTTTACCGTCGATGCGAAAGGCATGAAAATGTCGAAGTCGGTAGGTAATGTGATCGCACCGAACAAGGTCATGAAAACTCTCGGGGCCGATATTTTGCGGCTCTGGGTGGCATCCACCGATTACTCCGGTGAAATGTCAATTTCCGATGAAATCCTTAAACGCACCGCCGATGCTTATCGTCGTATACGCAATACGCTGCGCTTTTTGCTGGCGAATACGAATGGTTTCAACCCTTCAAAGCATGCGGTTGATGCAGATAATTTACTTGCGCTTGATCGCTGGATTGTGGCTGAAACTTTTAATCTGCAAAACGAACTCAAGGAGTTATACAACACCTACCAGTTTCACACTGCGGTACAGAAAATCCATAATTTTTGTTCTGAAACTCTGGGTAGTTTTTATCTCGACGTAATCAAGGATCGACAATACACCACGCAGACCGATTCACTCGCACGTCGTTCCTGTCAGACCGCTATGTATCACGTGGTCGAAGCGATGACCCGCTGGATTGCACCGATCATGAGCTTTACAGCCGATGAAGTCTGGGAGAACCTGCCGGGAGAACACGAAGCCTTAGGTGTGTTTATCGCAGAGTGGTACGACGGTTTGTTTGCCTACGACAATGCCGATATCAAATCCGAAGTCTGGGATTCGCTGGAGCAAGTACGCACCGAAGTCAGTAAAGCGCTGGAAATCTTACGCCAGGAGGGAGAAATTGGCTCTGGCCTGGATGCCGAAGTCGTTATCCATGCCGAACAGCATTTAATTGACCAGCTAGATATTCTTGGGGATGAATTGCGTTTTGTGCTGATTACTTCCGAGGCAAGTCTTTCCCTGCTGGATGATACGGTTAAGCAGACCGCTGACTCCAACATTACGGTACAGGTAAAACCCAGCGAACACACCAAATGTGTGCGTTGCTGGCACCATCGTCCCGAGGTTGGCAGCAACGATCAGCATCCCGAACTCTGCGGTCGCTGTATCGACAATGTCGATGGTGGCGGCGAAAAGCGACAATATGCCTGACACACAACTCAAAACTCTCTGGATAAGCTTCCTGGTAGTCGGCCTGGATCAGGCCACCAAACTGATTGCTGAAGCACAGTTGCCCTTTCATCAAACGGTGAGTGTGATCCCCTATTTTGACTGGTACCTGACTTACAATACCGGTGCAGCATTTAGTTTTCTGGCCGAAGCCGGAGGCTGGCAGCGCTGGTTCTTCGCGATCACTTCGATAGTGGTTAGCGCGGTCATCTTCGTCTGGTTGCGCAAGCTGGAGCGTGACGATCATTTAACCGCCATCGCACTTTGCCTGATTCTTGGTGGCGCAATTGGCAACCTCATCGACCGCATATACCTGGGTTATGTGATTGACTATATCCAGGTCTGGCTCGGCAGCTACCCCTGGCCCGCGTTTAATATCGCCGATGCGGCAATTAGCGTCGGTGCGGCAATTTTGATACTAAGCAGTTTTGTTAGTCCGCAAAGTACCGCAAGTCGGGAAAGCTAAAACCATGAGCATGATCAATAACACTAGCCTGGTAACCCTGCATTACCGCCTGGGACTAACCGATGACACTATCATCGAAGACAGTTTCGATGATGTAGAACCCATGACGGTACAGCTCGGCGCAGGTGAAATGGCCGAAGGCCTGGAACTGGCCTTACTCGGACTGCGCGCGGGCGAGGAACAGACTATCGACATCGGCCCCGACATGGCTTTCGGTTATGTCGATGAAACCATGTTGCGCGCCCTGCCACGTATCGACTTCGATCCCGACCTGGAACTGGTCGAAGGCCTCATCATCGAATTTTCAACACCAGAGGGCCATAGCCTGCCAGGCACGATCCTCGGCTTTGACGAAAACGAAGTCCGTATCGATTTAAACCATCCACTGGCCGGTCAAACCGTGCGTTATAGCGTGAAAATTATCGAAGTAGTCAATAAGCCGGTAGTGCTCAATTAGTGGAAGTGCTGCTTGCCAACCCACGCGGGTTTTGCGCCGGGGTTGATCGCGCTATCGAAATCGTCGAGCGAGCGATCGAACTGTTCGGCGCACCAATTTATGTCCGCCACGAAGTCGTCCACAATCGATTCGTGGTTAACGACCTGAAAGAAAAAGGCGCAATATTTGTCGAAGAACTGGATCAGGTGCCAGACCATGCGCATGTCATATTCAGTGCGCATGGCGTCTCCAAAGCTGTTCAGGATGAAGCGCGCCGGCGCGGTCTAAGTGTTTTCGATGCCACCTGCCCACTAGTCACCAAGGTGCACATGGAAGTCAGCCGCTACAGCAGGCAGGGCATCGAGACCATCCTCATTGGTCACAAAGGACACCCTGAAGTAGAAGGCACCATGGGTCAATACGATACCAGCCACGGCGGCCAGATTTACCTGGTCGAGAATGCTGACAACGTGCGTGATTTATCGGTCAGCAATCCCGATAAGTTATTCTATGTCACCCAAACCACTTTATCGAAAGACGACACCGCCATCATTATCGACTGCCTTTTCAAATGCTTCCCAAAAATACAGCACCCCAAAAAAGAAGATATTTGTTACGCCACACAAAATCGCCAGGATGCAGTTAAACAACTCTCAATAGACTGTGATTTGATTTTGGTGGTCGGCTCGAACAACAGCTCGAATTCAAATCGCCTGCGAGAAATCGCCGAGAATAAAGGAATCGAGGGATACCTGATCGACAGTGCCGATAATATAAAACCAGAATGGCTTAACAACAAAAAACGTATCGGCATAACGGCGGGAGCATCGGCACCCGAATTACTGGTGAACAAGGTGGTTGAGTATTTGCGAAATAATGGCGTTGGTAATGTGTCATCGATTGGTTTTAAAGAGGATGTGGTTTTTCCTTTGCCGAGGGCTTTGCGGTAGGTGGTAAATGATGCCGGCAAAATCTAGCTCAACTAAAAAAGAAATATTCCTACTCACCCGACTTCGTCATTCCCGAACAAACCCAATCCGAAACTCAGCCCCGGGCTCACAATTCACCACATCAACTTCACCATGCATTGCACTCACTAGTTGCTGAACCAGCGAAAGCCCAATGCCAGTACCAACAGTCTCGCGTGTAAGCTCATTCTCGCTACGGTAAAACAAATTAAATATTTTTTTAATTTGATCTTTGTCGATACCGGAACCATAGTCGCGCACCGAAAACACAATTCGACCCTGCTGCAAACGACAGTTTATGTCGACCTGCTTTTGCTCAGCGTTGGCGGAAAATTTGATCGCATTGTCTACCAGGTTGATCATGATCTGGGTAAACCAGTCACTATCAACTTTTAGAGTTTGTGGTTTTGTAGCTTCGTCGCAGTTGATTGACACTTCGAACCCGGCCTGCACGAGTTGTGATTCGATTCGTGGAGATAAATCAGTTAACAATACTCCGATCGAAATCGTTTCAAGATTGGCCTTTTGCTCGCGACGCGACAGGCGAGCAAGTTGCAGTACATTGTTAATCAATCGTGAAAGCCTTTCACTCTCGTTAAAGATATAGTCGTAATAGCATTTTTTACGCGCCTCGTCGGCCCAGCCTTCGCGCAACATTTCACCATACATGCGAATCGAGGTTAAGGGTGTTTTTAACTCATGACTGACAGCTGAGACGAAGTCCTGCTGTTGTCGCGACAGATTGATTTGCCCGGCCCCGAGTCGGTATAACATCAACATTCCGCCGATCAGCACCAGACCTAGCACAAAGGCGCTCCATAAAATAATCTGACCACCCGCACCTATCGGTAAATTAGCCAGGCTGAATATTAATTCCAGGTCACTAAAAGGTGCTACCAGCCGAGTTTGATATAGCAACTCCGATCCCACTACTGGCGCCGAGCTATAAGTTTTGGCGTAAGATGCACCGAACAAACGCACGACATTACCCTGATACGTGAGCGCAAGATCGCTAACCGACACCAATGTCGATTGCTGAAAAGCATCACGTATCAAGCTATCAATAAATTCATTTTGATCGAATAGCAAACCTTGCACATAACGCTCACCATCCTGCCAGACACGGCGGAACAAAACAAAGTGACCGCTATCTAGCAGGCTGAATTCAAGCGGATCAACTTCGCTTTCGAAGGTACGGATACGTGTCGTTTGTTGCTTTGAAAGCAAACTGCTGACATCGGCAGATACGGCAGCCTGTTCAACTGCAACAGACTCCGGCAATAATGTTGTTTCTAGTCGTGAGATCTTTCTCTTTTGGTTTTTTTTGCTTTCCTTAAGTTGCGTGGCCACATCGTAACGATCATCGAGTTTTAGATCGGCCACCCTTCCCACCGATTTTTCTGCCTTTGCCACTTCACTACTGACACCACTTCGACTGCTCAAGCTATCAAAAAGAGATAGCCCCTGTTGATCGGCTTCTTCTTCTACCACTGCGACAGTCTCGGTCAGTTCCGTCGCCAGGCTATTCTGACTAAGAATACCGCGTAATCTATTTTCCTGATCTTCTCGCTGGGCCAGTTCATCAACATCGATGCCATAGTCCGAGGCTTTCGAGCGCGGCACCAGTGGGGTTTGTAAGCCACCTGTCGCATCAACCTGAAAGTGCCCCAATAATCCGGGAATGCCAGAATCCAGTGGATATTGCGAAAGCGGCGAGCGCTGCAGGAAAGCAGATTGCTCATTACCGGTAACATTCAGGAACTCATAATCGGTGAAGGGTCGGGTTTCTTCGCGCTCGATAATTTCCTGAAACCCGGTATCGATACGCAAGCTTAATTCCCGCGCGAGGAGTTGGTGCTGATGAAAAGCTTCCCATTTCAACTGACCATATGCCTGATAAACCAGAATCGAACTTGGTAATGCCAGCGCGATGAAAAACACCAGCAGCAGGATTTTTAGGCGAAAGATTGTCATTCGGTTTTAACAAATATTCGATAACCAGCGCCACGGACGGTGACAATCACCTCGGGGTTGGCAGGATCAATTTCTATCTTGCGACGTAGCTTGGCGATGTGGATATCTACCGTACGGGTTTCAATCTCCATATCACTGGCATAACCCCAGACTTTAACCAGCAATTCTTCACGCGGTACCGGCCGGTCGCAGTGACGATGCAGGTATTGCAAAACATCCATTTCACGGCGGGTAAAGAGCGTATTACTATCCATAATATTTAAGTTATCGGTATCAACCACTCGATTATTGTTTAAGCATATTTCACGCTGTTGTTGTTCACCGATACCGGCCCGGCGCAGCACTGCTTGCACACGCAAAACCAACTGTGTGACTGAAAAAGGTTTGGCGATATAATCGTCAGCGCCGAGGGTTAAACCCTGCACGATGTCTTCGTCGCTGGTCTTTGCGGTTAACATGATCACTGGTTGTTGACGATCCTGCTCACGGATACGTTGACAAATATCGAAACCATTCATACCCGGTAACATAACATCGAGCAATATCAAGTCATATAACCCGGTGAGTGCCTTGTGTAAGCCTGCTTCACCATGTTCAACCGAATCAACTTCGTAACCATGGAAAACAAACACATCGACCAGTCCGACACGAATCGCCGTCTCGTCTTCAACAATAAGTAATTTTGCTTTTTCCGCCATAGCCTAAGCCTAACATCCCCTTCCAACGCCATTGTAAATTTTTTGTAAACCACGCCTGGCAGAATTTACTAAAGCCTGCCTACCGTATAAATCAATCCGCTAGCACAATACCTCCAAGTTTAAACAAAACCCGGAGGTAATCCAGATGGCATTAATCACCCGATTGACCCGCCTGTTTCAGGCAGACTTTCACGCGGTGCTCGACCGCATCGAAGAACCCGACATTCAGCTTAGACAGGCAGTGCGTGAAATGGAATTTGATTTACAGCAGGACGAGCAGGCGCTTGCGCTGATGCAACACGAGGCGGTTCAACTAAGTTCGCGCATTGGCGAGGCTCAGCAAAAAATAACTGTTTTCGATAAAGAGCTGGATATCTGCCTAAAAGCTAAAAAGGACGATCTGGCCCGCGACCTGGTTCGTCGCAAACTCGAAATCGAAGCCATGCTTGGTCAAACAGAGAAACAACTGTCCGCCGTCAAGACCAATGCTGAAAAGCTTAGGCTGCGCGTAGATACGCATGGACAACAGCTCGACAGCATGAAACAGAAACTTGTCCTACTGGTGGATGAGCAGACATCAGTGGATACGCAGACCAATCCTGTACGCAACGAAGAAATTGAAATCGCATTATTGCGCGAAAAACAAAAACGGGCAGCGTCATGAATGGCCCCAGCATATTAAACGGCATCGGCTTTGCAATTATTACCAGTCTCGCCAGCGGTGTTCTGGGTGAGCTACTTCCAATTCTGCTCACCCCGACCTTTAGCAGTTTAATCATCGTACTGGCGATATCGCTGGCCTATCTGATCTATTTATTCAGGCATTGCAACGCCCGTCGTGGTCGCATTGTTACACTAGCGCTATGGTGCACCCTCAGCATTTGTGCATGGACGCTCGATCCGGGTTTGCTATGGCAGATAGCGCTACAACTGGCCTTCATCTGGTTAGTTCGTTCATTCTACTACCACGGTTCGATATTCGGATCATTACTCGATCTGGCACTGGTAGTCATGGCATCCGCGGCTGGAATCTGGGCAATATTACAAACCGGTAGTTTCGCAGCAGCAGTCTGGTGCTTTTTCCTCGCACAGTCGCTGTTCGTTGCGATTCCCGAATTGAACCGGACTGGGAGCTCGGCGTCATCGCCTGAAGACCGCTTCCAAAACGCCCATCGCGTCGCGCTGCAAGCAGTACGCAAACTCTCTCTCAACTGAACAAAAAGGCATAATCATGAATACAAAATTAATCGCTCTGGCGCTGTTAGCCAGCACAGCTGTCGGGATCGCCACATTCCCTACCATACAGCAGGCCAATGCCGTGACCACCCACAAAAACACCATCGTCGGTATACAAAAACCTAGCATCGAAGTCGTGTTTGTACTAGACACGACCAGTAGTATGAGTGGTTTAATTCAAGCCGCAAAAGAAAAGATCTGGTCCATCGCCAGCACCATGGCCTCAGCGCAGCAAAATCCCGATATTAAGATGGGGCTGGTTGCATTTCGTGATCGGGGTGATGCCTATGTCACCAAGGTACTCGACCTCTCGGCTGATCTCGATTCGATGTATGCACAACTTATGGATTTCAGGGCGCAGGGAGGTGGGGATGGCCCGGAAAGCGTGAATCAGGCGCTGGATGATGCGATCAACCGGATTTCCTGGAGCCAGGATAGCGATGTTTATAAAGTCACCTTTCTGATTGGTGATGCACCGCCGCATATGGATTATAGCGATGATGTGAAATTCCCGGCAACTCTGCAAAAGGCCAAACAGAAAGACATTATCGTCAATACCATCCAGAGTGGGCAACAGAGCAATACTACGCCGGTTTGGCAAAATATTGCACAACTAGGTTACGGTGAGTTTTTCCAGGTTGAAAACTCTGGTAATGCTGTCGCTGTGAGCACGCCTTTCGATAAAAAACTTTCCGCGCTTGCCGCCAGTCTTGAAGACACGCGTATTTTTTACGGCGACGCAGAGCAACGTGAATTACAAAAAAGGAAAATCAGTGCCGGTAAGAAGCTGCATTCTGAGTTGTCCGAAGCAGCTAAGGCACGTCGCTCAACATTCAACGCTACCGCTAGCGGCAAAGCTAATTTGCTCGGCGAAAATGAACTGGTGGATGCCATTTCCAGCGGCAGAATCGAATTCGACGATATCTCTGTGGAAGAGCTACCTGCGAGTCTGCAAGCCATGGCACCCACCGAGCAAAAGAAACTGATCGAAACCCGGGCCCAGCGCCGTGACGAAATCAAAAAGCAAATAAAGCAGCTATCGGCCTCGCGTAGCAAATATATTGCCGAACAAATCGACACCGAAGCGGCCATGTCTTCACTGGATGAAAAGATCTATAGCGCGGTAAAGAAACAGGCCAAATCAAAAGGCCTGGTTTATGACAGTGATCGTGCTGAATACTAAAACAGTTTAATAATTTTTTCGGGGCGGACCTATGCGTCCGCCTTTTTTTATTTATTCGGTCGCAATAACAAAAATACTTCGTGCACCAAACGCTCATTAGTTTGAATCTCTAACCAACGTTCTTTCGGTACCCGACGTTTGACCAGCTCACGGATTACCTGAAGTGAGAAGGAATCACTTTCCAGACTTGGATCGCTATTACCAGCACTGACATTCTGGATTGTGCGACTCAGTATAAAGGTGGTAGATTCATCGGCATCCTGGTACAGGCGAGTGCGTATGCGATTGTCATTGAGCAGGGTTTCAGTAGCCATGCGTTGATAACGTACCTGATAAATAATAATTCCCAACATGATGATCGTTAGTAAAAACATAATTGATGTGGCGACTGTCATTTTATTTCCACCCTTAAAATTTATTGCTGTTGAAATAGGTAACCTGTCAGCAGGTACATCAAGTCTAGCAGTTGATTTTACATGCAGAAATTTTCACAGGATTTAACTGGTAGAAATATTTAACTATTCGGCCGGAAAAGGGGAGTCTGGGAAATATTTACAATTTTACCAACGCTCGAAGCAGGATATCGATATCGTCCTTTTCATGTGACGCCGACAATGTAATTCGCAATCTGGCTCCACCAACCGGCACAGTCGGCGGGCGGATCGCACTAACCAGAACTCCCTGTGCCAATAGTCCATCGCTGAGCTCAAGTGCGCGATGATTATCACCGACAATAATCGGTTGTATCGGTGTCTTCGATGGCATGAGTTCATAGGGCAACTGGCTTAAACCCTGCCGCAGGTAATCTATCAATTCGGCTAGCTTTTGCCGACGCCAGGTTTGCTGTTGAATAATATCCAGGCTACACAGGGTTGCTGCCGAAATCGCCGGTGGCAATGCGGTTGTATAGATATAGGGTCGCGCCTGTTGTATCAGGCTTTCGATTAATGCTTCGCTACCGGCAACGAAAGCACCTGCAACGCCAACAGCCTTACCCAGTGTCGCCATCAGTATTGGCACCTGTTGCTGATTAAGCTCCAACAATTGCAACAGGCCACCACCCTGCTCACCCAGCACACCAAAACCATGGGCCTCATCAACCATGCAACAGACATTATTGCGGGCACAAAGCGCGCTGATTGACGCGATATCGGCGCAGTCACCATCCATACTGAAGACGGCATCGGTCATCAGCAATTTTCTGGATTCCGTTTGATTATCCTGTAGCTGCGTTTCGAGTTGATCGATATCGCTATGCCGATACCGTAATAGTTTCGCCCCGCTTAACCTGGCGGCATCGATCAACGAAGCATGATTGAGCTTATCCTGAAACACCAGGTCACTCCGTCCAAGCAATGCCGAGGCAATCGCCAGGTTCGCCATATAACCGTTGGAGAATAACAATGCGCGGTCACGCCCGGTGAATTCGGCGAGACGTTGCTCGCAGTCATGATGCAGCTGGCTATGGCCATTAATCAAGTGCGCCGCGCCGCTGCCAACTCCGTAGTTTTCAACCGCCTGGATAAAGGCCGCCTTGATATCAGGGTGATTGGCAAGACCGAGGTAATCGTTACTGCAAAAAGATAGATATTGCTTACCGTCAATAATACTATGAATACCCTGCGCCGCGGCATTCACCCGGCGACTGCGGTATAAACCGGCCTCACGTTTTTTAACGAGTTCCGATTCGAGGTCAAACATGGATTCAGGCGGCTGCCGTCTCCGATGACTGGTGCTGCTCGGCATTGGGCTTAACACCCAGTTTGTCGAATAGTTTCAGATCGCTGTTTTCATCCGCATTTGGTGTGGTCAACAATCTGTCACCATAAAAAATTGAATTAGCCCCTGCAAGAAAACAAAGCGCCTGCATCTCTTCGCTCATGTCTTTACGACCTGCGGAAAGTCTTACATTTGACTTCGGCATAATCACACGAGCCACAGCAATGGTGCGTACGAATTCAATGGGATCAAGCACCTCGGTGCCGTGCAGTGGCGTATTTTCAACCTGCACCAACAGATTGATCGGCACAGATTGCGGGTGTTGCGGTAAATTCGCCAACTGCTGAAGTAATGCTGCACGGTCGAGCACGGTTTCACCCATGCCGACAATACCGCCGCTACACACATTGATATTCTCTGCACGTACATTTTCAAGGGTATCGAGACGATCCTGGTAAGTGCGTGTGGTAATAACTTCCTTGTAATACTCGGGCGAAGTGTCGAGGTTATGATTATAGTAATCAAGTCCGGCGACCTTGAGTTTTTTGGTTTGCTGCTGCGTCAGCATACCCAGGGTAACGCAGGTTTCCATACCCAGGTCTTTCACCACGCTAATCATCTCGATCACGGCATCAAGATTTTTATCGGTTGGATTGCGCCAGGCCGCGCCCATGCAAAACCTGCTTGCGCCATTTTGCTTAGCTTTCAATGCCGCTTGCCTGACTTCTTCTATCGGCAGCAGACGCTCGCGCTCAAGGCCAGTATCATTTTTCACACTCTGCGAACAATATGAGCAATCCTCCGGACAGGCGCCAGTTTTAACGCTCAACAAAGAACTGATTTGAACCGCGTTCGGATCAAAATACTCGCGATGCGTGGTCTGCGCCTGAAACAATAAATCGTTGAAAGGTTTTGCGAAAAGCGCTTTAATTTCATCCAGCGTCCAATCGTGGCGGATCGCCTGTACCAGGTCAGTCATAAGTATTTACGGGCTATCAGAAAATGGATAGCCAAGTCTATTGCAAGACAGGGAATAGTCAATGAGAGCCAGACAATTTCAAAGGTTTATATTCGAACAACTGGGCAACCTGCTCGACCCACAACTATGCCCAGGCTGTGCGGCACGCCTCGACCATCATCAAATATTCTGCACTGCCTGTCGGCAAAGATTAAAACCAATCAACAACCCCTGTCGACTCTGCGGACTGGAAAACCAAAGCCAAGACGATACCTGCGCCGCCTGCCTCTACGACCCGCCGCACTGGCAGCATTTGCTTACACCGTTTCAATATCAGGGTTTAACCCGCGAATTGTTAATGCGATTCAAGTTTTCCGAATCGCTGTACCTGGCCAACACGCTTGTGAAAACAGCAATCCATTATTTTGAGCTGCAAAAACCACAACCCGAAGTGCTGTTACCCGTGCCTTTACATCATGATCGACTGATGCAACGCGGTTACAACCAGGCTTTTGAAATAGCACAATTATTGTCTCGCGAGCTAAATATCAAAGTAGATACGCAGAGTTTACAGCGTCTGCGCCATACCGAAGCACAGGCCGGTTTAACCGCCTATGCCCGCGAGAAAAACATTTTGAATGCCTTCGGCTGTAGAAAGCCGTTGGGTTATCAGCACGTTGCAGTGGTCGACGACATTGTCACCACCGGCGCTACCGCGAATGAAATTACCAGGGTTCTGCACCGCGCTGGTGTGGAAACGATTGAAATCTGGGCTTTAGCTCGCGCGGTTAAATGAGTCACTAAATATCAAACTCAACTTCCTGCCTGGCAATTTTCTGCGACCAGATTTCGGGACCGGTCTTGTGCACCGATACACCCTTGTGGTCGACCGCCACCGTCACCGGCATGTCTTTTAAATCGAATTCGTATATTGCCTCCATACCAAGCTCGGGGAAGGCAACGACTTCGGCACCTTTAATGGCTTGCGCCACCAGATAAGCCGCGCCACCGACTGCCATCAGATAGACCGATTCGAAATCGCGAATGGCTTCGATGGCTATTGGACCGCGTTCGGCCTTGCCGATCATACCGAGCAGGCCAGTTTTTTCGAGCATGGTTCGGGTGAATTTATCCATGCGTGTCGCTGTGGTCGGTCCAGCTGGGCCTACCACTTCATCGTCAATTGGGTCTACCGGGCCGACGTAATATATAAACCTGCCTTTCATACTCACAGGCAAGTCCTCGCCGTTAGCGATTAAATCGGTCATTTTCTTGTGCGCCGCATCGCGACCGGTGAGCATCTTGCCGCTGAGCAGTAAAGTATCGCCGGGTTGCCAGGTTTTGACTTCTTCATGCGTTACCGTATCCAAATTGACATGTTTGACGTTGCCACCACCTGCACGCGTGATTTCTGGCCAGTCTGCGAGGCTCGGTGGTGTGAGTGTCGCCGCGCCACTTCCATCGAGGGTAAAATGCGTATGCCGGGTCGCAGCGCAGTTCGGAATAATCGCCACCGCCTTGTTCGCTGCGTGGGTTGGGTATTCCTTAATTTTGACATCCATCACCGTAGTCAGGCCACCGAGTCCCTGTGCACCGATGCCGAGCCGATTTACCTTGTCGTAGAGTTCAAGCCTTAATTCTTCGCCACGATTGCCTGTACCACGGTCTTTTAACTCCTGAATATCGATAGGTTCCAGCAAAGCTTCCTTGGCGAGTAGCATCGCTTTCTCGGCGGTACCACCCAGACCGATACCGAGCATGCCTGGCGGGCACCAACCGGCACCCATTAACGGCACCTGACTTAATACCCAATCGACCACCGAATCCGATGGATTGAGCATAGCGAATTTTGATTTGGCTTCGCTGCCGCCACCTTTTGCCGCGACATGCACTTGGACGGTATCGCCGGGTACGATTTCATAGTGGATGACACCTGGCGTATTATCACCGGTATTTTTACGTGTACCGTCCGGGTCATCCAGAATCGAGGCGCGTAATAGGTTGTCTGGGTTCATATAAGCCCGGCGGATACCCTCGTTACACATATCGGTAACCGACATATCAGACTGCCATTGAACATTCATGCCAACCCTGAGAAACACCGTGACGATACCAGTATCCTGGCAAATCGGCCGATGGCCTTCGGCGCACATGCGCGAATTAATCAGGATCTGGGCGATGGCATCCTTGGCCGCCGGGTTTTGCTCACGCTGGTAGGCTTTATCCATCGCCTGAATAAAATCGACGGGATGATAATAAGAGATAAACTGCAATGCGTCGGCGATGCTTTCGATTAAGTCTTCCTGTTTAATTATGGTCATGGAGTGCAATCCTGATGAAAACTAGTGGGTTAATTCATTTTAGCGAATTTGAATAGCAGTTGCGGGAATTTTGCTAATCCTCCAGCAAAAAATCGCCGCTGGATTCAATGATTTCGTCACCGACAATTTTGGTAATAACAGCACCCCGCCAGACATACTTGTGAGTATTACGCGAAAGAATAAGACCAGCAGTCCCGGCAAGTACCGGAGTACGTCCTACCATCGCCTGTTCACCATCAAGGTGGATCAGGTCTGCAATCTTCTGCCCTGTTTCCACACGCTCACCAAGCTCGACATGGTAGGCAACAAGGCCGGCATGTTCGGCACGCACTATTTCCGTCGCTCGCAAGTCGGTAGCAGCAGGTGCTTCGATGGGTTTGCCCTTTGCTGACCCACCGATTAAACCTTCGCCCTGGAAATAACCGAAAAGGTTATCGGCATCTTGCTGGTTAAGGCTGTCGAAGGTATCAATTTTTCCACGGTATTCTAGCGTGCAGGCTTTGACCGGCATGGGTATCGCCCGGTTCGGGTAACGCTGCGCAAGTTTTATCCAGAGCCCAGGCCAGACTTCATCGAAAGAGTTACCACCACCGTCTTCGGCCAGCAAGGTTGCCATCGCACCCGTGTAGTTGGCCAGTTGCTGCATTGATTCTGCTATTTGCGGCACTGCGTAAATGTATAAAAGCGACTCATCGTCACAGTGTAAATCGAAGACATAATCGGCATCGTAAGACTCGCTTATAACAAGCTGCCGCCACTGGTCGCGAGCTTTGGTGGAAGGCAGGGTTTTGAGCCACTCACCGACTGTTTGCCGCACCAGTTTTATATTTTCTGCCGCATCCGGTCCAGGCTTGTCACCGAGTTGATCGCTTATCGCAGCATAGACATCTGGCCACTGGCGATTGTGATTTATACCACTGTCGCGGTCGTAGCGCCCCTGGTGCTGACCGAATTCGATATCGCTCATGCCCAGCGGGTTGACCATGGGGAACAGTACAAATTCGGCTTTTAACTCTCCCGACTGATCGGCCAGGCGTAACATTTCAAGCAAATGATGCAAAATCAATATGCCGGGTTGTTCGTCGGCATGCAGTGCGGCCTGGAGATAAACTTTTTTCCCGGCATGTTGTGGGCCGATACGGAAATAATTGACCTCGGTAGTTTTTCCTGGGGAATCACCACGCAGAATTTTACTGACTCTTGCAAAGCTCATAGTAAGGCTTTCTCCATAAAAACACTGAGCGGGTCGGGGCGATAATCGCCATAAACATCTCGATCCCGATAACCAAGCCTGTGATAAAGACCAATAGACTCAGGCTGGCTGACACCGGTTTCGAGCCTGCACAGACTTACACTCTGTTCGACCACATACTGCTCAAGCGCAGACATAATTACTTTTGATGTGCCCCGACCACGGCACTCAGGGTCGACAAACAAATTTTTTATTTCACCATAGCTCGGTGTATCGTCGATGAGCTTCACGCCTCCAATACCGCATAATATATCGCCATCATAAGCCCCGACAAAATACATATCGCTATTGATTAACTTGTGTGAGTCATCCTGGTTAATACTCTCAGGCGGGTATAAGGTTTCCTGGTATCGGCGCGATTGCTGAATTAACGCATCAACATCGTCGGTTAACGCAGTGATTGGGTTAACTTGCATTTAAAACCTCAACGACAAACAACTCAAACCACCGTCGAGTTTTTGAAACTCGGAAACATTAAGTTCGATGACTTCGTAACCCGATTCGGCAATCTCCCAACTGGTATTCGCATAACCGGCAGGCACCAGCACGTAATCGTTTATCCAAACGCTATTGGCTGAGTAAGCATCGGCAGCATCGATGACAATGGCTTCGAAATGGGCCAGCTCCGGTTTGCCGCAAAGTTCACCCGTGACCACGATCCGGTTATGTTCCAGATACGATATCGACGACTTGAAATGCAACCCTTCGCTGATGGCAATCGTCGAACCACGATAGCCATATTTCCGTAAATATTCGATCATTTGATCGGCGCCCGCCTGATTGGTTCGCTCCGATAAACCAATATAAACCTGTTCACCAACCATCATGATATCTCCGGCATCGACCATACCTGGTGACTCGATGATTTCAACATCCTGATAAAAACTTTCCAGTTGCTTGCGGATACTGCCCGTTTCACCACGCCGTGATTCGGCACCCGGTCGCGTCACGATAGCGCAACGCGGCATTACAAAAGCGGTATCCTCAACGAACATGGCATCGGGATAATCTTCTTCCGCCTGCATCACGGTAACCACCAGACCACAACTTTCCAGTGCTTCAATATAGGCATCGTGTTGTTGTAGCGCCAGCTCGTAATCGGGTTGACCCAGACCTGCCGTCGTAATGCCCTTGATCATGCTTCGCCCGGGGCGACGAACAATAGCTCTACTAAACATAGTCAATCTCCCCAATGATTGTTTACGGCTGTTTTGATACGCGATACAGCCTCGTGCAAGGTGGCGCGGTTACAACCAAAATTCAACCGCATAAACTGATTATCACCAAAATCTTTACCCGGTGAAAAACCCAGCCCGGCGCTTTGAAAAAACTGATGCGGATCATCGAGCCCCAGTCCAGACACATCAATCCAGGCCAGATAAGTGGCTTCAATCGGATCGAGTTTCAAACCGCGGATCTGGTTGATTTCGCTGACCAGGTAATCCCGATTAGCACGCAAATAGTTGAGCAACGTATTATGCCAGTCGGACGCATGTTCGTAAGCCGCCCGTGCCGCGGTATAACCTATTAAATTGACATGCGAGATGATACCCATACTTGCATGGGCAAAACGGCGACGTAGTCGTGGATCGGCAATAACCGCAAATGAACAACCGAGACCCGCGAGGTTGAAGGTTTTGCTGGGCGCCATCAAGGTGATACACCTTGCGCCAATCGCATCATTTAGTGAAGCGACTGGCGTGTGCATCAATCCCGGTTCGAGAATCAATTCGCTGTGAACTTCGTCAGAAATAATAGTTAAATCCCGAGCTTCAGCAATCTCCGCCAGCTGGCTTAGTTCGTTTCGGGTATAGACGCTGCCCCCGGGGTTATGCGGATTGCAGAGGATCAACATTTCATTGTCTGCATCGGGTTGCCTGGCAATCCAGTCCAGATCCATCACCCAGCGTCGATTTTGCAAACGCATTGGCACTTGAACCAGTCGCCGATTATTTAGTTGCGGCGCTTCGGTAATATGCGGATAGACAATCTCAGGACTGTAAACATTAGACTTACTGTCGCCCATCGCGCGGCAGGCAATATTGACCGAAGCAACCACACCAGGCACCCAAACCAGCCATTCCGGCCGAATCGACCATTGGTATAGCTGCAGCATGCGCTCAATAATAATTTGGTTTAATCGTGTCGATACATGGGTGTAACCATACAGCGGATGTTCAAGACGCTGACGCAGCGCATCGGTGATAACTGGCGCCACGGCAAAATCCATATCTGCCACCCACATCGGCAATATGTCGTTATCTTTATACCGATCCCATTTCACTGCGTCAGTATTACGGCGATCAGGGCAGTTATCAAAATTAAATTTATCGGTCATTATTTCAATATACGGTAAATCATCACCATACGATCATATTTGAATTACCCGGTGCCGCCAAATAAATTTTTACCCCTTTCCCTTCTTGTTCTCAGCGACGAAACCTTGCACTTCTAAAATCGTTATTGTACGAAGATTGATGAGGAGATTACATGCAAAGATTTACATATCTGATTGCCAGCTTGATGGCAGGCTAAGCAAGATCTTTATGAAATGCCTCGGCTTCGACTATTCCCTTGCGCAATAGCAATGATGGAAACGGTAGTTCTGAATATCAACCCTGCCGTTCGGTCGCGATCTGGGTGCGATGGTTACGAGGCGAGCTGCCGTAAAACTTGCGATAACAGGCGGTAAAATACGACTGCGTCTCAAAACCAGTGGCGATGGAAATATCGATTACACTGCGATTGGTATTGAGCAATAACTGCTTGGCGTGCGACAGGCGAATCGACAGGTAGTACTGACTCGGTGTCACCCCCCGGTATTTATGAAACAGGCGTTCGATCTGACGTAGTGACAGACTACAACGCTCAGCAATACTGGGCAGAGGCAACGGTGCTTCGATATTGGATTCCATCAGGTTAATAACATTGATTAGTTTCGGTGCACTCATCGCCAGGTCGATACGGTCGGCCATTTGTTGCGAATCGATTTCGGTACGAATGCGATCGTGCTGAAACTGTTGTGAAATTTCCTGTGCCAGAGAGCGACCATACTGGTTTTCAATAAGCTTTAGCATCATATCCAACGCCGCCGTGCCACCGGAGCAGGTAAAACGTTTCTGGTTAATTTCATAAAGACTGAATGCAACATCGAGATGTGGATAAATCTCCTTAAACACCGGGATATTCTCCCAGTGAATTGTGCAACGACAATTGTCAAGCAGACCCGCTTTAGCAAGAACAAAACTTCCCGAACTGACGCTACCAAGATTAATGTTTCCCCCACCAAGATTTTTCAATATTTTTAAGGTTGCTGCATGATCAAAATGTTGCGCATTATTGGCCGCACAAACCACCAGTGTTTCCAGCCCACTGGCTTTGGAAAGCGGTTCGGTAGGTACGGAAATACCACAACTTGCCGAGACCGGATTGCTATCGGCAGCATAATAGTGCCATTCGTAAAGATTGTTATCCGACAGACGATTCGCGGTACGCAGGGAATCAACCACGCAACTAAATGGAATTAGTGGATATCCGTCGATGAGTAATATGCCGATTTTTTCGGTTTCGTTATCGATAAAAGCTCCCCCGGTAATGCCAGCCAGTCTTCGAATACAATCTTTCAATATGCTTCATTCTAATGAATTCATTTTTATCGACAATAGCTAATTCATTATTCATCAACTTCATATGACGCGGTTAAATATTTCCTGGTCGCCCTCGGATTAGACTGAGTTAGACGCAAAAACCATACTAGTTGTTTAAATTTGTCACCAGGCTACAAGGCCTGTAGCTTCTGGAGTCACTATGAGCGATACAAAAAGACCTGCTCGCGGACGTCGAGGTCGTGGTGGACGCGAAGGCCGTCGCGCGGATGCAGGCACGGCTACCACTGTCAGTGCTCCATATATCACTCGCAAAATCCCTTACTTCGAAGTCGTCGATGAGGAGGGTCTGCAGCTCATCGAAAACAATGCCGACACCATACTCGAAGAAACCGGCATAGAATTTCGCGACATGCCCGAAGCGCTCGATATCCTCAAAAAAGGTGGCGCAGAAATCGATGGCGTTCGCGTGCGCTTTCCGCGCGGTTTGTGCCGCTCTATCATCCAGGCTTCAGCACCGCGGGAATACACCCATAACGCCCGCAACCCTGCTCGAAACGTGCGCATCGGTGGTAAAAATACCGCTTTCGTACCCGCCTACGGCAGCCCTTTCGTATTCGACCTGGATAAAGGCCGACGTTACGCCACTATCGAGGATTTCCGGAACTTCATCAAACTGGCCTACGCCTCACCAAGTATGCACCTGTCGGGGGGCACAATTTGCGAACCAGTGGATGTACCCGTTAACGAACGCCATCTAGACATGGTTTATTCACATATCAAGTATTCCGACAAGGCATTCATGGGTTCGGTGACTGCTCCCGAACGCGCCCAGGATACCGTCGAAATGATTAAAATTCTGGCGGGCGATAACTATATCGACCCCGAGACCGGACGTCCCAGAACCTACGCCACCAGCCTGATCAATGCCAATTCGCCGATGACCTTTGACGACACCATGCTCAGTGCAGCGAAGGTGTACGCGGAAAATAACCAGGCCTGTATCGTCACACCTTTTATTCTCGCTGGCGCGATGTCGCCGGTAACCGTAGCCGGCACGGCAGCACAGTCACTCGCCGAAGCTCTGGCCGGACTTACCTTTGTGCAACTGATCAATCCTGGTGCACCGGTTGTTATGGGTAGTTTCGCCAGCTCTATGTCGATGCAATCCGGTGCACCAACCTTCGGCACCCCGGAGCCAGCACTGGTGCTCTACACTATGGCAGCCCTGGCGCGTCGCCTTGGTGTTCCTTTCCGTTCGGGTGGTGGGTTATGTGGCTCCAAATTGCCCGACGCCCAGGCAGCGGCCGAAGCCATCAACACCCTGATGCCAGCAGCGCTTGCCGGTGTTAACTTTGTGCTGCACACGGCGGGATGGATGGAAGGCGGCCTGTCGATGGGTTACGAAAAGTTTGTCATGGATACTGATCAGGCGGCGATGATTGAGATATTATTAAAAGGCGTCGACTTATCCGAAAACGGTCAGGCCATGGATGCCATACGTGAAGTCGGACCAGGAACCCATTTTTTGGGTTGTACCCACACCCAGAAGAACTTCAAGAATGCTTTTTATCGCTCACCGCTCGCCGATAATAACAGTTATGAACAGTGGGGGTCCGAAGGCTGTCTCTATCATGCGCAACGCGCCAACAGTTACTGGAAAAAATTGCTGGCCGAGTATCAACAACCACCTATTGATCAGGCGGTAGATGAAGCCTTACTCGACTATATTAGACAGCGCAAGGACTCGATGTCCGACTCAATGGTTTAAGCCGTACCAGAAACTTCGTGCATTAACCCAAATTAGCGACTAGTATCCTGTTAATAGTGGTTAGCTATTAACCAGTTTTGAGGTTTTCTGAAAATTCTGGTTACATTCATTCTTGCCTATGAGTACAGATAATTTCGAGGTTAAACCGGATCATTTCGGTTTTCTGCTGGTACCAAATTATTCGATGATCGCCTTTTCTCTGGCCATCGAAGCCTTACGTATGGCTAACCGGGCTGTAGAAAAAACACTCTATACCTGGGGTGTTTATACCATCGACGGAAAACCTGTTTATGCCAGTAATGGCCTCGAAGTCACGCCCGATGACTCCATCGAAAATGCAGGCAATATGGTGATCTGCTTTGTCT
>JAAENK010000265.1 GCA_024224415.1 Gammaproteobacteria bacterium | reverse complement strand
GCTGAATATGGTTAGCATGGTTTTCAGGTAAGGTTTGAGAACAGGTTAAACCTACGTTATGGTTTCTTCAAGTATTTTTCTGTTTGTCGACTAACCCCTGGGCTTAAAATGATAGCTTTAAACCGAGCAATGTTTAAAATATGCGGTCAGTTTTTAGTAGAATGACAGTTGATGACCGATTACCTGCCTCAGGATTCTGGAGAACTCTCACTTTGGGGAGAAACTGCTGTCGATGCGGTTGAGATCGAGAAGCTACGGGGCTTGAAGGAAGCTGATGTTCTGGTGGTGGGCGCGGGTTACACTGGTCTGTCCTGCGCCTTGCATCTGGTTGAGCAGGGGGTTTCTGTAATTTTACTCGAAGCCAGGTGTATTGGCTTTGGTGGCTCCGGGCGTAATGCGGGGCTGGTCAATGCGGGAATTTGGCAAAATCCGCTGCATGTGGTTAAACATCTGGGTGAAGAGGCGGGTGATCGCTTTAATAAGGCGCTGTGTCATTCTCACAATACGGTGTTTGATCTGATAGATCACTATCAAATCGATTGTCAGGCACAACGATGTGGCACTATCAATATCGCACACAAGGCTTCGGCGATGGATTATCTCCAAAAACGTTGTGAGCAATTGCAAAATATTGGTGCGCCTGTTCGGCTGGTTGATGGCGATGTTGCTCGGTCGATATCAGGTTCAGACTATTACAGCCATGGCGGCATACTGGATCCCAACGCAGGCACCGTCCAACCTTTGAGTTACACCCGTGGGCTTGCCCGGGCCGCGCTTTTGCAGGGTGTGCAGATATTTCAGGAATCGCCACTATTGAGTCTTGAACGCGATGAAAATCATTGGTTGGCGACGTCTGCCAAGGGCCGGGTGATGGTCGACAAGGTTGTTATCGCCACCAATGCTTACGCCGACCAGAATAGTCAGAATGTGGACAGCTCCATGGTGCCGGTGTTCATCTTTCAATGTGCGACCGCGCCCCTGCCGACCGAACTGGCGACCAGAATCATCCCCGAACGCCAGGGTATGTGGGATACTCAAACCCTGATGACCTCGACTCGTGTCGATGAAGCCGGTCGGCTGGTGATGAGTAGCGCGGGTAGCCTGCAGAGTATGAACAAATCAATCAGGCAAAACTGGATGAAACGTGTGCGTGAGCGACTTTATCCGCAGACTAAAAATATCCCCTGGGCCTATCAGTGGACTGGTCAGGTCGGCGTGACTTTAGATAAAATATTACGTATCCAGTTGCTTGCCCCTGGGGTTTTTGCCCCAGCTGGTTACAACGGCAGAGGTATTGGTCCCGGCACAGTTATAGGCAAGCATCTGGCGGATACCTTGATTAGTGGCAATCGAAACGAGTTTCCTTTTCCAGTCCAGACTTTGTACCAGGAAAAACGTCGTAAACTGCGATCTATGTTTTACGAATACGGCACACTTGCGTTACAGTTAATGGATCGCCGTTAAATTTTTTTTGTTTTCGAAAAAATAATTCAGGATAAACTTATGACCGAAACCAACATGTCACAGTCAAGCAGAACTACATTTGACTGGTCAGATCCAATGTTTATGGAGCAGCAACTCAGCGACGAAGAACGTATGATTCGTGATGCTGCGCGTGATTATTGTCAGGATAAGCTCATGCCGCGAATCAAGCGGGCTAATCGTGATGAAGTGTTTGATCGTGATATTATGACTGAGCTTGGAGAGTTGGGTTTGCTTGGCGCGACTATTCCTGAAGACTATGGCTGCGCTGGGGTCAACTATGTGAGTTATGGCCTGGTGGCTCGCGAAGTAGAACGTGTTGACAGCGGTTATCGTTCGGCGATGAGTGTGCAATCATCGTTGGTCATGCATCCGATTTACGCCTACGGCAATGAAGATCAGCGACAGAAATATTTACCGCGTCTGGCAAGCGGTGAACTGATCGGCTGTTTCGGCCTGACTGAACCCGATGCCGGTTCCGATCCAGGCAGTATGAAAACCACAGCCACTGTTGTCGACGGTGGTTATCAATTGAAGGGCGCCAAGATGTGGATTACCAATTCACCGATTGCCGATGTTATGGTGGTTTGGGCCAAGCTTGATGGCGTGATCCGTGGGTTTATTCTGGAGCGCGGCATGGATGGATTATCGACCCCTAAAATTGAAGGTAAGTTTTCGTTACGTGCCTCGGCAACCGGCGAAATCGTCATGCAAAATGTTTTTGTACCCGAAGAGAACCTGTTGCCAAATGTGAAGGGTTTGAAGGGTCCTTTCGGTTGTTTGAACCGAGCGCGCTACGGCATCGCCTGGGGCTCGCTTGGTGCGGCCGAGTTCTGCTGGCATGCGTCACGTCAGTACACTCTGGATCGCATCCAGTTCGGTAGACCATTGGCGGCGACGCAACTGATTCAGAAAAAGCTTGCCGATATGCAAACCGAAATAACCCTTGGTTTGCAAAGCTGTTTGCAAATGGGGCGTCTGATGGATGCGAATAATTGCCCGGTCGAACTGGTATCTATGATGAAGCGCAACAACTGTGGCAAATCGTTGGAGATCGCCCGCGTTGCACGTGATATGCACGGCGGCAATGGTGTCTCCGATGAGTTCCATGTAATCCGCCATGTGATGAACCTGGAAGCGGTCAATACTTACGAAGGCACCCACGATGTGCATGCATTAATCCTCGGACGTGCACAGACTGGTTTGCAGGCATTTAGTTAATGGCAGGATCGTTACAGGGGTTTCGGGTACTCGATTTAAGTCGCATACTCGCCGGGCCCTGGGCCAGCCAGATGCTGGCCGATCTCGGTGCCGAGGTCATCAAAATCGAGCGCCCCGGAGTCGGTGACGATACCCGCGGCTGGGGGCCACCTTACATGCCCGATGAGTCGGGTCAGGCCACGGGTGAGGCAGCTTATTTTCACGGCACAAACCGTGGCAAGCAATCGGTTTGTATCGATATGTCAAAAACCGAAGGCCAGGCATTGATTAAGCAACTGGCGAAACACTGCGATGTGCTGATCGAAAATTTCAAAGTCGGTGGCTTACAGAAATATGGCCTCGATTACGACAGTATAAAAACCATCAACCCAAAACTGGTGTACTGCTCGATTACAGGCTTTGGTCAAACCGGACCTTATGCCGAGCGTGCCGGTTATGACTTCATGATCCAGGCTATGGGCGGCATGATGAGTGTCACTGGTGAAGCCAATGGCGAGCCGATGAAAATCGGTGTTGCGCTCGCTGATGTGTTAACCGGTTTATACGCCGCCAATGCCATTCAGTCGGCGTTGATTCATCAATTAAAAACCGGTGAGGGACAGTACATCGATATGGCTTTGCTCGATGTGCAAGTGGCAACGCTCGCCAATCAGGCAATGAATTATCTGGCGAGTGGCAATAATCCAAAAAGGCTTGGCAATGCGCATCCCAATATCGTGCCTTATCAGGCATTCGAAACGAGTGATGGTTACATGATTCTGGCGGTAGGCAACGATGCACAGTTTCAAAGATTTTGCGATCTCGCCGGTAAAATCGAACTGGCAGACGATGAACGTTTTAGACAAAACAGTTCACGGGTTAAGTTTCGAGATGAGTTAGTTCCACAGATTATCGAAATCATGTTAACCAAAACAACCACGAACTGGCTGGACGAACTGAATAAACGCGGCATCCCCTGTGGGCCGATCAATAGCATAGATCAGGTTTTTGCCGATCCGCAGGTACAGCACAGAGGTATGCAACAGATGCTCCAGCACCCCACCGCGGGTACAGTTGCCAGCGTCGCCAATCCGATTAAGTTATCGGCCACGCCGATTGAATATGACAGGTCACCACCGTTGCTGGGGCAGCATACCAGGTTGGTTTTAAAATCATTGCTTGATTTGGATGATGAGGAGATTGATCGTCTGCAGGACGAAGATGTAGTTACTTAATATTTGGTTTGCCCAGGCGGCCAGGTATCGCTAAGCCTGTAACCACCTGGCCAGGGGTCCTCCGGGTCTAGCATGATTTGATGTGTACCGGTAATCCAGGCGCGTCCACGTATCGATGGAATGATGGCTTTCTTTTCACCTACTGTTGTTTCGCTGACAATACTGCAATCAAAACGCGAATCGATGATCGACCGGCCGATAAATTTGTCACCTTTGTTTAACATCCCTTTGGCGTGTAGCACTGCCATGCGTGACGAGCAACCGGTACCACATGGTGAACGGTCGAGTTTGCCTGGATCGATGACTACGCTATTGCGACTTACTTGTACCCCGTTTTCTTCGCTTAACGGCAGGGCGATCTGACAAAATGAAATGTGGTTCCAATCGGGATTGGTTGGGTGGTTGAAGCCAAGCTGCTGGTTTGCCGCGGTAGTGATTTTTATGCCAGTTTTTACGAGATCGTGGGCTTCGTCGGGTTTGATTTCGAACCCAAGAGCGGTGGCATCGACAATTACAAAACTGTCGCCACCGTAGGCGGTGTCGACGGTTAAAGTGCCGATACCTTCAACCTCCAGTTTGGCATCGAGTAGGTCAGCAAAAGATGGCACATTACGTATCTCAATACTTTGTGCTTTTCCGTTTTGACAAAAGGCTTTCACCGGGACCAATCCGGCAGGTGCTTCCAGCATGAACTCGGTGATAGGCTCCTGCATTGGTATTATTCCGCTATCGAGTAAAACCGTGGATACGCAAATCGAATTTGACCCCGACATCGGCGGTGTGTGCTCGGGCTCCATGATGATAAATCCCTGCTGAGCATCAGTGTGCTTTGGTGGAGTGAGCAAGTTGATATGCTTGAATACGCCTCCGCGGGGTTCGTTGAGTAACAGCTTGCGCAGAGTTTCATCCTTTGAGATCCAACGTGATTGCTGCCATAAAGTATCACCCGGTGGTGGTGCAATGCCGCCAACAATTACGTTACCTACTTCTCCTTCGGCATGGCAGGAAACGATGTGTATGATTTGCTTGCTACGCATAATGATTTTACTCAAAGTGGATTTCGAAAATGGTGGAAATAATAAAGTAACCAGACAGCAAGACATCCAAAATATCCAGAAATAATCCAGAAAATTTTGTCATTCAACACTGGTGATACAGCTAGGTTGGCATTTATCGCCAGTTGCATCACCAAAACAGCTAGCACAAGATGCACTATACCCATGACTAGCATATGGCATCGCAGGAATAACAGTGTCTGTTCGATGCGTTCTGGGGCCAACCAGAATATTTTGTTTGGGATTTTTCGTGCAAAACTACTTCGTTTTTCTGACCATCTCGGTAGAAACAAAAATATGGCGCCTACCATAATCACTATCACACCATAAAGTGTAAAAAAACCTTGCTTGCTGGCCCAGCCATTGGGTTTGCCATTAATATCGAAATGTGAAGCCAATACTTCTGGCATCTGTGGATAGTAGTAAGCAATCTGAATAGCAGTCAGTACCAACAGGAATAAAAAAAAATTTCGAAGCCAGATCATGATCGATTTCTTACTCTAAGTACTGACAAGATAGTGCAGCAGATTTTCTCTGTCCAGCCAGGGAGAGGGTGTCAGACATAAAAAACCCCACAAAGATGCGGGGTGAAAGTAAAACAACTACTTTATTGCTTATTGGTATTCGAATTTGTTACTGGTTAATACCGAACGATCATCGTCGAGTACATTCACGGTCCAGGTGCCAGTCCAGCCTGGAAGAAAAGTTTTGCTGGTCCACACGCGCCAGCGTGCTCCGCTTACTTCAAATGTTTTCTCAAACATTACGTCGCCAGCATAAACCCACTGATGGGTGATATTGTGGCCTTGCAGGTCGTTGAGTTCGGTGAAAAAAATTAATGATGAAAAGGAACTGGAACTGATGCTATCGACTGCAATTACAGGTTCACGGTCATCAATAGCGGTAGTAAACATAGCACGACTAACTTCTCCAGCAAAAGCGCTGCTACCAATTCCGAAAGTGATGGTTAACATGATTAGTTTCAGCATATAGCGCATATTATTCTCCTGATATTATTTGCGGGGCGACTATATCAATAAACAAATGAATTTGCAGTAAAGCATTAGTAATAAAGTCACAATCGATCTTTTTGCAGCACCGAAATCATCGCATTTGAACTCAGTGAAAGAGTACGGTTTTTGTGCTTCACGATTCCGAGAGGACGTTGAATATCGAGTCCACTTAATGCGCGGCCAACCAGGCTTCTATCAATCATACTCACTGGCAACACACTCCAGCCAAGGTTGGCGGCTACCATTACCTTGATGGTTTCCAGGTAGTTGGTTTCCAGTATCACCTTCATGCTGTCCCGACTGGTCGAGAAATAACTGTTGATGATTTTTCGCGTAAAGGTGCCGTTGGAAGGTAAGATCGCAGGGAAGTCGAGCAGTTGTTCGCGTTTTATTTTAGGTTGATTGATGAGCGGATGATCGGGTGCGAGCACGACTTGCAGGACATCGATCCAGACGGTTTCTAGTGTGAGGCGTTGATCGGGATTTTCTGGCAATGTAACAACCGCGAGCTCAAGTTCATTGTTGGCGATGGCGACACATGCATCCTCAGAATCCATAAAATGCAGGTCAAGATCTACCTGCGGATATTCGATTTTGAAATCACGCAACACCTGCGGCAAACGGTGCAAACCAATATGATGACTGGTGGCGAGAGTCAATGTTCCTGAAGGCTGGTTATGCTGGTGGGATAAATCGGCCTTAAAGGCTTTCAACTCTTGCAAAATGCGCTCGGCGCGTGGCAAAAAGGCCAGTCCGCTGGGTGTCAGAATACTGCGTTTGCCAATGCGGTCGAACAGGTCGGTCTTGATGTTATCTTCAAGTTGACGGATGCGTTTGCTCACCGCTGGTTGGGTAATGTGCAGGCGTTCGGCGGCCAGCGAAAAGGATTCGAGTTCGGCGACTGCGAGGAAAGTCTTGATCTGTGATATTTGCATGGTTTATTAAATATTCCAAATAGGAATGAAAATAATGAAAAATATGAATTAGAGTTATTTTACAAAGCGGCGTAGAATTTCCGCAAGTTATATTTACAGGTCAAAACATGGCTGGACAAACACTTTACGATAAAATCTGGGCAATGCATCAGGTGCGCATCGATGAAGATGGCACCGGGTTATTGTATATCGATCGTCATCTGGTGCACGAAGTGACTTCACCACAAGCGTTTGAAGGCCTCGAAATGGCCGGCCGTTCGCTATGGCGCAAGCAGGCTATAGTGGCCGTGCCCGATCATAATATTCCCACCATCGGTTTAGAAAACGGTATTACCGATCCGATCGCAAAGTTGCAGGTTGATACCTTAAACGACAATTGCGATAAATATGAATTACTGGAATTCAAAATGGGCGATGTGCGCCAGGGTATCGTGCATGTGATTGGCCCGGAGCAGGGTGCGACATTACCAGGTATGACAGTTGTTTGCGGTGATTCGCATACCTCCACGCATGGCGCTTTCGCGGCGTTGGCTTTCGGTATCGGAACCTCCGAAGTCGAACATGTCATGGCGACACAATGCCTGATACAGAAAAAGTCGAAAAACATGCGGGTAACCATCGACGGTGCTGTCGTCGAAGGCGTGACTGCAAAAGACATTGTGCTCAGGATTATTGGCGAAATTGGTACCGCTGGTGGTACCGGTCATGCCATTGAATTTGCTGGGCAGGGTATCACCGATCTGTCGATGGAAGGCCGTATGACGGTTTGTAATATGACCATTGAAGCGGGCGCACGTGCCGGCCTGATAGCCTGCGATCAAACCACCAGTGATTATGTCAAGGGTCGGCCGTTTGCGCCGAGTGGTGACAATTGGGATAAAGCGTTGGCCTGCTGGGCCGATTTACATTCTGACGACGATGCCGAGTTTGACCATGAAATTTGTATCGACGGTGCTTCCATCGAGCCACAGGTAACCTGGGGCACCTCACCCGAAATGGTTGTTGCGGTGAGTAGCCATGTACCGGATCCGGCATCGATAAGCGATGCGGTGAAAGCTGATGGTATGCAAAAGGCGCTCGATTACATGGGCCTGGATGCCGATATGCCTTTCGAACAGGTCATACTGGATAAGGTATTTATTGGGTCCTGCACCAATTCGCGTATCGAAGACTTACGCGCCGCGGCGAAGGTGGCCGAAGGGCGTCGGGTTGCTGATTCGGTTAAGCAGGCGCTAGTGGTGCCGGGTTCCGGTCTGGTTAAACAGCAGGCTGAAGAGGAAGGTCTCCACAATATCTTTATCGATGCAGGTTTCGAGTGGCGTGAACCGGGTTGTTCCATGTGTCTGGCGATGAATGCCGATAGGCTCGAACCGGGCGAGCGTTGTGCCTCAACTTCGAATCGAAATTTTGAAGGTCGTCAGGGGCAGGGCGGGCGCACCCATCTGGTATCTCCGGCGATGGCGGCAGCTGCGGCGGTAACCGGGCACTTCATAGACGTGCGTGAATTGATGCGAGGTGCATGATGGAAAGGTTTAAAAAATTTAGCGGTATCATTGCCGCTATCGATCGCTCGAACATCGATACCGATGCGATTATCCCTAAACAGTACCTGAAATCGATTAAGCGTTCCGGTTTCGGGCCGAACCTGTTCGACGACTGGCGTTATCTCGATCCCGGTGAACCCGGTGTCGACAATGCTGAGCGTCGACCCAACCCAGATTTTGTGCTGAACAAGGAACCGTATAAACATGCGCAAATCCTGCTGGCACGTGAAAACTTCGCCTGCGGTTCGTCGCGTGAGCATGCCGTGTGGGCGTTGATGGATTTTGGTATTAAGGTGGTGATTGCCCCGATTTTTGCCGATATTTTCCATAACAATAGTTTCAAGAATGGACTGCTACCAATCGCCTTGAGTGCTACGCTGGTCGATCAATTGTTCGACGAACTCGAGCAGGCTGAAGGCTACCAACTTGAAATTGACCTGGAAAATCAGGTTGTCACCAATGTGGCCGGGGTTGCGATGAAATTTGAAGTCGATGGATTTCGTAAGTACTGTCTGCTGAATGGCTTCGATGATATTGGCCTGACGATGCAGCATGCCGAGCAAATCAAATCCTTTGAGCAACAATAT
>JAAENK010000264.1 GCA_024224415.1 Gammaproteobacteria bacterium | reverse complement strand
TTATTGTTGCTTGGTTTCGTGTTCGGTCAACTGGCGGAAAGACGACATTTGCGATCGATAGAAAGACGTGAAAAGCTCACTGTAAACCTGCCGGTGGTTAATTCGAAGATAATCCCTCGAAGTATGAGTAATTGCCGAGCGCGACTGGTTAGCGGCAATGTGGTGATTTCTATCGATTATTATAAAAAACTATTGTCCGCCATTCGGGCCATTTTTGGTGGCAGGCTAGGTAGCTACGAAAGTTTACTGGATCGTGCCAGGCGTGAAGCAATATTGCGTATGAAGGCTGCCTGTGCCAGGGCAGGTGGCAGGATTGTCGTCAATGTGCGCATCGAAACCGCATCGATTAGCCGCTATAGTCAGAACCGAGGTTCGGTTGGTTCGGTCGAAGTTGTGGCTTATGGTACTGCATTAATACCCTAATAGCGGTCAATCAAAAATCGACTATAACGGGCTGATGTTTATAAAATTATGAACTAGGAAGGGGTTATAGAGTCTTACTGACCGATTTTACTGTACACAAACGAGAAATAATAAATGAAAAAAACTGGACTGGTCGGATTAATCATTGTTTTGATCATATTGTTTTTCTACTTCGATCTAGGCCAATATCTGACGCTGGAAACGATAAAAACACAACAGCAGCAGATCGATCAGTTTTACCAGGAAAACAAATTCCTCACCCTCGCTGGTTTTTTTCTTGTCTATATACTTGTTACTGGTGCCTCCTTACCCGGTGCGACAGTGCTGACTCTTGCTGCAGGTGCGATTTTTGGTTTTGTTAGCGCACTTATTCTGGTTTCGTTTGCCAGTACTCTTGGTGCATCGCTGGCTTTTGTGGTCTCACGCTACTTATTTCGTGATAGCATCCAGCAACGCTTTGGAGGCTCCTTGCAGCCGATCAACGACGGCATCGCCAAAGACGGCGCATTTTATCTGTTTGCGCTGCGTCTGGTGCCAGCCTTCCCTTTTTTCGTGATCAACCTGGTAATGGGTCTTACCTCGATCAAACTAAAAACGTTTTATTGGGTAAGTCAGCTTGGAATGCTTGCTGGTACGGTTGTTTACGTCAATGCAGGAACGCAACTGGCGCAGCTTGAATCGCTCGCAGGCATTTTGTCACCGGGCTTAATTTTTTCATTTGTACTGCTCGCCATGTTGCCCTTTATTGGCAAGAAAGTCGTTGCCGTCATGAAAAGTCGGAAAGCTTTAGCAGGTTTCAGTAAGCCCAATCATTTCGATACTAACCTGGTGGTAATTGGAGGTGGTTCGGCAGGCCTGGTCACGGCTTATATTGCTGCGGCAGTGAAGGCCAAGGTGTCGCTGATAGAACGGCATAAAATGGGTGGTGATTGTTTAAACACGGGTTGCGTGCCGTCCAAGGCTTTGATTCGTTCGGCCAAATTTATGTCGCATATTGCGCGTAGTCAGGAGTTTGGTATTGAAAAGGCCGATGCCGAGTTTGAATTTGCTGAAGTCATGGATCGAGTTGCTGAGATAATCAAGAAAGTTGAACCTCACGATTCGATCGAGAGATACACTAGTCTGGGTGTCGATGTGGTACAAGGTGACGCAAAAATAACATCGCCCTGGACTGTCGAAGTCGATGGAAGATCCATCAACACCAGAAACATTGTGGTGGCTACCGGCGCAAGACCCTTTGTGCCGCCTATTGAAGGCATAGAAAACATCGACTATTACACTTCTGATAATCTTTGGGAGTTACGTGAGAAACCTGGAAAACTGGTCGTGGTTGGCGGAGGTCCTATCGGCTCGGAACTCACCCAGGCTTTTTCAAGACTGGATATTTCGGTAACACAAGTTCAAATGTCGCCGAGGATTTTAGTACGTGAAGATCCTGAGGTTTCCGAGCTGGTGCAAAAGCAGTTTATCAGGGAAGGTGTGAAAGTGCTGGTTAATCATTGTGCGAAAAAGTTTGTTCAAAGAGATGGATCGAATTATTTGGTCGCCGAACACGACGGTGAAAATGTCGAAATTGAATTCGATACATTGATCGTTGCTGTCGGTCGGGCAGCGAATACCGCAGGCTTTGGCCTCGAAGAGCTGGGTGTTCGCTTAAACCCAAACAAAACTATCGAGACCAACGAATATCTGCAAAGCAGTATCCCGACAATTTATGCCTGCGGTGATGTTGCCGGTCCGTATCAATTTACGCACACCGCAGCTCATCAGGCCTGGTACGCATCGGTGAACACGCTATTTGGCGCTTTGAAACAGTTTAAAACCGACTACCGGGTGATTCCCTGGGCAACCTTCACCGAACCCGAGGTAGCCCGTGTTGGACTTAACGAAACCGAGGCCCGAGAGCAGGGCGTCGAATATGAGGTGACTAAATACGGCATCGATGATCTCGACCGCGCTATCGCCGACAGCGAAGCACATGGTTTTATCAAAGTACTCACGGTACCTGGCAAGGATAAAATTCTCGGCGTTACCATCGTCGGTGAACACGCCGGTGATTTAATCGCCGAATACATACTAGCGATGAAACACGGTTTAGGCTTGAATAAAATCCTCGGTACGATCCATATTTACCCAACCCTGGCCGAAGCCAACAAGTATGTTGCCGGTGAATGGAAGCGCGCGCATGCGCCGCAGAAATTGCTCGAATGGATTTGCAGGTTTCACGCCTGGCGACGTGGTTAAAAAAATGACGACTTTGTAGATAGTCTAGACCTGGCTCAACTACATTGAACTGACCCTCTTGACACTCTCGGAGCAGGAGCGTATTTTAGTTTTCATCGCGCAAGTAAAATAAGTAAAATAATAATGCCGGTTTCAGAGGTTATTTTCGTCCTGGTTGTGCTTTTGGGCATTGCTATGCTGGTCACAGGACTTTGTCGCAAACTGCCAATACCCTTTACCGTTATTCTGGTTGTCATCGGCGTATTGCTGAGCAATCTTGCCGAGCGCTGGTCGTTGTTGCAGCCACTGCAGGATTTCGAGCTCAGCCCGGAAGTCATGATGTTTATCTTTCTACCGGCACTCATATTTGAATCTGGATTCGCCCTGGATGCGCGTCAGTTGACTAAAGACTTGCCGGCGGTTTTGATACTTGCTATTCCGGGTATGTTAATGTCGACCTTTGTGGTCGGCTTTGGTGTCTGGCTTGCGCTCGATACAAGACTGATTATCGCACTGGTTTTCGGCGCCCTGATTTCAGCCACCGACCCTGTAGCCGTAGTTTCATTATTCAAAGAACTTGGTGCGCCTAATCGGTTGAACGTACTAGTCGAGGGTGAGTCGCTACTCAATGATGCGACTGCAATTGTCGTCTTCTCGATCCTGCTCGCAATCGCCGTCGAAGG
>JAAENK010000263.1 GCA_024224415.1 Gammaproteobacteria bacterium | reverse complement strand
TGCTCTACATCCTGTTCCTGCAATGGGCGAGTGTGCATCATATCCTCGTTGATCCGGGTATCAGTGCCGAGTGGAAAGTGTTTAACACCAGTTATGCGATGTATCTTGCGGTTCTCGCCAGTATGATTCATGGTCTTACTGTGCCGGGTTCAATGGAAGTCGCGCAACGTAGCAAGGGCTTAACCAAAGGTTTATTCGAGTGGTTACGTAAAGCGCCCTGGGGCAATCCGGTATTCTCGGGTTTCTTTTTCTCGCTGATCATTTTCGGATTCCTTGGTGGTATTACCGGTGTTGTAATGGGTACCGAGCAAATTAACCTGATTATCCATAACACCATCTACGTACCTGCGCATTTCCATGCCACGGTTGCGGTTGGTACCACATTGGCATTTATGGCCTTGACCTACCTGCTGATACCCGTGCTCTTCAGACGTGCACTGTTTCTACCATGGGTGGCGAAAATGCAACCTTACGTATTTTCTGCGGGCATGACACTGATGATTCTATTCATGCTGGGAGCCGGTACCCTGGGTGTGTCGCGACGTCACTGGGATATGGATTTCACAGGCGCTATACTGAGTTTTGAGTATCCAGGCACTGCATACATGATGATGGCAGTAGGCGCTATTGGCGGTGTGCTAGGCATACTTGGTGGCGCTATGTATCTCATCGTCACCGTTGGGTCGTTGATATTTGGTAGCAAACTTGATGCATCTGCCGGGCTGTTCCAGAGCTTTGGTGTGCCGCTGGCATCGTCAGTCTATAACGTTGAGCAACCTGAGCGTTTGCAGATGGCTCCGAAACTGGCTGTAGAAGAGCATGGGTCTGGTGGGTTCGAAGCACCGGGAACCTTTGTACTGGCGTTGTTGTTGTTGGTATCGTTTGTGGTTTATTACTTTATCAACTGGGACTATCTGTCGTCGGTTTGGCCGCTGAGTTAATGCCCAGCTAGTATGTTTGCTCAATTAACTAACCTGCTAAAACTGCGCATTGGCGTCATTATGATGCTGACTGCGCTGGTAGCAATGGTAGTAACACCGGGACAGGCTCCCGGTGTTGCTGCAACCATTGTGCTGGCTTTAGCCGTTTTGATATCGGCGGGTAGTGCAGGTGCTTTTAATCAGTATTTTGAGGTCGACCTCGACCGATTAATGCCTCGTACCCGCAATCGGCCTTTTGTTACGGGTTATTTCAAAAAGAGCCCATTGTGGTTATTGTACATTGGCTTGTTACTTGTTGCGGGCGTAGTGCCTGCTGCACTGGTGATCAACGAAGTAGCAGCCCTGTATATTTTCCTCGGGGCATTTTTCTATGCCATCGTATATACCGTCTGGTTGAAGCGTCGTAGCTGGATGAATATCGTCATCGGTGGCGCTTCTGGCAGTTTTGCGGTACTCGCGGGCGCGGCAACTGTTGATCCGAATATTTCAGCTATACCTGTTTTACTGGCGCTTGCTCTGTTTTTCTGGACACCATCGCATTTCTGGAGTCTGGCGATTGCCAAACATGATGATTATGTCAAATCGGGTGTACCTATGTTACCAGTGGTTGTTGGTAATCAACGTACCGCTCTGATTGTCATGTTCAATAGTCTGATTTTGGTGACGATCTCAATCATGCCATTTTTCTATGGCCTGGGCTGGTTATATTTACTAGGTGCTGTGAGTGGTGGTGGTTATTTTCTTTACCACAATTACCTGATGATACGCGATCCGTCACCGAGTGTGGCGATGAAAAACTTTTTTGCTTCACTAATACAGTTGATTTTACTTTTAGTCGGCGCTGTTCTTGACGTCTTACTAATTAGCTAATTAGGCTTGCTGTCATGCGTGCGTTTGCACTGATTTGTGTATTTCTAACAAATACCTTGCTGCTGCTGGGCGCTCAAGCCGCGCAGCCTTCGGTGATAGATACCGGCACCCAAACTTTCGATTACGATGCAGCACTGGCTACCAGTCAGAGCGCTATAGGTAATCGAGTTAGTGGCTACAGCTTTATCGATGCCAGTGGTAATGCAGTCGATATGGAGGGCTTTCGTGGCAAGCCACTGATCATTAGCATGGTTTACACCAGTTGCTTCCAAATCTGCCCAATGACCACAAGACATTTGGCGACGGTTGTCGAAAAGGCTCGAGAAACACTGGGTAATGATAGCTTTGCAGTAGCCGTGATTGGTTTTGATACTACTGTCGATACACCTCAGGCCATGCAGTATTTTGCCAACAAGCAGGGCATTAGTGATAAGGGTTGGCATTTACTCAGTACTAACCAGGCAAGTGTGAATGCATTGTCCAGAGATATTGGGTTTCTGTTTACACCCTCGTCAAATGGATTTGATCATTTGATTCAGGCGACGATTCTCGATGCAGAAGGTAAGGTTTACCGTCAGGTTTATGGTCAGGTATTTGGTACGCCTTTGCTGATCGATCCACTCATTGAACTTGTGCTTGGGCAGGCGCCAGCTGATACATCGTTATTGTCCGACCTTGGTAACAAGATTAAGCTATTTTGCACAACCTATGATCCGGTAAGAGATGGCTATTTCTTTGATTACTCGTTGTTTATAGGTATGTTTATTGGTGCATCTATTATTATTTTTACTGGTTTCACGATGGTGCGTGAATACCGAAAAGGTTAAACAAGGATTCGGAGAATTTTTTTGTTAGTCAATCCCGTTAAACGCGCCTACCTGATGCTCGAATCATGGTTCAATCTTTCATTCGGCACCGCATGGAATCCACTGTATCACCTCGGCACACTCTCGTTCTTCCTGTTCTGGGTCATCCTGGTTACCGGTATTTATCTGTTTATTCCGTTTCACGGTAGTCTCGAAGGAGCACATGCTTCAGTGGAATGGATGACTAACGAGCAATGGTATATCGCAGGGGTGATGCGTAGCTTGCACCGATATGCTTCCGATGCAGTAGTCATCACTGTTTTATTACATATGTTCAAGGAAGTCGCATCGAGCCGTTTTCAGGGGTTCCGCTGGTTTTCCTGGGTCACCGGCATTCCTAACCTGTGGATGATTATTACCATCGGTGTAACCGGCTACTGGTTAGTCTGGGATGAACTGGCACAATATGTTGCCATTGGTTCGGCGCGATTAATGGATGCCGTACCGCTACTGACTGGTGCGATGACGCGCAATTTTGTTTCCGGAGAAATGACCGATAGGTTTTTTATTCTCATCGAATTTCTACACTTGCTGGGGCAGCCGCTATTGTTGGTCTTTATGCTCTGGATTCATGTTAAGCGCATGTCTAACGTCGAAATCAATCCACCGCGCGGCCTCGCCATCGGCACCTTGCTGGGGCTAACTGTTTTGTCATTGATAAAACCCGCTGTTAGCCATGCCCCGGCCGATTTAACTACTGTGCCGCAGATCCTTAACATCGACTGGTTTTATCTCAATGTCTATCCCTTGCTCGATATCTGGTCGGGAGAATCTGTGTGGATATTAACGATTGTAGTTACCGTGTTGTTAATGATGCTGCCCTGGTTGATACCGAAGAAAGATGGTGAAAAGGCCGTTGTCGACCTCGATCATTGCAACGGTTGCGGGCTCTGCTTTGACGATTGTCCTTTCGATGCAATTACCGTGCAGGCGCGAACCGACGGCGCAAAGTTCGAGCATGAAGTAGTAGTCAATCCATCGCTTTGCGGTGCCTGTGGGATATGCGCCGGATCCTGTCCATCGTCTAATCCATTTAGAACACCCAAAGGCGAGTTAAAAACTGGTATCGACATGCCGCAGTTCACAGCCGATGAAATGCGTAGTCAGACAAAGCAGACCCTCGAATCAATGCATGGTGAAATCAAAATACTCGTATTTGGGTGCGAACATGGATTGAATGCAAACCGGCTGGATAGCGAATACAGCAAAGGCATGAGCCTGATATGTAGTGGTATGCTGCCACCGACCCTGGTTGAGTACGCATTAAAACATGGCGCTGATGGTGTCATGGTGACTGGCTGTCGTCAAAACGACTGTTATTTCCGTTTCGGTAATCGCTGGACACGACTGCGCTTTGATGGCGAACGCAAACCAGCCCTCAGAGGCAGGGCGGATCGGCAGCGAATTCGCATACACGGTGGAGCAGAAACCGACAAGAACGAAATTAAGGCTGACCTGAAAGACTTTCATCAACATCTGGTCGAATTGAAGCAGGCAGAAAGGACTGAGGCCGACGACTGATGGCAGCTGAGATTAACAAACCACTGCGCTATATCTTGCAGGCGATCAACTACAGTGTATTCATGGCGCTGATCTGGTACTTCGCCACCGCTCCATCAATTCGTATCATCGAAGACGACGAAGCCATGCTCACCATGGCCTTCGCCCACGCCGGTGAATTACGCGAGCCATGTAGAAGATTAAGCCAGGAAGAGCTCAACAAGCTAGCGCCTAACATGCGTAAGCTCGATGACTGCCCACGGGAAAGATCACCGGTACTAATCGAAATGCTTCTCGACGGCGAACCGGTATATAAAAAACAACTAGACGCACCCGGGCTGTATAACGATGGTGGAGTTGATGTTTATTTCAGTCAGACAATTAAAGCAGGTGAACATCGAATCATTTTAAAAATGGACGATAGTGTACGTGGGTCTGGCTTTGAGTATTTTACTGAACAAACAGTCGATGTTGTTCCTGCACAAATACTGTTAGTGGGTTTTAATACTCGCAGTGGTTTTGTGGTTCGTTGATTGTCTAGTAGTTACTGTGAAGGGACGTGTTGACTGCGGGAATTTTTTTTAAAATAGGAATGGGCGATTTGAACTGATGGAAATGGCCTCAACTGGTTTTAGACAATACAGGCCAACCAGCAGGACTTTTACTAGAAAGACGCTTATGCGCTCACTCCCCTCAGTTTTTAATGTGGTCTACTTTGACAGTTTATAACTGTTGATTACCACCCTGCTATAGGCGGCACTTCAGACTACTAATTAATTGCCAGCAAATGAGTATTGTCGTAATGTGGCTATCCGCGAGGTTTGGAATACAAACTTAATGGGCTGGAATGGATTATGAATCTAAATATAAAGCTATCTTTAATACCGTTACTCATTGTAGCACCCGCTGCAATTGCACACCCTTTTGATGAACCACTTAGTTTCCGCAAGCACCTGACAAACGACGGCCGGG
>JAAENK010000262.1 GCA_024224415.1 Gammaproteobacteria bacterium | reverse complement strand
GATCGAATTCGCCATACGCCATGCCATTGCGTAGCAAGGTGCGCACCAAAGCGCTCAGGATATTCCTGAGCGCCTGCTTTAGTGTTTTCTGAAGGGTAGACATGCGTGATTAATACACTTCGTTTAATGTATGGGAATATAATCCCATACAAGCAAAAAAGCGAGAAAATTTCCTCAAACTGTGAACAAGTTATCGATCGTTTGGTAACCTTGTCAGGGTTTATCTGGTGGGGCGTTCTGTAGCCTGCAAGTGAAAATCGAGTTGTTGTGGACCGCGGAAAACACTGACTTCAATGACATCGCCAGGACGGTGCAGGGAAATTTTTTCGAGTAAATCACGGACGCCGTTCACGGCACCACCATCGACGCCCACCATCACATCGCCAGCTTTTATGCCTGCTCTATCGGCTGGACTATTGGCAAAAACCCCGACTATGAGTGCACCGTTGATATTCGGATTGCCGGTCGCCATAGCCGACCTGGCGGTGATATCGATGCCTTCTACCCCCAACCATCCGCGCGAAACTTTACCGTGCTTGATGAGCTGCTGCATGATATCCAGCACGATTGAGGTGGGAATCGCGAAACCAATGCCTTGTGAGCCACCGCTCTGGCTGAATATGGCGGTATTAATGCCGATCAATTCACCTCTGGCATTGACCAGGGCGCCACCCGAGTTGCCTGGGTTAATGGCTGCATCGGTTTGAATAAAGTTTTCAAATGTGTTGAGACCTACTCGATTTCGACCAGTGGCGCTGATGATGCCCATGGTTACTGTCTGACCTACATTTAACGGGTTACCGATCGCGAGGACAACATCGCCGACGCGTAGGGGTGCTTGCTTGTCAGCGATTTTGATGCCTGTCAGGCCCTGTAGTGGAATATGCAAAATGGCGATATCGGTTTCTTTATCCTGGCCGATCAGCGTTGCCTGGCTACCACGACCATCGGCGAGAGATATCAGAATTTCGTCAGCACCATCGATGACATGCTGGTTGGTAATAATGTAACCATCCGGGTTGATGATGACACCAGAGCCGAGATTGGTTTCAGTTCGAGTTTCTTCGCGGCGTTTGAACTGGTCACCAAACAGCTCGCTGAAAATGGGGTCGTCCAGTAGAGAAGAAGTTTTTTGCCTTACCTGCTTGGAAGTATAAATACTCACCACTGATGACGTAGAAGATGCAACCGCATCGGCGTAGGAGAATACCGGTAGTTGATTCACCCCCGTGCTATGTTCGGCCTGTGGTGTAGAATCGGAAGCCAGGAATTCGAGGATTTCACTATGATCGCGTGCGGATTGAGTCAGCACATAGACAACCGCGATGCCTAAACCGATAAGTCCGAACTGAAATAGAAAACCTGCTGCTTTGATTAGTTTCATGGTGAAATAGTATCATACCAACTTTCAATTTCTGGATAGCAACAGTTGGTTGCGGTGGGGTATAACGATGCAATTGAGTAAAGTATGCAAATTTTGTGACGAGTATTTGGAGGTTTCAGAATTTAATGATTATTGTCCGAACGGTCTCCAGGTCGAAAGCAGTGACCAGGTTAATCATATCGTCGCAGGCGTGACTGCGAGTCTGGCCTTGATCGATGCGGCAATCGAGGTTGGTGCCGATACTTTGTTAGTGCATCACGGGTACTTCTGGAAAGGTGAATCGGAAGCCATAACCGGATTCAGGGGGCGTCGCATCCGCCGCCTGATTCAAAACAATATCAATTTAATGGCCTACCATTTACCGCTCGATGCACACCCGGAGGTCGGCAATAATGCGCAACTGGCAAAAATTATGGGGTGGTCGGTCGATGGCAGATTCGGTGAGCACGATATTATTTTTCATGGTGTGCTAGCGGAATCTTTAAATCTGGACGAACTCACGGCTGACCTCGCAGCAAAACTCGGCAGCGAGCCACTCAGCATTAGTGCCGGTGATAAACCCGTGCGAAGTCTTGCCTGGTGTAGCGGGGGAGCGCAATCGTATATTGAACAGGCTGCAGAACAAGGGGTTGATGCTTTTGTTAGCGGTGAAGTATCAGAGAAAACGTTTCATTTCGCGCACGAGGCGGGTATTCATTATATTGCAGCTGGGCATCATGCCACCGAACGATACGGCGTACAGGCACTAGCCTCGGTGATTGCCGAGCGTTTTGGGGTGAAGCAGCAATATATCGATATCGCTAATCCGGTTTAAAATTATAACCTTAGCACCAGTAGTATCGATCAGGGCATTTGTAATGGCAGGCATAATTTATTAATATCCCGCCACTTTATTTTAATGACCGCCCATCTCGATGAAAGTGTATCTTGTCCAACATGGCGTAAATCGCCCTGAAAATGAAGATCCGCAAAAAGGCTTAACCGACCAGGCGATGCTTGATGCTGAGAAATTGGGGGCTTTTATTGGGCAAATGAACCATCAATATGAAGCAGTGTTCCATAGCGATAAGAAAAGAGCCCAGCAAACCGCGCAGATATTGGGCAAGCACCTGAAGCACACACTTGGTGTGCATGAAACAGATTGCCTGGGGCCGAAGGATGATATTGACGTCTGGGCAAACCGTATCTTATGTTCGGATGGCGATCCTGTGCTCGTAGGGCACCTGCCTTTCCTGAATAAGCTGGCCTCCCGACTTGTGACTGGGGATGAAAATAAGCAGATTGTGGATTTCAAAAATGGTAGCATGCTCTGTCTCGAAGAGGATCATGAGAAATTCTCGGTAAAATGGGCGATTACACCCGATATGATTACTTAGGAAATCAATCTAATGCTTAGATTATTTAAATTGAAAAATCTGGATGAACCTTCACAAACCAGGCGCTGGTTTTTTAAGGGAGTTG
>JAAENK010000261.1 GCA_024224415.1 Gammaproteobacteria bacterium | reverse complement strand
ATCTGCTGCAACGCGTAGACGGCTTCGGTCAGGTTAAATCGGTAGCCGCCAATATCACTCAATTATTCATTTGTCTGGCGGTCAAACCCGAACCAAACTTATTTCTGCTTGATCAATACTTGCTGGTGGCCGAGCAACAGGATATCGAACCCATCATCGTATTGAATAAAATTGATTTACTCGATGGCGAAAACCATGATCCGTTCAATCTCGATGCAATATATGCAAAACTCGGATATAAAATACTCAGGATCAGCGCCAAAAACCAACAGGGTATGGTGCAGCTTAGATCGCTGTTTGACCATAATACCAGTGTGCTTGCCGGCGTTTCGGGGGTAGGCAAATCATCGATCACCGCCGTTCTGTTACCGGAACTGACGATCAAAGTGGCTGAGATATCTGCTGCCAATGAAGAAGGCAGGCATACCACCCGCACCAGTCGGCTTTATCACCTTCCCAATCAGGGGAGCCTCATAGACACACCTGGAGTACGAGGCTTCAACCCTCAGTACGACCCTACACGTTCCATCGCTTCCGGGTTTCGCGAGGTTTCTGAGTTCGGTGGAAACTGCCGCTTCGCCAATTGCAAGCATGTCAACGAGCCAAAATGTGCAGTAATGGAAGCAATAAAAAAAGAAGAGATAGACAACGGGCGCTACCAGCACTACCTGCGTATGTTGCCGAAGTAACCCGGCTAAGTGGACATGCCGCGTAACTGTCGTCCACCGATCAGATGCATATGCAGATGAAAAACCTCCTGACAGCCGTGTTGATTACAATTGATCATCAGGCGATAGCCATCTTCGGCAATACCTTCCTGTTTGGCAATATGCTGCGCGGCTAAGAACAGCTTCCCGACCAACTCGGCCTGTTCGGGTTGAATATCATTCACCGTGGCTATTTCAGTTTTTGGGATAATCAGCACATGTACCGGCGCCTTCGGACTTATATCGCGAAAAGCCAGCACTTCTTCATTTTCATAAACAATGTCGGCAGGGATTTCACGTTTGATAATTTTAGAAAAAATAGTCTCTGACATACTAAATATCCTCTGAATCTAACCTTGGTATTGTTGCCTGCCCGATAATGCGCGCGACAGCGTACCGCTATCAACATATTCAAGTTCGCCTCCAAGCGGAATCCCACGCGCCAAACGACTGGTGCCCAGTTCATACCGGGCCGCGATATCAGCAATAAACTGTGCGGTGATATCTCCTTCGACCGTTGCACTGGTAGCGAGAATCACTTCACATACATCAGCTTGTTTAAACCTGGCTTCCAACGCCTCCAAACCCAGCTCTTCCGGGCCATAACCATCAAGTGGCGATAATCTGCCGAGCAATACAAAATACAAACCACGATAGGCCCCCGACGCTTCGATTGCTAGCACATCGGTTGGCGTTTCGACGATGCAAAGCAGACTGTTATCACGTTTCTGGTCAGCACAAATCCGGCATATTTCAGTATCAGCAAAATTTCGACAGTACACACAATGTGAAACTTTTTCGAGTGCCTCAAGAGTAGTGTTCGCCAGTTGTCTAGCTCCAGCCTGGTCTCGCTCGATTAAATGTAGCGCCATGCGTTGGGCAGACTTCTGGCCAACACCTGGCAGGCATTTTAAAGCATCGATAAGTGCATCAAGGGCGAGTGAAGACGACATGCTAAATCCAGTTAAAACGGCATTTTGAAACCGGGCGGTAAATTTAAACCAGAGGTCATCTCCTGCATGGCCTGCTGATTGGATTTTTCTACCTTATGCACGGCATCGTTGACCGCCGCTGCAATCAAGTCTTCAAGCATTTCCTTGTCGTCACCTACTAAAGACGGATCAATCGTCACGCGATTGATTTCATGGGTGCCACGCATCAACACTTTAACCAGACCACCGCCCGATTCTCCAGTAACTTCCTTATTCGCCAGTTCTTTTTGCGCTTTTTGCATATTTTCCTGCATTTCCTGCGCTTTCTTCATCATGTCGCCTAACGCGCCTTTCATCTCGTAGCCTCTTTGTTCGGTTTCATCTAATCTTCGATTTTTCTAACGCTGGATTCTACCAACTCCGCGCCAAAAGCCTGATGCAGTTTTTTCACCATATCACATTGCCTGATCTCACCGATGGCATGCTGACGATGCTCTTCCAATTGACGGACTCTAGCCTGATTCGGTGTTTCAACATCGAGTTGTGTCTGTCCCACCAACTCAAGTCTGTATGATACCCCAAGTTTGCTTTGAATCGCCTGCAGGATTTCCTGCTCAATGGTTTGATTAGACAATCCCTTTAGTTCCGGTGGCAATTTTAGACGTAAATGATCAGATGAAAATGATTCGACAACGCTATTCACCGCGATTTCTTGCGCCAGACCCTGCAAACCCAGTTCGTAGGCCAGTAATGACCACTCAATTGAGTCAGCTCTGGAGACTGGTTGAATTACAGGCTTTTTTTTTCAGTCACAGCAGGAGAAACTTCCTTGTCGGGTGAAAAGGCCAGCAATCGCAGCATTAACATTTCGAAACCCGCGGCTTCGTCGGGGCTTATTTTCAAATCTTGCCGACCCTGTAATATTATTTGATAATATAGCTGAATCTCGTCCTTCGACCATCTAGTAACCAACTCGTCGACCTGCTCAACTAGCATATCATCATCAAGACTTATACCAGCCTCGCTTTTTAACAGCGCCATCTGTTGCAATAAATCAATCATTTCCGCACAAACACGCTGGTAATCAGGATTATTGGAAATGATATTACGTGCTTCGGCGACTATAGTGGCAGCATCCTGTTTTGACAGGGCATCCAGTATTTTTAACAAATAGTCTTTTGAAATAGCCCCAAGCATCGATTCAACAGCTTCCTGCAACACCGATCCTGCACCATGCGCAATGGCCTGGTCAAGCAGGCTTAAAGCGTCTCGCATACTGCCGTCGGCGGCGCTGGCCAGTAAACCAATGGCGGCATCTTCATTATTGATCTGTTCTTCGCTAAGCAAATACAGCAAATGTGACTTAATTTGCTGGCGTGACATACGCTTCAAATTGAATTGCAAACAGCGCGATAACACCGTTACCGGAACCTTTTGCGGATCGGTGGTGGCCAATAAAAACTTGATGTGCGGTGGTGGCTCTTCCAGAGTTTTCAATAAGGCGTTAAAACTGTGACGCGAGAGCATATGCACTTCATCGATCAGGTATATCTTGAAGCGGCCCCGCGTCGGTGCGTACTGCACATTATCAAGTAGTTCACGCATATCATCGACACCGGTGCGCGACGCAGCGTCGATTTCGATCAGATCGATACTGCGACCCTCATCGACTTCCAGACAGGATGGGCACTCACCGCAAGGTTTCGAACTGACACCAACATCACAATTAAGGGACTTCGCAAAAATACGTGCAATAGTTGTCTTGCCCACACCGCGGGTGCCACTGAACAAATAGGCATGATGCAGGCGGTCGCTATCCAGGGCATTGATCAATGCCTGCAAGACATGATCCTGACCGACCATCTGCTTGAAGTTGCGAGGTCGCCACTTACGTGCTAATACTTGATAACTCATTGATCTAGAAGAGAAACAACCTGAGTTTTGTTATGAAAAAAGGAATATGGAGGCGACCTGAATCAGCACACCCTCGCACCCAATGTCCCTGCTACCGTTGCTCCCTTCCGGGCCTGGCGGGATTTACAGTTAACTGTCACGAAGGGACCGAAACAGGTCACCATAGCAAGTGCGAGATAATAAAGCCTGTTATCGCAAAAAGAAAGCAGGAAGTCAGTAATTTAGACAGCCGCCATCATTATCTTTTACTTGTCTATCCAGTCAATAATGCAGAGAATAGCAACCCAAGATAGTTTTCAAGAATCTTCCCAAATCATGGCAAAAAAGAAAAAACCAAAGTCCAGTGATAACACCATTGCACGAAATCGTATTGCACGCTACGACTATGCTATTGAAGATGATCTAGAGGTCGGCATCGTGCTTGAAGGCTGGGAAGTGAAAAGCCTGCGTGAGAAAAACCTGCAGCTAAAAGAAAGCTATGTGATGGTTAAAAATGGTGAACTGTCCATCATCGGTGCACATATCAGTCCACTGAATACGGCTTCGACCCATATCAAACCCAATGCCACACGAACGCGAAAATTACTCGCACATCGACACGAAATAGACCGGCTCATGGGCATGGTCGAGCGCAAGGGTTATACCCTGGTAGCCTTGTCTGCCTACTGGAGCCGTGGTCGCGCCAAGTTAAAAATCGGGCTCGCCAAGGGTAAGAAACATCACGATAAGCGTGCTACTGAAAAAGACCGGGACTGGAAGCGCGATAAGGCGCGTATCCTGAAAAGCGGTTAAATCGCTTACTGCCAGACAGGTGCGTCACTCTGCTCACGTAAAAATGCCAGATACGCTTCGTGAGCCTCTTCGCTGCCAGCATCTCCTCGCCAAATTGGCAAAGCCCCATGCCGGGCTACCTGCGTTGTACAACCTGAATCACCAATTTCATCACTATGTGTTTCGACCTGCTCCAGACCCAGCAATGTCTGACCACCGGTCATCACAAGATAAACATCGGCAAGAATGCGGGCATCAAGCAAGGCGCCGTGCACGCTACGATGACTATTGTCTATTTCGTAGCGCTTACATAAGGCATCCAGGTTATTTTTTTGACCGGGATGTTTTTGACGCGCCATCACCAGGGTATCGAGCACCTCACACAGGCCTGCGATAGCTGGTTTTTCCTCGGCCAACAGGTTTATTTCATGATTCAGAAAACCCACATCGAAGGACGCATTATGAATCACCAGCTCTGCACCTTCGATATAATGCAGAAAATCATCCACGAGTTCTTCAAACAGGGGTTTATCCTGTAAAAATTCATTACTAATGCCATGCACTTCGAAAGCGCCAGCATCAACTTCGCGCTGCGGGTTAATATAGTGATGCCAGTGATTGTCGGTCACCCGGCGGTCGATTAACTCGACGCAACCAATTTCGATAATACGATGTCCCTGACTGGTTTCCAGGCCCGTGGTTTCAGTATCGAGTACTATTTGTCTCATGCTTCGTCCTGCGCCTGGTCGATTGCAATGTTGGCGAGTTGATCAGCTTTTTCATTACCCGGCACACCAGAATGGCCTTTTACCCAAACCCAGTCAATCTGGTGTCGTTGCCGTTCTTTATCCAGTTGTTGCCAAAGGTCAACATTTTTAACCACTTTTTTCGCCGCAGTCTTCCAGTTATTTTTTTTCCAGTTTTGAATCCAGTCGTTAATGCCCTGCATGACATATCTGGAATCAGTTTTAAGCTCAACATGACAGGCTCTTTTCAATGCCCGCAACGCCTGAATCGCGGCTGTCAATTCCATGCGGTTATTAGTGGTCTGCGCTTCATAACCATAAAGAGTTTTATCCTTGCCCTGATAATGCATCAAAACCCCCCAACCACCCGGCCCAGGATTCCCACGGCAGGCGCCGTCGGTGTAAATAACTACTTTTTTAGCTGTCATGATTTTCGATTGTATTTCATATCGCGTCCGACGGTAGGACGCGTTACTTTGGCTGGCAGGATTTTCCGGGTCACCCAACGATGTCGAACCGGGGTTATCGGCGTAATATTTTTATCGTAAACCAGTACATTTAAAGCAGAAGAGAAAGTCAGCCATTTGCGCATACCTTTCTCCAGCCAGGATAAGTGCTTCAGTAACCCTGGCCGTTGCAACGGTGGTAAGTAACCGACTTTAAGCTGCTTTTCGCGGTCGAAACCGAGCAACTGCATCCAGTCGGTTAAGCGCCTGGCGGTATAATAATGGCCAGTCCAGGGCAGCTGCTCAAGCCAGGACTGGAAGAAATGACGCAGCCCCCACAACGACAGTGGATTGAAATCGACAATAATGAGCCTGCCCTCGGGGATCAATATCCGTGAAATTTCTCGTAGTAGCGCATGCGGTGCCTGACTCTCGGATAGATGATGCATCACCACCACCAGATCAACACTATCATTGGCGACTGGTAATAAAGCCGATCGCGCATGCAGATCGGCCGCCCGCCCTGCCCTGTCAAGATTGAAATGATGTTTTACACGACAACCTTCGAGTAATCGTTGCGACTCGCTGACGCAGCCTATTTGCAACGCATAATAACCGAAGGTTGTGGTGAGGATTGGTTCGAGTTTTTCTCGTAATTCATCAAAAAGAAACTGTCCTAATGGTGTTTGATACCATTCCGCTATACTCGCATAACGCTTTTTGGCACGAAAAAGTCGATGAATTCGCATTTTCTTCTGGTCTTATGAACAGTACAATGTGGATATTTTAGCGTCTTAGCTCAATCTATACTAATGATAATAAAGCGTTTTCCAAATATTCGGTACACAATTCAAATACCAGCTTTGGCTATAGGGCTAGGGCTGATTAGCGCCTGCCAGATTTTACAACCGTTGGATTTTAGTGAATTTGCCGTGCCGCCAGAGGTGGTAGATATCGATGCTGCTACGGTTGTACTTCCAGGCGTTGAACTTGAATCAGAGCAGGGATATTACAGTGTAACTAGTGTGGGCACGATCCAGCAACAGGCAACTGTTGCGCTGGAAAATATCAGCCTAAGTGACAACCAACTGGAAATAAAACCACTTGAGTTGATCCAACTGACACAGACACCAAACACCTGGCAGCGTTTACAGCAAGGTATGCAGATGACTCCTGTCAGTAACAAACGCGTAACCACACAACTCAACTGGTATCTAAAACATCGCGGTTATCTCGACCGGGTCATGGAGCGTGCGCAGTTGGTTTTACCTTTTGTTCTCGATGAAATCGAGGCACGAAAACTGCCAACTGAACTGGCACTGCTACCCATTGTTGAAAGTGCCTACCAGACTTTTGCCTATTCACATGGTCGGGCATCGGGTATGTGGCAAATTATTCCATCTACCGGTCGTTTTCTTGGCTTGAAGCAGAACTGGTGGTATGACGGCCGACGCGACATAATCGAGTCAACCAAAGCTGCTTTACGTTACCTGGAGAGCCTTGGCAGTCAGTTTAATGGTGACTGGGAGCTTGCCCTGGCCGCATACAATGCTGGACCGGGTAAAATTCGTAGTGCCGTTCGTTACAACAAAAAACGTAAAAAGCAATCAGATTTCTGGCATCTCACAAAAATTCGCAAGGAAACCAGGGCCTACGTGCCAAAATTATTGGCACTAAAAACGCTGTTTAGCGATCCTGAGACATACGATCTCAAACTATTACCCATGCAAGACAGCGTAGCCTATGAAGTCGTCAAACTCGATGGGCAACTCGACCTGGCGCTTGCTGCCGAGCTTGCCGGTATTTCAATCAACCAGCTCTACCAGCTCAACCCGGCTTTCAACCGTTGGGCAACCGCGCCGAAAGGGCCGCATCGTTTGTTATTGCCCAAAAACAAAACTGAACAATTCAAGCTCGCAATCCAGAAATTACCACCAGAAAAGCGTATTAACTGGGTTCGACATAAGATTAAAACCGGCGAGACCCTTAGCCAGATCTCACTCAAGTATCGCACTACCACGGCGTTAATAAAAAACGTGAATAAAATCAGAGGTACGCAAATTCGTGCAGGCAAGTACCTTATGATCCCGACCGCCACAAAGTCGTTGAATGCTTACACGATGAGCAAGAATTCACGTATCAGCAAAATACAGAACACACAGCGCAATGGCAACAAACAAAGCCACATTGTGCGCTCTGGGCAAAGCCTCTGGAGTATTTCGCGACGTTACGGCGTCAGCACCGCATCGCTGGCAAAATGGAATGGTATGGCACCAATCGATACCCTACGGGTCGGGCAGAAGCTGGTGATCTGGTCGTCGAAGACTCCCACGACCCAGCGTGTCAGTTTCAATGATGCCGGACCAAACCAGGGACTCCATGCGTTGCGTTATATTGTACGCAAAGGTGATTCGCTGTCCCGCATCGCTGATCGGTTTAATATCCGGGTAGCGGATATCAAACGCTGGAACACGATCGGCAAGTACCTTCAACCCGGGCAAAAAATTAAATTATACGTCGATGTAACCCGACAATCGGGTTGAATTATCAGTTCATCCAACAGAGCGTGACAGGCATAACATAATTTTCCACCGATTGCGGCTAATATTCCTGGTCACTAGTTGCTTTATCTAGTACCAACGGCGAGAATACCCGTGTTAAAAAGCCCCATCGAAGGAAATTTTGTAGATTAAACTATGTCGTTAGATATTGATCCCAGTCAAATAAAATCGTTTTCACCGATCAATTCTTTAAATCCTGAAAACACTCAGGAACTTATCAAAAAGATTTCCGCTACCCCTGTTTCGGCTGGACACTACCTGTTCAAAAAAACCGACACAGAGAAATGCCACATCTATCTGCTTAAAGGTGAGATAGAACTGGTAGAAAACAAGAAGGTGGTCAAGGTGATCAAGGCTGGTTCTGCAGAGAGCCTGCAACCACTAGAACATTCGTTTCCTCGTCCCTATTCAGCTCGAGCCAAAGTTGGCTCGGTAATAACCAAGATTAACAGTGATATGCTAGATATTATGTTGACCTGGGATCAAACCGGTAGTTACTCGGTGGAAGTCCTTGAAGAAGAAGACGAAGATACCGACTGGATGACCCGAATTTTACAAACGCGTGCCTTCCATCGGATTCCACCAGCCAATATCCAGGCCATGTTTATGCGCATGGAATCGGTAAGCTACAAACCCGGCGAAAAAGTCGTCGAACAGGATCAGGACGGTGATTATTTTTATATTATCAAGGAAGGCCGCTGCATGGTTACACGTTCGACGCCGGCCAATCCTAACGGCGTGAAACTGGCGACACTCTCGATTGGTGACAGTTTTGGTGAAGAGGCGTTAATTTCCGATACCAAGCGCAACGCCACAGTCACCATGCTCACCGATGGTCATTTAATGCGTCTTAATAAGGAAGATTTTAATTCCCTTCTCAACGAACCACTACTTAACTGGGTTGAGTACGCAGAAGCCAAGCAACTGGTCGAAAATGGGGCCGAATGGTTCGATGTCCGCTTACCTGCCGAACACAAAGTCAAACACATTAAGGGCAGTATCAATATTCCATTAATTTTCCTACGTATGAAGGCCAACTCGCTAGACAAAAATAAAAAATATGTGATTTATTGCGATACTGGTCGACGTAGTTCGGCTGCTTCCTTCTTGCTCAATGAAAAAGATATTGAGTCTTATGTATTACGCGACGGAGTAGATACTGTAGCGGCAGAAGATCTCGCAAGTTAAAGATATCCCGGAATACTTTTTTCATCGATAGCATCGACCTGCTCAGGATCGAGAAACTCCTCGGCGTAAGCCAGGTACACCTTATCTTTGATAAAAATATTAAAAATATCTGGGTCAATATGCGCATCGCATTTCATATTACCCATGATTTTCAGACATTCCGACAATTTTTTGCCTTTTTTGTAAGGTCGGTCACTCGCCGACAGAGCTTCAAAAATATCGGCTATCGCCATAATTCGAGCCTGAACCGACATTTCCTCGCGTTTCAAACCTTTCGGATATCCGCTGCCGTCCATCTTTTCATGATGACCGCCGGCGTATTCGGCAACATTTTGTAAATGACGGGGAAAGGGTAACGATTCGAGCATTTTAATTGTTGCCACAATATGGTTGTTAATCACCTCTCGCTCATCTTCATTTAACGTTCCACGCTGAATACACAAATTTTCCAATTCATCTTTTGAAATCAACGGCTGAATTCGACCTGCAAAATCCGTCCATTCGCGTTTAGCGATCCTGGCTATTCGAATAACATCGTCATCGGACAAATACTCACTACCGATATTTGCCTTTTGCACAAAAAGCAGATCATTCTTAAGTTCCCGGCATTCCCGTTCATACTGTTGCTGTAATAACCGTGATTCCTCGGACGAACCAGCAGCGGCCAGTCCTCGTAGGCAGGTTATCTCAGCATTGCACAACATGACTTCAAAACGCGTCTCAAGAATATGTATACGATCAAAGATTGTCTCCAGCTTGGTCGACTTATCCATCACGTATTCCGGCGTTATCACCTTTCCACAATCGTGCAACCAGGCGGCGGTCTCGAGTTCGTAACGATCCTTACTGTCAATTCTGAAATCTTTTAGTGGCCCGGTTTCGGTACTGTTAACCGCCTCGGCTAACAACATTGTTAATACCGGGATGCGACGGCAATGACCACCGGTATAGGGAGACTTATCATCGATGGCACTCGCTATCATTTTGATAAACGACTTGAATAATATCTGCAATTCAGAGATCAGCCGGCGCTGAGTCAAGGCTACCGCCGCCTGCGATGCCAGTGATTCAGCCAATTGCTGATCTACATCACTAAAGCTAATAACTTCCCCGTTTTCGGGATCGCGCGCGTTAATCAGTTGCAAAACACCGATAGTTTCCTTTTCATGATCTTTCAACGGAAAGGTAAGCATCGACTGGGTTCGATACCCCGTACTGGAGTCAAAACTGCGCGTACCGGTAAAATCAAAACCATCCTCATGATAAGCGTCTTCGATATTGATGGTTTCACCACTGAGCACACAGTGCGTCACCACATTACTATGGTTTTCAATGCCGTTAAGTTTCAGCGGTATTGCCGGAAAAGTAATCTCGTTATCTGTGGTTCCTCCCATTTGAATGCCGAGCGAATTATTCGAAATGATTTCGAAAGACAGTAGGCCATTTTTCAGAATGTAGAGTGAACCCCCATCAGCCCGGGTCAGAGATTTGGCGCCCATCATAATAATTTCGAGTAACTTGGGAGTATCGCTTTCAGACGAAAGAGCTGTGCCGATTTCATTTAAACGGTCTATTCTATCTAACAATTCGGACATCTAAGACTAGTACCCCTCTTTAGTTTTTGAATATCCATTATCTGTTCATCCATAGCACAGACTATTTTAATATCGAACAAAATATTATTCTAATCGAGAAGTAGAGGTACTTTGTATGTGTTGGTTAACATTTTTCACTATTTACACTGGTAATCGGGGGGCTTCGACTTTATAGTTAGGCGTGAATAATAAATGACATTTATTAAAGGAAATGATTACGCCAAGGTACCAGTAAGGAAACCGGATACATTTTTTCTGACATGACAAATAATCAGACCAGCGGTTAAAGCAATTGTAGTCGCATAACGTGGATCTTCGGGCAAATAGGTCTACAATAAAATTCTAATAAATTTTGGAGACGGTATGAAAACCCGTTTTTGGAGCAGCGACTGGTTCGCCGGACTCGTAATATCAATCGTAGTAGTGTTATTTTCCGGTTCGGCCAGTTTCCAGAGCCTGGAACGTACCGCTTACGACTGGGGAGTACGCTCTACTCAAAAAACACCCTCCGACAGGATCGCGATCATAGCTATCGATGATGAGAGTATCGCCAATATCGGGCGTTGGCCATGGCCACGCGATTTACATGCCGAGCTGATACAAAGACTGTCTGAAGGCGGCGCCAAGGTCATCGGTCAAACCGTGTTTTTCCTTGAACCACAACTCGATCCAGGAAGCCTTTATATTCAGGATCTGATTGACTTTGTCTCCAACGCTAGCTTTAACGAGGTACCTGCTGATATCGACACCCTTGCAGGCATGCTTGAGCAGCAATCGGTAAAAGGCACCAATAATGACGCCCGCGAATTTTACCTGGAGTCAAGTATGCATACCCGGCTCAGCCAGGATATCGAAACACTAAAAGCACGCCTGTTCGACGCCGAACAATCTTTGAATACCGATGCCAAACTTGCCGAGAGCCTGAGTCTGGCGGGCAATGTAGTGCTCGCAATGATATTCAATCCTGGCGAAGTGCATGGTCGTCCCGATGAAGAATTACCCAATTACGTTCTAAAAAATTCACTGAACCAGATTCGTGACCGAGTCTCTGCCCAGAGTCAGGGCATGTTCCCAATAGAAACCAATGCCGTACTACCACCAATCGCCGATATCGGCACTCTGTCAGCCGCAATCGGACATCTTAATCTCATCCAGGATATTGATGGTGGTATTCGTTCTGAGCCACTGGTGTTGCGACACTATGAGCGCTTCTACCCGTCTCTTTCACTACAAATTGCTGCTCAAAGCCTGAATCTGAGTAGTAACGATATTCGAGTCAATCTGGGGGAAAGTGTTGAGCTAGGAAATCTCACCATTGCCACCGATACCCTACTGCAAATGAATACATTTTTCTATTCAGGATCAGAAGGCACACCTGCATTTCATGAAGACTCATTCTACGATGTCTTTACCGGAAAAATCGACATTACCAAATACCGCGATAAAATTGTTTTAATCGGCGCCACCGCAATCGGTGTCGGCAGTACACAGAAAACACCGGTAAATGCAACAATGGCCCCGGTACAAAGTCTCGCACATTCGATTTCCAGCATTCTTAACGAAGATTTCTTCGTCGCACCAGAATGGAGCCTTACCGCACGCTTTGGAGTATTTTTGCTGATAGCCCTCTACCTGATGCTGGCCATACCACGCATGAAGGCAGGTGTCGCCGCCGTCATCACGCTGGTTTTACTCATGAGTTTAATCGCTACCCACTATTTTCTGATGACAACCAGTAATATGTGGATACAACTAATGACACCAGCCGCATTGCTGGTATTGGGTCATCTACTCATTACTACCAAACGATTCCTGGTCACCGAGCGAGGCAAGGCTCGGTCCGACGAAGAATCATCCGAAAGTAATCGAATGCTTGGTATTGCCTTCCAGACTCAGGGACAGTTGGACATGGCGTTCGAGAAATTTCGCAAGTGCAGTATGGATGAGCAGGTCATGGAAGCCATGTATAACCTCGCATTGGACTTCGAGCGTAAACGGCAGTTCAATAAAGCTGCTGTTGTTTATCAATATATGACAAAGCATGACAAGGAATTCCGTGACATAGGCACTCGCATGACGCGTGCCCAGGCGATGGAGGAAACCGTCATGCTCGGCGGCGGTGCCCACGCTGGTGGCACCCTGCTGCTGGACGGAGGCGGTGTAGAAAAACCAATGCTGGGCCGCTACGAAGTTGAAAAGGAGCTGGGTAAAGGGGCAATGGGTATAGTTTATCTGGGTAAAGATCCGAAGATAAGCCGCGTGGTCGCGATCAAAACCCTGGCGCTGGCACAGGAGTTCGAGGAAGACGAACTCGACGAAGTTAAGGAACGCTTTTTTCGCGAAGCTGAAACCGCCGGCAGGTTAAGCCATCCTTATATTGTTACCATCTATGATGCTGGTGAAGAGCACGATCTCGCCTATATCGCCATGGAATTCCTCAAAGGTCACGATCTCGCTCGTTACATCAAGCCAGATAACCTGCTTGCTCCCAAACTTGTTGTCAGTATTGTTCAAAGAGCAGCCGAAGGTCTGGCTTTTGCACACGCACAAAATGTTGTGCATCGTGACATTAAGCCCGCAAACCTGATGTATGAACCCGAGTCAGATTCGCTAAAAATTACCGATTTTGGAATCGCGCGTATTACCGATTCCAGTAAGACCAAAACGGGGATGGTATTGGGCACGCCGTCTTATATGTCCCCAGAGCAGCTAGCCGGAAAAAAAGTCGATGGTCGTTCCGATATTTTTTCACTCGGCGTCATGCTTTATCAACTACTATCAGGCTCACTGCCTTTCAAAGCTGATTCAATGGCAAGCCTGATGTTTAAAATAACCAATGAAGAAGCTCCGGATATAAAAACTGTTAAACCCGATATAGCCGACGAATTATCTTCTATAATCAACAAAGCGCTAACAAAAAATGTAGAGGATCGTTATCAAACGGGTACGGAAATGGCCAATGAGTTAAAAACCTACCTGGCTCGTTTGGGCTGACAGGCAATAGATGAACCTGCAAGATAAAATATCCATTCTCGGTTTGACCGACACAGGCCTGGTGCGCAAAAAAAATGAAGATACCATTGGTTTTGATAGTGCACTTGGTCTGATTGTACTAGCCGATGGCATGGGTGGTCACCGAGGTGGAGAAATCGCCAGTAGCTTAACGGTTGATACGATAATCAATTCCGTTCAGCAAAAACTGCCTACCATAGAACCAGGCAATATAGACCCAGATAGTGGTTTTTCGCTAGAATCCATTTGTATTCAAGATGCCATCGTACGAGCGAATAGCGTGGTATATAAAACCGCCGAAGCGAATCCTGATCATCGGGGCATGGGTACTACCATCGTTGTGTTGCAATTTTACAACAACACTCTGTCAATAGCTCATATAGGTGATTCACGCTGTTATCGAGTCAGAAAAAGCAAAATGGAACAAATTACCCGAGATCATTCATTACTCCAGGAATTGATAGACCGAGGTTTTTATACGCCCGAAGAAGCCAGGAATTCAATGAATAAAAACCTTGTTACCCGCGCTTTAGGTATAGATCCCGTGGTAACAGCCGATATCCAGGAGGATATCGCAATGAAAAACGACATATATATGCTATGTTCAGATGGATTAACCGATTGCGTCGAAGATGAAGATATATACTTAACTATTAAGAGATTTAGTGATAATCTAGAAGAAGCTGCCAAGCAATTGATTACAAAGGCAAACCAGAATGGTGGTAGGGACAATATTTCCGTAATGTTGTGTAGAATCAACGACGATTTTTCGACTAAGAAGGACTGGATTAGCAGAATGATCGCGTGGTTCGACTAACGGATTACACGCAGTAAAGAAGACACATTTAGAGGCTGGATACAAACATGGTCGCAAAACTGATCACGACATCAAGCACTGGCGAGAAGAACGAGTACTTGTTAACCAACGAAACGACCACTATTGGTCGCAAACCTGGTAACGATATTCCAATAGACAACCTGTCGGTAAGCGGTAGACATGCTCAGGTGATTACTATTCTTGAGGATTCGTTTCTAGAAGATCTTGGCAGTACCAACGGTACTTATGTCAATGGTAAGCTGGTAAAGAAGCACGCTCTCGAAAACGGTGACAATATCACTCTGGGCAAATTTCAGATTACCTATCAAAGCAATTCTGGTGGTGGCGAACAGGACTTTGAGCAAACCATGATTATTCGTCCAGGCGAAGCAGGAATGCCAGAAGAAGCTGCGCAAAGTAAGGAAATCGACAAATCGGTACAGAAAATTTCAGCCGCTATGGCATCAGAAGCAGCCAGTACAACTGCTTCGCCCTCCTCTATCTCAAATCGTGAAGCCTGTTTACAGTTACTTAGCGGCGCGAATGCGGGCAAAGAACTGGTGCTAACCAAGGCACTGACGACAATCGGACAACCTGGCGTACAGGTCGCGGCAATTACACGCAGGCCGCAGGGTTTCTTCCTGATACACGTTGACGGAGGCCCTGAAAACAACGTGCCTAAAGTGGGTGGCACACCGATCGGATCGAATGCCCATGAACTCAGGAGCCACGATATTATCGAAGTCGCTGGTGTAAAAATGGAATTTTATCTGAAGTAACGCCCCCAGGTTCACAAGTATAGATATCCATACTTAAAATATCATCACTACCAGAATCAGGTAATGCATGTTCAGCGCACAATAAGATTAGCGCTAAGCGCGCTAATCTTACTTGCCCTGCTTCTCGATACTTCGGGTATTGTTCAATACCCGTTTATTGCTCAACTTGAAAACTGGACCTACGATGCCAGGCTTAATTTTACTCGGCCTGATACGCTGGATGAGCGAATCGTTATTATCGATATTGATGAAAGCTCCTTAGAAGAGGTCGGTCGGTGGCCCTGGGGGCGCGACAAGCTTGCCATTCTGGTCAACAATCTGTTCGACTATTACCAGGCCAGCGTCGTCGGGTTTGATATTGTATTTGCCGAAAAAGACCAGAGCTCTGGACTTTCCATTTTTGAAGACCTGGCAAGTAACGAATTACGTGATAATCAGGAATTCCAACAAACCCTGGAAAAAATACGTCCCAGCCTGGAACTCGACAAAATATTCGCGAATAGCCTTATGGGCCAAAAAGTCGTACTCGGTTATTACTTTAAAAGCGAGGTTCCTGAAGATGAAGTAGGTAAAACCGGAACCTTGCCAGCCCCGATAATGAAAACTAATGAAGTTTGGCGTGCACGCTTACCCATTAATAGTGCCGAGGGATTCGGTGGAAATCTTGAAATTTTGCAAAATTCAGCAGTAACCGGCGGCTTTTTCGACAACCCTCATGTTGACCAGGATGGCGTATTTCGTCGCGTTCCATTGCTGCAGCTGCATGAGGATCATTTATACCCTTCACTGGCATTAGCCACTGCTCAGGTTTATTTAGACTCACCTAGAATTGAACTCATCGTCAAAACTGAAGACGGTAAGAGTGATGATGATTATTTTGCCCTGGAAGCCATTGCCCTGCATAAATATCGAATACCCGTCGATGCTAATGCTGCCGTGTACGTGCCATATCGCGGTCTCGAAGGTAGCTTTCCCTATATTTCAGCCCACAAGATTCTTAACCGTGAAATTGAACCGGCCGCATTTAAGAACAAAGTTATTTTGCTGGGCACGTCTGCCCCCGGTTTACTCGATTTGCGCTCAACACCGGTGCAGAATATTTATCCTGGAGTGGAGGTTCACGCCAATATCATATCCGGCATACTCGATCAAAATATCAATCACCGACCTGCCTGGACCATTGGATACGAATTTGTGATTTTAGTTTTAACTGCCACTGTCATTGCTTTACTACTACCGGTATTGTCACCACTGATGGCCGCCGCAGGTACTCTGGGTATGTCATTTCTAGTAATCGCTGGCACGATGATCGCCTGGAATAATCAACTCATATTGCCCCTGGCAAGCCCCCTGCTCTTGATATTTCTCATATTCGTATGGCATATGACATTTGGCTTTTTTATTGAGTCGAGAGGCAAACGTCAGCTTGCCTACCTGTTCGGCCACTATATACCACCCGAACTGGTGGATGAAATGAGCGTTTCTCCAGCCGATTTCTCACTCGATGGGGAGAATCGAGAGATGACGGTGCTGTTTTCAGATGTCAGGGGCTTCACTACGATCTCGGAAGGTATGGATCCCAAACAGCTGACACAATTGATGAATGCCCTATTAACCCCTATGACCCGTGTGATACACAAACACCGAGGCACTATCGATAAATACATGGGTGACGCCATTATGTCCTTCTGGGGTGCGCCAATGAGTGATTCGGAACATGCCCGACATGCGCTTTATGCGGCAATGGACATGATGAAAGAATTGGAAGTAATGCAGGCGGATTTCAAAAGTCGTGGTTGGCCCAAAGTCAACATAGGCATAGGCATCAACTCCGGCGATATGAATGTTGGTAATATGGGGTCAGAGTTTCGCATGGCATATACGGTCCTGGGCGATGCGGTTAACCTTGGCTCACGCCTGGAAGGTCTGACGAAAAATTATGGGGTCAATATAATCGTCAGCGAGAGTACTAAAAAATGTATCCCGGAATTTGTGTTTCGTGAACTTGACCTGGTTCGGGTTAAAGGCAAAAACGAACCCGTTGCTATCTTTGAACCCGTTGGGCATAAAAATGATTTAGAAAAATCAGTCACTTCAGAACTGAGTAGTTACAGGCAGGCGTTAAAAAGTTTTCGCCAACAAAACTGGGATAAGGCCGAAGTAGATTTTTTCAATTTGAATAAAAGTAATTCAGAACGGTTACTATATCAGGTTTATCTGAAGCGCATCACCCACTATCGAAAAGAGCCCCCGGGGAGTGACTGGGATGGCGTATTCACGCATACTTCGAAGTAGTTGCTTTACTCGTTCTACCTTGCCCAGCAGTGGTGCAATTCGTCTACCAGTATCTTGATACCTTTTTGCAGCTCATCTTCACTTTGCACGTAGTTCATTCTGATACAGCTTTCAGCATGTTTGCCGGCTTCGACCTGGCCCGGAAAGAAATACTTGCCAGGCACAACCAGCAAGCCCTTTTGCTTTAGTCGACGGTACAATTCAGTGGTGGTAATTGGTAAATTTTCAAACCACAGCCAGAGAAATAGCGACCCTTCGGGTTTGTGAATATTGACTCGCGGATCATCGATAGCGTCACGAAGCAGGCGCACCGCAAGCTGGGAACGTTTTTGATAAAACGGCAAGATAATTTCATTGCAAAGCGGTAACAGGCCATTTTCCTTAATCAACTGATTCGTAATGACAGGCCCAATCCCACCTGGTGCCAGGCTGGTAATGGCTGTCATATTGGTAAACTGCTGGATGATTTCCTCGTTGGCAATCACAATGCCGGTTCGTGCACCAGGCAGACCCAGCTTGGATAAGCTCATACAAACAATGGTATTATCGTTCCAGAAAGGACTGACCTGGTTAAAAATAATATTCGGGAACGGCGTGCCATAAGCATTATCAATCAATAAAGGCACATCATTTTTCCTGGCTATTTCATCGAGTTGCTGACACTCGACATCGGTTAGCACGTTACCACTCGGATTGGTAGGCCGCGAAACACAAATCAGCCCTGTACTTTGATCAACTTCAAGATTATCGAAATCAACCTGATATTTAAAATAACCGCTGGAGAGACGTTCGATTCTGGCTTCCTGACTGGTGATTAAATCTGCTTCAATACCAACATCGCAATAACCAATATATTCAGGCACTAGCGGGATCAGAATTTTCTGTTGCTGACCTCTCGATTTTCCAGCAAAAGAATTAAACAATACAAAAAAAGAACTCTGGCTACCATGCGTGAGTGCAATATTTTTTCGTGATATCGGCCAATTATATTGCTGTCGAAAAAAATCGGTTAGACTATCGATAAATACATTCTTACCCTGTGGACCATCATAGTTGGCCAGGGTTTTGACCAATTCCCCACTAGCCAGTAATTTCTCAACAGCTTCCTGAAAAACCTTGATCGCATCTGGAATGGCGGCTGGGTTCCCACCACCCATCATCACTACGTCATCCTGTAGCAGCCCCTCATTGAGGTCATCCATTAAATGAGTAATGCCGGAATAACCAGCAAAATGGTGACCAAAGTCAGAAAAGTTCATAACCGTATCTATTAGTTTCAATCCATTAAGGATAACTCAATTTCATACGGTATAATCGAATAAAAACTTAGATGCTTAAAACAAATGCTTATGATGTCGGGCCAATATTCACATCAACTCGAGTTTAAAGTTCGTGACTACGAATGCGATATGCAGGCTGTTGTCAATAACGGTGTTTATCAAAATTATCTAGAACATGCGCGTCACGATTTTTTACATAGTAAAGGTATTAACTTTGCTGAACT
>JAAENK010000260.1 GCA_024224415.1 Gammaproteobacteria bacterium | reverse complement strand
TGGTTCTGGTTCTGGCTCTGTTCTCGGTAACAATGGTTCTACCACGGCCTTTTGGGAACCGTCTTTACCACTGGTATATTCCAAATATCCTTCCAGCAATTCGGCATAAGCCGATGACTCGATAAAAGGGTTGTTGCTGATACGATCGATTTGATCACGTAAGTACTCAAAGCCCGACTGTTCATCATGCTGCCCCACAGCAAAATCGACTTCAGTTCTGATAATGGTGTCGAGTAGTCGGCGAGCTGGATTACTTGAACGTTTGAGTAGATCGCTTTCCTGGATCGAAGACATGAATAAATATATCTGCAGACGTGCAATCTGTCCCTTGATTCTATCAGGCAAATCATCGTCGTCGAAGATGAAATCGAATTTTTTACATAATTGATCAAGCAGGTGATCGAATTCGGATATCTGGTGATTTGCCAGCTCACCTTTAAGCTCGGGGAACATGTTAGCGTATTTGTCCCCGGTAAATTCTGATTTATCCTTAAATGTTTGAAACACACCCATAAGTACGGGAATGCGCGCCATGGCCACCGAATCATTCGGTACGGATTGTTTGCTCGATTCCTGAGCAGGTGATTTTTTCGGTATTAGCTTTAAATCGGGTAGTACATGGTGCTCAATAAAACATTGCTCGACGCTATTGTAAAGGGGTTCGAGTTTCTCGATAACAGCGTTGGCAAACAATCGGTATAGTGATATCTTATGTCGGGTTTCAAGACCCAGGCTATCAATAGCATACTGGAATGACTGAAACAGGCGTTTGACGTGCATGGGGTTGTCATGCAATTCGGTACGCGTTCGGTTAACGCAATGCCCCAGGCGTTTAGCCGTCAACTGGTAGTATTCGTTGTAGCGATCTTCAAAACGAGAGATCATCGACTCCAGTTCCCTGGTTTCATTTCTTTCATTATCGCCAACTGGTCCCAGTGCCAGCCAGTCGGAGGACATATTTTCATGAAGTCGGGTTTTGCGGACGGCTTTGAAGTCAGTAAAATTTTTCTTAAGCTGGAACACAAATGACGATTTGATGATCCTTTTCTTTTTGCCGATTTGTGTGATTAAGCGCTTGCTTTCCTTTTCAGGCAGATCCCAGTTTTCAGAATGGCTGACTTTGGTAAACATGTCTTTCAGTAATAAATCGATGCCCTGGATATTCAGGTTTAAAACCTTTTCGAAAATCTCACTGCCATTAGAGGTATTTTTAGTGCGATTGTCGGATCTGGTAGTCATTTTTGCCGCAGTTAGTACTTTATCGGATAGGGCTAATTAATATAGACCAAAATCAGGGATTATTCCTGCGACTATTTTCATATAAGTCAATGTTTTAATAAATTATTTGTGGGAAATGGTATATTGCGCGCCTGTGCGACCACGTCCGATCTATTTTTCTTATGACAAGCTATTTCAATATTCAAAAAGTCTGTCTGATCATACTTTTATGCTGCATTATGCTGCCACTACAGGCCGCCCTCGATGCCGAGCTTGTTAAGCAGATCAAAACCTTTGATGCTGAACTTGATGGCTATGAAAAGGTCCTGACAAAATCAAGGAAACCTTCCCTCGAAGACTTAAAGGTTTTGCAGCTCGCGGTGGCCGAGACCAAAGCCGTAGCCAATGACTGTATCGCCAGCAATCAGAAGAGTATAGACAACCTCGAAAAGGACTTTGAACTACTGGGCGAAAAGGCCAGCCACGAGGATAAGCTGGTTACCACCGAGCGTAGGAGCATGGATAAGATAAGAGCACAACATGAGGCGCAGCAGGCCAGTTGTCGTGTACTGGTATTGCGCACTACCAAGGTGAGTGAGGAGGCTTTAAAACAACAGCAGGCATTGGTGGCATCACAACTTTTAACCCGCAATGAATCGCTGCTCGACCATTTGCAAGACAATATCATGAACCCGGGTAAGGGTTTTGATGCGTTAACCGACTTTGTGATGTCCAGCTCCGGTATTGATCTGATTTACCAGCACCGTTACCTGATATCGTTGTTAATCTTGCTATCTGTTGTCTCGGCCCTGGTTTTGCGGACCCTGTCGGCTATTTTTATCAAACGTCATGAGGCCAGGTTACACCGTAGTTTTGCCCGCCGGCTACTAATTGCGGTGCTCAGTTGTAGCAGGCACTATATGTTGACATTGTTACTTACGGGTAGTTTTGCGGGGTTTTTTTTATACCTGGGCTTAACCATAAATAGCTTCCCTTTTGTCTCGTTAATTTCAATTGGTTTGTTTTTATACGTCCTGTTGACGCTGATTCTGCGTATTATTCTCAGCCCAATCAAACCGGCGACAGCCTTGACCGGGTTACAGAAAGACGTTGCCGAAACATTGATGCGTCGGCTACGTTTGTTGGCAAAATTACTTTTTGTCGGCTTCCTCATATTTTCCGCCACCAGGTTACATAGCTTCCCCGATTTCGTTACTGGACTGCTGCGCAACATTTATCTCACTTTACTGGTTTTGAATTTGTGCTGGGCCTTCTGGTTGTTGAGTTATATTCGTGGCCTCGCCAATAAGCATTTGCTGCGTACCGTTATTGTCTTCGTGTTGATCGCCAGTCTGTTGGCGGACTGGACCGGTTATAACAACCTCGCCAGTTTTATTCTCATCGGTATAACAGGCTCGATAACGGCCTGGATATTGACTCATCTGATCATCAAACTCTGGACTGATTTCTTTGACAGTTTCGATGATGGTGAATTCGGTTGGCAACAGTTCTTACGACGTAAAATTGGCGTGCAGCCGGGTGAATATTTGCCAGGCTCATTCTGGTTCCGGTTTACTTTCAATATCGTAGTCTGGTCTCTGTTTGGCCTTGCCATGCTTAAGATCTGGGGTTTGTCGGATGCCAGGTTGCTGACGATCCAGTCGCTCATCATCGAAGGCTTTAGTATTGGCCCGGTCCACGTCGTTCCTTCCAAGTTGATTTTTGCCCTATTATTATTTGCCCTGTTGTTATCGCTGGTCGGCTGGGTCAAGCGGCGATTGCATAAAAGCTGGCTTAATCGTTCGCGGATGGATCGAGGCAGCAAGGAGTCGATGGTTACGCTTACAGGTTACGTCGGAATTATTGCAGCATTCCTCATCGCCTTGTCAATTGCGGGTGTCGAATTGTCGAATCTGGCCCTCATTGCTGGAGCCCTGTCGGTTGGTATTGGTTTCGGCCTGCAAAATGTGGTGAATAATTTCGTCTCTGGTGTGGTGCTTTTATTCGAGCGACCGATTAAAACCGGTGACTGGATTATCGTCGGCGGTACACAGGGTTATGTCAAAAGAATCCAACTGCGCTCCACAGTGATGGAAACCTTTGACCGTGCAGATGTTATCGTGCCGAATTCAGAAATCATCGCCAGCCAGGTGACTAACTGGATGCACAATGACTCGATGGGGCGCGTCAAGGTACCTATTGGTGTGGCCTATGGTAGTGATCCAAGACAAGTGGAAAAAATCTTGCTGGATATAGCCAACAATCATCCGAAGGTGATTAAAAACAGTCCCGGTATCGACAAACCCTGGGTAATTTTTCGAGAATTTGGTGACAGCGCTATGTTGTTCGAACTACGTTGTTTTATACGCGAAATCGATAGCCGCATGGGTGTAATCAGTGATTTTAACTATGCGCTTGTCGACGCATTAAAACAGGCCAACATCGAAATTCCGTATCCTCAAACTGACCTGCATCTGAAGTCACACCCAGGCAGTAGTTTAAACCCGGTCAGGTAGTTAAATATAAATGACCGTAAGAATCAGGGAGATCCCCTACAACTATACGTCTTTCAGTGACCGGGAAATCGTCATCCGTCTTATGGGTGAGGAAACCTGGGATCTAATAAATGAATTACGAATCGAACGCCGCACCGGGCGTTCAGCACGCATGCTTTACGAGTTTCTTGGTGATATCTGGGTGATTAAGCGTAATCCGCTTATCCAGGACGACTTGCTTGAAAATCAAAAACGTAAACTACAATTGATTGAGGCGTTGCATCACCGCCTTCGACTCATCGATAAACGCACCCAGGGCAATGAAAAAACCCTGCGATTGTTATCAGCTGCCCGGCAGCTACTGGCTGAATTCGAAGGCTGGCTAACAGATATCGATGCCCAGCGCAGACGCATTGGAAAAAAACTGCGCCGTATCAGTAACCGGGACAATGTCGATTTCAGTGGACTGGCGCGGGTCTCACATACTACCGACGCTACCGATTGGCGCGTCGAATACCCCATGGTTGTGCTCAAACCCGATAGTGAGGCAGAAGTGGCGGAGATGGTGCAGGCCTGTATGGAGCTTGGCTTAACCGTGATACCGCGTGGTGGCGGTACCGGATACACAGGTGGTGCAGTGCCTCTGTTTGAAAATACAGCGGTCATCAATCTGGAAAAGCTGGAAATAATCGATCCGATTGTTGAGCAGATTTTACCAGGGTCTGAAAAGGCTATGGCGACGATTCGGGTTGAAGCCGGGGTGGTAACCAAACGGGTTGCCGAACAGGCTGAGGTAAAGAACCTGACTTTTGCAGTTGATCCTACATCGCAGAATGCCTCAACTATCGGTGGCAATATCGCCATGAATGCAGGTGGCAAAAAAGCCGTGATCTGGGGTACGACGATAGACAATTTGCTAAGCTGGAAAATGGTTGATGCCGATGCCAATTGGCTTGTAGTTACGCGCCTCAATCATAATTGCGGCAAAATTCACTTACAGGATACTGTCGAATTTGAAATTAAACGTAGTAGTCGTGTCGATGGCAGATTGCTGGCTGAGCCGAAAATAATTTCAATACCGGGCTCAATTTTCCGCAAAACCGGGCTTGGCAAAGATGTAACCGATAAGTTTCTCGCCGGCCTGCCTGGAATTCAGAAAGAAGGCTGTGACGGTATTGTGACATCAGCCGAGTTTATCCTGCATCCTGTTTTCGAGTATACCTATACGCTTTGTCTGGAGTTTTTTAATCCCGATACCAGCGGCGATGTAGCAGCTATCGTTGAGATTAAAGATTTTATCGACGGCAGTGATGATGTCTCCCTGGCGGGTCTGGAGCACCTCGATGCGCGTTATATTAAGGCGGTCAAGTATTCTACCAAAGCCAGCCGTGCCGATCATCCAAGAATGCTGTTGCTGGCAGATATTGTTGCTAACAATGAATCAACCCTGGCACGGGTCAGCAACGAAGTCATCAAAATGGCCAATCAACATACTGCGGAAGGCTTTATTGCAATTAGCGCCGAGGCCAGAGATCGTTTCTGGGCGGATCGTAAACGAACCGCCGCGATCTCTGCGCATACCAATGCTTTCAAAATTAACGAAGACGTCGTTATTCCGCTAGAAAAGCTGAGTTCATACAGCCGTGGCATCGAGATAATCAATATACGGCAGTCGATCAGCAATAAAATCAGTATTGCCGAGGCATTTCAGAGCTACCTGCAGGTAGAGATACGCGGAAATAAAGACAGTATTTTTTGTTCTAAAATAAACTTCGCACTGGATTTGATCAAACAACGAATCGAAACCTGGCGCCTATGGTTGAATAACTTCAAAACTGAAGCGCTAACGCTAAGTACCGATGTCGAGGCAGGATTAACTGTCATCGATTGTTTGCTGCAAAACAGGCTCAATGTGAGCTTCCGTAAAGAAATCAGGAAACCGATCGAAGAAATTTTCGGTGGGCTGGAATTCGAGGTGCTCAGGGCAGGGCTGGACAATATTCATCAGAAGATACGCTATTCACGGCTATTCGTGGCGCTGCATATGCATGCGGGTGACGGCAATGTGCATACCAATATTCCAGTGCATTCCGACGACTATGCAATGCTGCAGGCGGCCGAGGGAATTGTCGATGAAATCATGCTGCTGGCGACTTCGCTCGACGGCGTGGTGTCGGGTGAGCATGGCATTGGCTTAACCAAGATACAGTATCTCGATGATGACAAGCTGGCGGCTTTTAGTGAGTACAAGCAAAAGGTCGATCCCGACCAGGTTTTTAACCGGGGTAAATTGCTCGCCGGTAGTGGCCTGCAAAACGCTTATACGCCCTCATTAAAACTGGTTGAACTGGAGGCTATTATTCTCGAGTATAGTGATCTCGGGGGTATTAATGATGCGATTAAAAACTGCTTACGCTGCGGAAAATGTAAACCGGAATGCATGACGCATATTCCAGATGCAAATTTACTTTATTCTCCGCGTGACAAGATACTTGCAACCGGATTGATCATCGAAGCGTTTCTATACGAAGAGCAAACTCGCCGTGGTTTATCGATCCGACATTTCGATGAATTAAATGATATTGCCGATCATTGCACTACCTGTCATAAATGTTTAAATCACTGTCCTGTCAATATCGATTTTGGCGATGTTTGTATTTCGATGCGTAATATTTTGACTAGCCAACGCAAGAAACCATTTAATCCCGGCTCGAAGCTGGCGCTTTGGTTTCTCAACATGACCGATCCCGCGCTGATTAAAATTACCCGGCTGTTGGTGATCAAGACAGGCATCAAGGCGGTACGCTGGCTACGCAGTGGATTACGCCGTTTTGGGCTTATGCCAGTGGCTAGCAAGAGGCCGCATAGCTCGACGGGAAAGCCATTGTTCAGTAAACAACTGGTGAATTTTGTGCGTCATCCGATTCGTGCGAAGGTGCCCGATCAAACCCTGCGTCAACTGCTTGCGGTAGAAGAAACCAACCTTGTACCGGTTATTCGTAATCCCGACGCCGATCAGAGTAATCGCAATTCGGTATTCTATTTTCCAGGCTGTGGTTCCGAGCGACTATTCAGCGAGGTCGGCATAGCCACCCTGGGAATGTTATACGAAGCCGGTACGCGTACGGTAATACCGCCGGGATATATTTGTTGCGGATACCCGCAAACTTCGGCGGGGCAGGTCAGTAAAGGGCGGGAACTCACCACCCGTAACCGTGTGCTATTTCACCGCGTCGCTAACACGCTCAATTATCTCGATATCAAAACTGTGGTGGTGTCCTGCGGCACCTGTCTGGACCAGCTTGAACAGTAT
>JAAENK010000259.1 GCA_024224415.1 Gammaproteobacteria bacterium | reverse complement strand
CAACGGCGGCGGCAACGGCGGTGGTAACGGCGGCGGCAACGGCGGTGGTAACGGCGGCGGCAACGGCGGTGGTAACGGCGGTGGTAACGGCGGCGGCAACGGCGGCGGCAACGGCGGTGGTAACGGCGGTGGTAACGGCGGCGGCAACGGCGGTGGTAACGGCGGTGGAAATATCGCTGAGGAAGGCGGTTTTGGTGGGCAGCCTTACGACCAATGGTTAGAACAACTACGCGAGAGGTAGTAGTTTTGTTTTAGTTGCAGGAACAGGCTTAATCACTGTGCTGTTACAAACCCAACTATACCGATTCGCATAATATTACTCGGAGGCATGGAAAAACTGAACTTCAGTATAAAACAGTTTGAAAACTGACGTGGGGCGGTATCTCAATTTGATTTGGGTCAATATCGACCTCGGGAATTTGAATATGATTTAAAAAGTTAATAACGGAAATTGACATGAAGAGAATCACTCAAGTTTTTATCACCACTATCACAATAGTTTCTTTAACATTCGGCTGTACAACTACGCATGAGCAGTCAGGCGCATTGACAGGTGCCCTGGTAGGCGCTGCAGTAGGATCGACTGTAGGAAGTGGCCGCGGCAATGCGCTTGCAATTTGGCTTGGCGCCGTAGTTGGTGCAAGTATCGGTACTACCATTGGCAAGTATATGGATGAACAGGATCGATTAAGAACCTCTAATATTCTTGAAACAAAACGAACTCACAGTTCAACAACGTGGATTAATCCTGACACACAGCACAAATATACCGTTACGCCAACAAGAACCTACCATCGAGCTGCAGGTCCATGTCGTGAGTTTACTCTGGATGCCAAAATTGGTGGCAAAACTGAGGAAATATACGGTGTTGCATGCCGCCAGGCTGATGGCAGCTGGAAAGTAACTAAGTAAAAACCTTCGCTGATCAAAACGAATTTTGGTGCACTAGCAGTTTTGCATAACACTTCTATGATCAGCAGACCCACACACCTGTCCGAGCTTGATTTTCTGCGGCTTTTTGTTGTTATCGGTCTCTTCTTCTTTCATACAGCACAGGTGTTCGACCCGGGCTAGTTCTATGTCAAGAACCAGCTGACCAGCGGGATTGTCAATGAGTGAACCAAATTCTATTTGTCCTGCGTTGAGCATTCGAGCTAGACTTGCTGTTTCGGCATAACGATAAGTACCCTTACCTTCTCAAATATATGAACAATAAGATTTTCAGCATCGCCGATGCCCGAATCGCGGCACGACGTCGCATGCCGCGCATCATGTTTGATTATGTTGATGGCGCAGCGGGCAGCGAGTACGCCTGTGTGCAGAATATTACGCGGCTTGATCAACTTCGACTACAGCCTCGCGTGTTGGTGAATACTGAAAATCGTAATCTGGGCAAAACCTTACTCGATAAACTGTGGCATTTACCTTTCGGCATCGCACCAATGGGGATGTGTGATCTAACCTGGCCCGGAGCAGACAAGTGTCTGGCGACTGCGGCGGTTAAATACAATATCCCACTTGCACTCTCGACCATGGCCTCCAGCAGTATTGAAGATACATTTCAACGCGCAGGCTCCAATGCCTGGTTTCAACTTTATGTCGGTCAGTCTGAGCAAGTTGGTTTCGATATGGTCGACAGGGCCGCAAAGGCTGGCTACGATACCTTGATCCTGACCGTCGATGTGCCTTTCGTCGCGCCGCGTCCACGCGAACAACGCAATGGCTTCCAGGTGCCTTTTCGTATGGGCCCGAAACAATTTTTTGATTTTGCCAGCCATCCACGATGGTCGATTGATACGCTGTTAACCGGCATCCCCAAAGTGGCTAACAATGTCAAAGAAGACACCAATACAAAATTTGTGCGCAACGAGAGTCGCGGTAAGGTCGACTGGTCGTTCTTACAACGCCTGCGTGAACGCTGGCAGGGAAAACTAATCGTCAAAGGCGTACTGTCACCCGAAGACGCAGTGCGTATTCGTGATAGTGACGTCGATGCTCTCTATGTCTCCAATCATGGTGGTCGCCAGCTTGACAGTGCACCTGCCGCAATTCAGATGTTACCGCTGATACGCGATGCGGTGGGGAATAATTACCCGATACTTTTCGATAGTGGTGTTCGCAACGGTGAGGCGGTGATTAAGGCCCTGGCATTGGGTGCGGATTTTGTGCTCATCGGGCGTCCGCTACTTTACGGACTCGGTGCCGGAGGTGAAGTCGGATTGAGCACTGTCATCGATTTGCTCATCAACCAGATTGACGCCACGCTCGCCCAACTCGGCAAACCCGATATCAATGATATTACTCAAGACGTGATAGTGCCTTGAATGGATTGGGCAAGGGTATTTACCCTAAGCATTTAGAACTTAGGACAAAGGTGCAAACAATTCCTTGAGTATATCGGCATCGAGCAGCGATACTTCACCATCGGATTTATTACCATAAACCACATCCGCCAGCGCGATGGGCGCGGTCTATCGCCTGCCTCCTTATTGATAATGCTTTATGATAAAACATTGAAAATGTTATTTCACGATATGACTGATAACTTAATCCATATGCTGGAACGAGAAAACCGGTAACATGTTAATGGCAAGTTTGAGGATACTTATTGACTAATGTTTGGTATTTTTACTTTTTTCCTGATCTACTGATGCTTACTTGAATAGAAAGGTGTCACCAGAGTAAATTCTATGACGAAACTAACCGTAGCAGCGACTCAAATGACCTGTAGTTGGGACATCGAGGCAAACATCGATACTGCCGAGTCGTTGATTCGTGAAGCAGCTTCGAAAAATGCACAGGTCATCCTCATCCAGGAGCTTTTTGAGACACCTTATTTTTGTATCGAACAGGAATTCAAACACCTCGATCTGGCGACTACAGTGGATGAAAGCCCGATAATAAAAAGAATGGCGACGCTGGCGCGGGAGTTATCGGTAGTATTACCGGTTAGCTGGTTCGAGCGCGCAGGCACGGCCTTTTTCAACTCGGTGGCGATGATCGATGCCGATGGCAGCGTCATGGGCGTGTATAGAAAAACCCATATTCCGAATGCAGTCGGATATCAGGAAAAACAGTATTTCACCCCTGGTGATACCGGTTTCAAGGTTTGGGACACCCGCTATGCAAAACTGGGGTTGGGCATTTGTTGGGATCAGTGGTTCCCCGAAGCAGCTCGTTGCATGGCGTTGATGGGCGCCGAAGTACTTTTGTATCCGACCGCGATTGGCGATGAACCTGGCGATGACTCGGTAGACTCCATGCAACATTGGCAAAACGTCATGTGCGGGCACGCCGGAGCCAATATCATGCCAGTGGTAGCCTCCAACCGAATCGGTAAGGAAACCGCAACCACAAGCGACATGGCGATGACATTTTATGGCTCGTCATTTATCGCCGATCAATTTGGTAATAAAGTTGAGATGGCCAACCGCACAGACCAGACAGTGCTGGTACATGAGTTTGATCTTGATGAAATCAGGGATTATAGGCAAACCTGGGGCGTCTATCGTGATAGAAGGCCTGATCAGTATGGGGTGCTTGCAACTTTTGATGGTAGGCTATCCGAGTGATGCATATCTGTACTGGTCGAGAGTAACCCGCTCACAAACTACTGCGACAAAGCCCACCTCTCCATACCTGGTATCATTTTATGCCGTTTGGTAATACCATAGATGCAAAAGCGTAGAATGCACAATCGCACGGTCTCCTGGTCAAAACCATACTTACATACAGCAATACATCATGGGCTCGCAAATGCATATTAACAGAGACGACCTGGTCGGCAGGGATCACTTCATTGCCTGTCCTTCCTGCGACCATTTGGCAGACTTGTCGTCTATGGCAGAGGGCGACAGGGCGAGCTGTTCACATTGCGGCCACCTGCTGTGCGTTTTGCACCGGGCTGGGCTCAACCGGGTTATGGCCTGGTCATCGAGTGCATTGATCTTCCTGCTGCTCGCCTGCAGTTTTCCCTTCCTGTCATTTGAGTCCTCGGGCCTGAAAAATGTCATGACCCTGCCGATGACTGTTGTCCGCCTGTATCAACAGGACATGCCAGACCTGGCAATTTTGATTGCAGGTTTCATCATTTTGATCCCTGCCATGGTGCTGTTGCTACTGTTCAACCTGGCGACTACGCTAGCATACGGCAGATACAATCCCTGGACGAATGTCATGTGCAGATTTGTCTTTCAGTTACAGGGCTGGAGTATGGTGGAAGTGTTCTTCATCGGTGTGCTGATCAGCCTGGTGAAGCTTGGCAAGACTGCAACCATCGTTACCGGCCTGTCTTTTTGGGCCTATGCTGCTTTCAGTATTTGTTTCATCCTCGCTATTACCGGTTTCGACCGACTGCAAGCATGGCGCCGCATCGGTGAATTGCAGGAGGCAGGATGAGCGCCAGTACTGCTCGTGCCCTTGATTTGGTGTCCTGCCATTCGTGCATGAAACTGACCGAGCAGGACCTCCAGGTCTGCCCGCGCTGTGGGTCTGATCTGCATCCCCGCAAGGCCGACAGCCTAAACCGCACCATGGCACTGTTGATCACCTCCTGTCTGCTCTATATCCCGGCCAATTTACTGCCGATCATGGTGACCGAGCAATTTGGCAGAACTTCCGAAAATACGATCATTAGCGGCGTGCTGGTATTGATAAAAAACGGGTCAATCCCGATCGCAGCCATTATTTTCTTCGCCAGTGTGGTCATCCCGCTGGGCAAGCTGGCGATTCTCTTCTACCTCTGCTGGACGGTGAAATTTGGTTCAAAAATCAGTTCCCGCCAACGCACCCTGACCTACCGAGTTACCGAAACCGTGGGCAAGTGGTCGATGATTGATGTTTTCGTCGTAGCCATTCTCGCGGCTTTGGTGCATCTGGGTGGAATTTTGTCGGTCCATCCAGGAGAAGCCGGCCTGGCTTTTGCGGGGGTGGTTGTACTTACGATGCTCGCAGCAAAGAGTTTCGACCCGCGCCTGATCTGGGATCGAGATGTTTTGACCAATGAGTGATCTAAAGCCTGCAATCACTTCCAGGCCCCGGTTCTCGCCTATCTGGGTAATCCCGATGACGGCCTTGCTGGTCGGGCTCTGGATGCTCGCAACCGTCAAACTCGAAGAGGGACCGACAATTACTATCCGCTTCGATACGGCTGAGGGTTTGGTAGAAGGCAAAACCACAGTCAAACTACTCCAGGTTGATATCGGATTAGTGGTAGACGTAGATCTTAACGAAGACAAGACCGGTATCATTGCAACCGTCGAGCTGAGTGACGATGCCACTTCACTACTGCGTGAGGACACCTTGTTCTGGGTGGTCCGCGCGCGCATCGGATCCGACAATATCAGCGGTATCGGTACCATTTTATCCGGGGCCTACATAGAAATTGCACCCGGCCAAAATGAACAGGAGCGATCTGATTTTATCGGTCTGGAACTACCCCCGCTGACACCGGTCGGCACACCTGGTTTGCGACTCTCTCTCTACGCCGATCTCGGCAGTTCGATAGCGCCGGGCAATCCTGTATTGTTCAACGGTTATAAGGTTGGCCGCGTAGAGGCAATGAAGTTTGACAAAGAACGCACCCAAATCCGCTATCAGGTTTTCATCGAAGAACTCTATACCGACCTCGTGACCAGTTCGGTTCGTTTCTGGAATATCAGCGGGGTTTCGTTAGAGGCCACCGCCCAGGGGATCGAAGTCAACACCGGATCGCTCGAAACCATCCTGCTCGGTGGCGTTTCATTTGCGACACCGGAAGGCTTGCCAGAAGGAGAAAAAGTCGAAGACGGAACCGAGTTCAAACTCTACAGGAATCATGCCGCGATGGTAGAGCAACCGTACCGATATCGTATCCAGTATGTGTTGCTGTTCGATCAATCCCTGAGAGGTCTGGTAGTCGGCGCCCCGGTCGAATTTCGCGGCATTCAAATCGGCAAGGTGAACCGAATACTGGTTTCAGAAGTATTGAACCCCGAAATCCAGGGGGACAATACGGTGATTCCCGTATTGATTTCGCTGGCGCCGGGTCGGCTTGCGCTCGGTGACAATCCCCAGGCTGTCGAAACCCTCAAATCTCTGATCCAGGACAATGTTTCCAGGGGACTGCGGGCGACACTCGCTTCGGGCAACCTACTAACTGGCAGTCTCTACGTTAATATCGACTTTTTCGAAAATGCAGAGCAAGCATCATTGGGCAAGTTCGATATGTTCATGACCATGCCTACCATTTCGGGCGGCCTGGGCCGCATCGAACAGCAGGTAAGCGCGCTGTTGGAAAAACTCAATAGCTTGCCGGTGGAACAAACCGTAAAAAGCGCCAATCAAGCTCTCGCTAAGGCAGATGAGTCCTTTGCATCCATGCAGTCGACACTGGTATCGCTCAAGTCTCTATTGGTCTCGATGGATGGGATATTAAATCAGGAGGAAAACCGGCAATTGGGCCAGAAACTCAGCCGAACCCTGGCCGAACTCAGAGAAGTACTTTCCGGCTTTTCCCAGGACGGGCCTGTCTACCGAACCCTGGACAGTAGCCTGAATGAATTGAATAAAACCCTGGGCAACCTGGAAGAGTTTACCCGAACCCTGTCCGACAACCCCAATGCGCTGGTGTTACCCACAGAACTGCCCGAAGACCCGATACCGGGGGCAAAACCCTGATGAGATTTTTTCTGCTGCTTTCTATTGCGTTACTGCTGGCCGGATGTGCTAGCAAGCCCGTTGAACATTTCACCTATCTGCTACGCTCGGATCAAGCTCGGGAATCTGGAAAAATCGAACACGACAGTCCATTTTTTCTCGGAAAACTTACTATCGCAAACTACCTCGATCAACCCGGTCTCGTCGTGGCCACTGGAAACGGCAGAGTTCGCGCGGCCAGACACCATCAATGGGCCGAACCTCTGGGACTCAGTCTGCGTCGCTTCCTGAGCATAGAAATTTCAGTCGCTCGCGATAAGCACATTGCACCCCACCCGAGTTCAAAGGAAAGCGTCGGCAGTATCGATATCAGCATCGATCAATTGCACAGCAACGAGTCTGGTGAGGCGATACTGCTAGCCTTTTGGCAATTCATCTGGGCGGACCAGACCTACAGTTTTCGATTCTCTGAATCACTGCCACTGCAGCAAGATGGTTATGATGCGTTGGTTGCGGCGCAAACCAAATTACTTAAACGGTTTGCTGCCGACGTTGCCAAATCACTTCCAGTCACCAATTAGAAACAAGCCGTAATGATCTGACATATAGCTCTGTGCGCCACAGCGATGGATACAGGTAAATCCATGATTTTACCCTGTTTTCGCTGATGCAGACACTACCTCCACAGGCTCCGCTCTCCTAATAAAGAAACTTCATGAGTGAAATCAAAGATGGGCCACAAATTACATATGTTTCACGCACGTATCTCTGTCGTCTAGATCACGTATTTCGGATTCAAGATCACGCCAGATATTTCGATTGAAATTCGAATTCTGTGGCGACATATTGGATAAAAGAAAAGTTTCACTATTTTAAGTTTCTGTATCGTTTTGGTTCGCACTGGCCACCAAATGTCCACGATCAAAACCACTACCCGAATAATCACTAAGATCGGCTCCAAAACGTTTGGGAACCCGAAAGTCTGGTCTGAAGTTGTTTTGTCTTTCTACCGTAGTCATATCTCTTTTGTCTGGATCAACTATTTCAAGTGCCCTTTTGGTTTGCCTGAAATAATAAGAATAGCCAACAGCATAAAAACGATTGATAAGAATCTGATCTGCGGTGGGACACCCGTAGCTAGTTTCTGGCTTCAACGAGCAAAGATCAAGCATTAGTTTCCTCCTTTATGGCTTGCTTGAAATAGCACCTCCCGAGAAACAGCTGATTTCTCAGCGAAACCCAGGGGCTCGGTTGTCCTCTACCTTCTGCGACGAACCGCCTGTATCGTGCTATCGCTTCAGCTTTCTTTTTACCTATGAATGGTTAGGGTATTAAACAGAAAATTATACATCAAAGACCTGAACCTATAATCTTCGCCCAATAACCTCTTATCTCAATAGCCCAGCCTGTTATTATAATTTCCCTTAATCAGTTTAGGTAAATTCGGATTTAATCTACTGGCGCCAAATTGCCCTGCCAAACTCCTTCCCTAACCATCCACCTTCCCCAGGCGCAATCGAGCCACTGGTCGCTCATCAATAAAAATATGTATTATCGCCGTGACCGATGCAATCACCACAGTTGCCCACCAGACCATGTCGTACGACCCGGTGGTATCGAATAAATAACCGCCTAACCAGACACCCGCAAAAGAGCCTAGCTGGTGGTTGAGAAATACGATGCCATAAAGTGTGCCCATGTGTTTCAGTCCAAACATCTGCGCCACCAGGCCCGAGGTAGGAGGGACTGTTGCTAACCAGAGTAGCCCCGTTGTAATCGAAAATGCATATATGCTGAAGGGCGTGATCGGAGAAATAAGAAACAGAAACAATACAATGGCTCGACCCGCGTAGTTAATTACCAGCAGCCATTTCATTGAATAAACTCCTGAAAGATAACCCGATCCCAGCGAACCTAAAATATTAAATAATCCTATAAGTGCCAGGCTGGTGGCTGCGATAGAAGAATCAAAACCCTGGTCTGATAAATACGATGGCATATGTACGGTAACAAAGGCCAATTGAAAACCACAGACAAAAAAACCTGCCACCAACAGCCAGTAATGCACATGTCCTGAAGCTTCGACCAATGCTTCCTTCAGGGTTTGATCAGATTCTTCATCAGAATTTCTTTTGCTAGCGGTGTCACCCGCCAACGGGGTCGACAACAATACCATTGCCAAAGCACCAACGGCCATAATTACAAGAGCTGTCTGCCAGCCGTAAGATTCAATAAACCCTCTGGCGACTGGGATCAACAAAAACTGACCTGCCGATCCGGCTGCAGTACCCAGCCCTAAAGCTATGGCGCGTTTTTCCGGTGCTACCAGGCGTGCCATTGCGGGCAATACCACACCAAAGCCAGTGCCAGCCACACCCATGCCGAGCAATATCCCGGCACCGGTATGCAATTCCCAGATGCTGGCTGAATTGGCGGTAAGGTATAAACCTGCGGCATACAGTAGTGACCCTCCAATTACGGCTTTCAGGGTACCGTAACGATCAGCCACAGCCCCGGCAATCGGTTGAAACAAACCCCAGAACAAATTCTGCAAAGCCAGCGAAAAAGCGAATATTTCACGTCCATAACCAAAGGTCTCGGAGATGGGTTTCATGAAAAAACCCATTGAAGATCGCAAACCGAAATTAACCATCAGTAGTATGCATGCCATAATAATGGCAAGGCTGAATAGTCGTTTGTATTGTTTCATTGAGTGACCAATATTGTGCAATTACGGATCATATAGCGATGCCTCACCTTCTGGGCGGGTTCTAAATAAAGCCAGTGTCCACAAATACTGAGCGATACATTCGCGAACTGTTTGCTCGATGGCACAATTCATTTGCGTTGCCGCTAGTACATTGTCATCTTTACTCAACAATTCAATTGCTGGTAAAAGTTTGACAACATACTTCTTCCTATTCATGTCGTAACAGCTAACGCAGGGCATTACTACAGCATTACATTGAGATGCGAGCCGACCCAAAACTGGTACGGTGGCTTTTTGCACATTGAAAAAAGGGGCAAAGACGCTGCGAGCAGCACCCAGATCTTCATCTGCCAGATAAATCAATATCCGATTATTTTTTGTATCTTTTATGAGTGGGCGCAAACCCTGTTCACGTGTATACGCTCGCACACCAAACCGGGTGCGGCCGTGTGCAACTAACCAGTCGACAACCTTGTTCTTTAAGCTGTTATAAGGACCGCTACATTGATAGTTCATCGACAATGCGAGTACCGCAAACTCAAGCCCAACACTGTGGCTGGTTAAAGCAATCACCTGCTTACCCTGTGCTCTGTAAGCCTCAAGTAATTCAGCACCCTGTAACTCAATTATTTGTCTAAGACGAAATGTGGGTGCCCACCAGACCAGGCCATAATGCAGCAGGCTGAGGGTTCGGTAAAAGATATGATCCTTCGCTAACTGTTCAATCTCTGCGTCGGACTTGTCCGGAAAGCACAATGCCAGATTCCTTGTGGCATAAAACACGCGTTTGCGATTATAACGATATGAAAGCAAAGACAATACTCTTGCCAGGCCATCTATTACTGACAGAGGTAAAAGGCTAAATAGAAAAAACAGTGATAAAAATATCCAGCTTAACCAGTACTTCGGAAGCAATAACTCGGCACTAAATGATGGTGATGATGACATCAGTAAAACCTGTAATGCATAGTAGCCAGGCTGAATAGTCGGTTGTATTGTTTCATCGCAACTTTATTGCACAACCACCGCCGCCCCAATCCCACGTGGGTCGGAAGCCGCTTGCATTTCACCACTTTGCTGATCAACCACTATGGTTTGCATATTGCCAAATGTATAAGAAGATTGTTTCAGTTCATGACCAAGCCCCTTTAGCGCATCCAGGGTTGCTTGATCGAAGGCATTGTCTTCATGATAAATACTATCCGGAAAGTATTGGTGATGAAATCTAGGCAGCGACACTATTTGCGCAGCACTGGCACCTCGCAAAAACTCCAGCATACCCAGCAATTGCATGGTAATAATTCGACTGCCACCCGGTGTGCCTGAAATCATCAGGCGTTGCGGGGTATAAACAAATGCAGGTGTCATACTGGAGAGCATACGCTTTCCTGGTTGAATCGCATTTGCTTCACTTCCGAGCAGGCCATATGCATTAGGCACACCAGGACTTGCCGAAAAATCATCCATTTCGTCGTTGAGTAAGACACCTGTGCCATCAGCAATCAAACCGGAGCCAAAAGGATAATTTACCGATAAAGTAGCTGACACCATGTTGCCATGCTCATCAATAATGGAAAAATGAGTTGTATCTGCACCGGCTGCATCATCGGTTATATTGCCGAGGGACGAACTTGGTGTAGCATGCTTGCCGGAATAGCTTGCAAGCTGCGATTTGGCATAGTCACGGCTGGTGAGTTGCTGAGGAATGTCGACATAGTCGCTATCTCCGAGGAATTTTGCACGGTCACGATAGGCACGTCGCATAGCCTCAACCAGCGCATGAACACGCTGAATATTATTCGCAGACTGGAACTCCATTTCTTCGAGCATGTTAAATATACCGGCTAACACGATGCCTCCCGACGAGGGCAGCGTGGCAGTCACAAATTTTGCACCTTTAAATTCGAAACGTGCTGGTTCGCGCTCGATAAGCTGGTATTGACCTAAATCCTGCAGTGACCAGATGCCTCCGTACAAGTGCACACTATCTACCAGTTTTCGCGCTACTTCACCCTGATAAAAACCAGCTTTACCCTGGCTGGCCAGCACGCGTAAGGTTCTGGCCAGATCAGGCTGCTTGATTAAGCTGCCCTGCTCTGGTATCTCACCACTATGCAGTAAGGTTTCTCGACTCGACCGGTATCTTTGCAAAACCTCCAGACGAAAGCTGGCCAGACGATGATAAACCGGGTCAACCTCAAAACCCTGCTCGGCGTATTTGATTGCACTGGCAAGCGTTTTACTCAACGGCAATACGCCATAGTTTTGTTGTAAATGACTGAGTGCGGCAGGAATGCCCGGTATACCTGCCGATGTGGCACCATTCATGGATAAATCATGATCAACTTGACCGTCCGCATCCAGATACATATCGCGATGCCCTTTTAGTGGCGCACGCTCACGTGCATCGAGCATGATTTGTCGGTTTTTATCCGCTTCATGTAACAAATAAAAACCGCCACCTCCAATCCCCGATGAATAGGGCTCAACAACTGCCAGGGTACTGGTAACTGCAATAGCCGCATCAAATGCATTGCCACCTTGCTTTAGGATATCTATTCCTGCATTTGTGGCGAGCTTATGCGCTGAAGCAACGGCATATCCTTCAGCTCCTATCGCCGCCTTGCATAATAGTAAACATAAAAAAACCCCAGCTAGCTGAGGTTTGATAACAATTTTTACCCCCATTTTGCTTTTTTTTAATCGCTAGCGGTAAGACGTTGATATTTCGCAAGTAATTCATCATTACTTTCATCATGATCTGGATCCAGCGGGATACAGTCTACCGGGCAAACTTCAACACATTGCGAGGTATCAAAATGCCCCACGCATTCGGTGCATAAATCTGGATTGATTTCGTAGATTTCTTCGCCCGGAGATATCGCATCGTTCGGGCATTCGGGTTCGCATACATCACAATTGATGCATTCATCTGTAATCATTAATGCCATTAATTTACTCCTGTTTGATTTTCATTCACCCATGGTCGGGCGTTATTTACGGATTTTCTGCAATTTTTCAGTTAAGCGTTGCAAGATGACTGGATGCAAAAATTCCGACACATCACCTTCGAGGCGGGCAATTTCTCGGACCAGACTCGAGGAAACAAAGGCGTATCTTTGTGCCGCGGTGAGGAATACGGTTTCGATTTCATCCGCCAATGATCGATTCATACCGGCAAGCTGCACCTCGTACTCAAAGTCAGATATCGCACGCAATCCACGAATTATGACATCGGCGCTGCACTCGCGGGCGAAATCGATCAGCAGGCCAGAAAAGCGACGTACCGATATATGTTCATTATCGGCAAACACAGTTTCGAGCATTTCCTGCCTCTCATCAATATCGAAAAATGGCTCTTTCGCCAGGCTATCGGCAACGCCTATGACGATATGATCGAACATTTTCAGGCCACGTTCGCATATATCGATATGCCCTCGTGTTACCGGGTCAAAAGTCCCAGGGTAGATAGCTGTTCGGGTCATAGATTGATCCATAGGGGTGACAAAATTTGAAGCATCTGTTCGATTAACGCGCGATTTTAGCGGCAAAGCCGCCATTCGGCTATAGCATAATGAACCTGACCGGCCTTTTTCTGTTTTAACCAGGTAAAACCATCGGATGATAATTCAAATTTCTCGCCCTGAGGCCATTCCAGGTAAATGCGCGCACCTTCGGCCAGGCACTGGCTTTTAATCAAGGCATCGATTACACGGTGACGCAACTCCGGCATAGCATACGGTGGGTCGATAAAAACAATATCAAAGCTATATTGAAACGAGGGAATCAGAGCCAGAATATCACCACAGAGCAACTCGACGTTACTGGCCTCAAGTTGTCGCTTCTGGTTCATCAGGTTTTGCCAGGCCTGCCTGTTTTTCTCCACCATGGTTACGGCTTTGGCGCCTCGTGAAGCCGCTTCAAACCCCAGTGCGCCACTACCTGCGAAGCAATCAAGCACAGTCGTAGCACGACATTCGGCGGCCAGCCAGTTGAACACAGTTTCGCGAATACGATCCGGTGTCGGTCGCAATCCTTCGATGGCAGGTACGGGAATCTTGCGCCCGCGCCATCGTCCGGCAATGATACGCAGCTGTGAGCCGGTATTTTTTTTCATAGCATCATTTTTCCCAAAATCGATCCTGTTCCGGCAATGAGTGTGCACAGAGCGGCCTGCTTTCTGGTAGCATATTGTGCCTGAAATAGTGATCACGAGAGAAATAATGTTCGGTTTTAAATCGAGCCCTGAAAAAGATACCGCCGAGCAGCAAAAACCCAAAGGCTTATTCGCTTCGCTGCGCCAGAGGCTCAGCAAAACACGCGAGAACCTGTCCTCGGGTCTGACCGATTTACTGCTGGGCAAAAAGCAGATCGACGACGATTTACTCGAACAGCTGGAAGACCGACTGCTCATGGCCGATGTCGGCGTTGCCGCTACGCAGAAAATCACTTCGCAACTGACCGATCAACTGGGCCGAAATCACCTCAAAGATGGCGAGACCCTGCTCACGGCTTTGAAACAAATCATGGAAGATATTCTCAAACCCAGCGAACAGCCACTAAGGCCAGAATCGGACTCTAAACCCTTCGTCATTCTGATGGTAGGCGTTAACGGCGCCGGTAAAACCACCACGGTCGGCAAACTCGCGCAGCAGTTTAAAAACCAGGGCCATCGCGTCATGCTCGCCGCCGGAGACACTTTTCGCGCTGCTGCGGTCGAGCAGCTACAGCGCTGGGGAGAAAGGCTCGATATTCCGGTGATTAAACAGGCACAGGGCGCAGACTCAGCCTCAGTCATCTTTGACGCTCTGCAATCCGCGCAGGCACGAAATATCGACATACTCATCGCCGATACAGCGGGACGTTTGCACACGCAGAACAACCTGATGGATGAACTTGAAAAAATCAAGCGCGTGATGAGCAAACTCGATACCGCAGCACCGCACGAAACCATTCTGGTACTCGACGCGGTGACCGGTCAAAATGCGCTTAATCAGGCCAGTAATTTCAAAGATTCGGTCGGGGTATCGGGGATAGTACTCACCAAACTCGACGGCACTGCCAGGGGTGGTATGATTTTCAGTGTCGCTGAACAGTTACAGTTACCAATTCGCTACATCGGTGTGGGCGAATCGGTGGACGACTTACGACCTTTCAACAGCCATGAATTCGTCGATGCACTACTCTCCGAGGCAGAAGTCTGAGTTTTATTCAATGATCGAGTTTCATAATGTCACCAAACGTTACCCCGGCGGTTACGACGCACTTAATAATATTTCGCTACATCTTGGCGCCGGGGAAATGGCCTTCCTCACCGGGCATTCAGGGGCCGGAAAGAGTACCCTGCTGAAAATTATCTCTTTAATCGAAAAGCCCACACGCGGCCAGGCCTTGCTCAATCGCATCAATCTGAATACGATTCCACGATATCGCGTACCCTATGTACGACGTAATATCGGCATTATTTTTCAGGACCATCAACTACTCTTCGACCGCCCGGTATTTGACAATGTCTCGATGCCTCTGGTGATACAGGGTTATCGTCCGCAGGAAATCGCCAAACGCACCCGCGCCGCACTTGACAAGGTTGGTCTGTTGAATAAAGAAAAATCCATGCCGATTACGTTGTCAGGTGGTGAGCAACAACGAGTCGGTATCGCCCGTGCGGTGGTACACAAACCAATGCTACTACTCGCCGACGAGCCGACCGGAAACCTCGACCCGATTTTATCACGCGAAATTATGCAGATATTCATCGATTTTCATCAGGTCGGAGTTTCCGTGCTGGTCGCCAGCCACGATTTGAGCCTGATAGATGAACTACAGAAACCGGTATTAACACTGAATCGGGGGCAACTGATCGAAAATGGTCTCGACGAAAATTTCCAACAAACCGAATACTATTCGTCGGTCGGGGAGTAGAGCATGGGCAGCAGCAATACTCGTCGAGACCGCCCCGCCACTACCAATCAAATGGTGGCTTATTTGATGCATCATTTGCAGACGCTGATTTTCAGCCTCGGCAAGATATATCAGTCACCAACGACGACAATAATGACAGTCGCGGTAATCGGCATCACCCTGTCGCTACCGGGTGGATTTTATTTATTCCTCAAAAATATAGACGCCATGTCGGGTGATTTTCGTTCGACCACGCAAATCACGCTATATCTCGATCTTAAGGTCGAAGAGGGCAATGCACGCAAACTGCAAAAAGAAATAGATTTGATGCAACAGGTGCAGAGCACCGATTTTGTCTCTCGTCACAATGCACTGGAGACGTTTCGTCAGTCATCCGGATTTGGTAAAAGCATTGATACCCTGTCGGCCAACCCACTACCCCACACAATTATCGTCGAGCCAGATAGTAACGCCGATACTTTCGCTGTAAAAACTCTTTTAAACCGCTTAAGGGTTTTGCCAGAAGTTGAAATCGCCAAGCTCGACACCGAATGGTTGGAGCGACTCTACACAATACTGGAAATTGCCAAACGCACAGTAGCGATTATTACCCTGTTATTCGCCTGCGCGGTGTTATTAATTATCGGCAATACCATCCGCCTCGATATCCAGAACCGTTATCAGGAAATCATTGTTACCAAGCTAATTGGCGCGACCAATGCTTTTATCCGTCGACCGTTTTTATACGGTGGTATCTGGTACGGTTTGTTAGGTGGGCTAACTTCCTGGCTTATCGTTGAAATAGGTTACCTGGCGATTTCCGGGCCGCTTGGTCGGCTCAATCTGCTGTATCAGTCTAATTTGGTATTTGTCACATTTTCTCTGCACGACTTTATCATTCTGCTATCATCTAGTACCTTATTGGGATTAGCAGGATCATGGATAGCGGTTGCCAGACACCTGAACAAAATTGAACCAACTTAAAATATTGCCATTATGTTGAATAAACGTCGCCTACTGTTAATAGATTCTTCGGATTCGGCGAGAACGATACTTTACAAGGAAATATCCAGCGAAATGCCGGAGCTGGATATTATTGCCTGCGCAACCGGTAAAGAAGCCTTGACTGCGGTGAATCGTTATGAGTTTGAAATCATCACTACCGGCGTAGCCTTAAGTGACATGGATGGCTACAAGGTCATCGAAAAAATTCGCCGCTCCAATAAAAACCGTGATACCGCTATTTTCGTAGTATCAGGTGATACCGATACAAGAATCATGCATGCTGATTCCGACGACTCGAATGCCGTTACCGCCTACTTCGATAAGGCCGAAGGTCACAAGGCGCTGGTCAACTTTATCCTCAGTTTCCTCGGCAAAGATATTGCAGTACCAGTTAAGGTGCTTTATGTTGATAAAAGCGCCACATCGACAGCTATTACCAGCGCGATACTTAACAAAAATGAAATTGAGTTTGTCCATTTCAATGAAGCCGAGGATGCACTAAACTTGCTCGAACGTGATATTGTAGAAAACAAAAATTGTAGCTTCGATATAGCTATTACCGATTTGATGCTATCCAGCAAGATGACCGGCTTCGACATGATACAGAACATCCGCAATCAGCTCGAACTCGATTACCTGGCTCTTCCGATATTGCTGATGACCATCGAACCTGGCGAAGATGAAAAGACCGATTTTACCGGCATATTCGGCGCTGGCACCAACGATTTCATAACCAAACCCATCGACGAAGAAGACTTGCTCAATCGCATAAAAAATCTGGTCAATATCAAGCGCCAGAATGAAGCACTTAGTAATTAAATAACGAGCCAGATCGCTAAAGCAATGCCCTCACACAAATCAAGTGTTAACTATGTATCCTGTACCAACTGTGAAATGAATGCCTTGTGTCTCCCTCTTGAAGTGGCCGGTAAAAGCATAGATCTGGTCGAAGGAATTTTACATCGTCGGAAATTGGTTAAAAAGGGTGAAACACTGTTTTCCAGTGGCGATCCATTTGAATCTTTTCAATGTATTTCTTCCGGTTCATTCAAACTTGTCGTTCCAGACGAACTGAGAAGGGTAGCAGGATTTTGTTTTTCTGGAGAGCTACTGGATACAGGAGCTATGTATGCGGGTATACATTGCTACGATGCCCTGGCACTGGAGAATTCGTATGTATGTGCAATCACCAGAAGATCTGTCGAAGAAATCAGCCATCAAATACCCGATTTCCAGGGTCGTATTATCAAACTGATGAGTGAGCAGCTTTTCCATGTCAATCGCTTAATGACGCTGTTAAGCGGTCGCCGCAATGCAGATGAACGCCTGGCGGCCTTCCTGGCCAGTATCTCCACCCGGTTCCAGGAGCACGGTTTTCCAGCAGAACAATTTCGTCTGAGTATGATGCGTGATGATATCGCCAGCTATCTGGGGCTGGCCAAAGATACTGTGAGTCGTGTTTTGACTCGATTCCATCAACAGGGGCTAATTGTCTCCAGTGGCAGATATTTTGAGATAACTGGCGCTGATAAGCTGAGAAAATTTGCCTCTTTTCCCGCCGACCTTACAACACAAATACAATAAATCGGTCTGATTGATCGAGATTTTTACTGCAACTGAGTCATATATTCGGCCACTGCTTTTATCTGATCGTCACTCATTTGCTGTGCTATTTTCTGCATAACCTGACCAACATCGTTGGCTCGCTCACCTGATCTGAACGCTTGTAATTGCTTCGCCAGGTAAGCAGCATGTTGTCCCCCAACAGCGGGTGCCAAAACGGTGGGTGGTATCGGCATTGTGTCTTCCCAGGTTCGATTCCCCTGGCCGTCCATACCGTGACAGCCGATACAGGCGGTTAGCGGCGTGTAGAATTCCCCTTTCTTATATAATTTCTCACCTACGGCCATTTGCCCTTGATCAGCAACACCCATTTTGATTGTCTGGCTGGAAAAATATGCAGCAATATCCTCCATATCCTGTTCACTTAAAGGTTTCACCATCGGTGCCATGACAGCATTAACACGCTCACCACTTTTGAACGCTTTTAATTGACTGACTAAATAGTGGGGAATTTGCCCTGCAAGTTTTGGCCACTCGGGCATAACACTATTTCCATCCACCATATGACAGGCGACACAGGCGGCCGATTTTGATTTGCCGGCCTCTGGATTACCAGCTGCGATTGCAATGTTAAATATGCCGTAAATTATCGTGTAGGCAAATATTTGAATTACGATTTTCTTCATTCTATTTAGCAACCTCCCCCCAGTTATACCTATCAGGATAACGTTAAGAGTTGAAAACAGCAAGAGCCTCCCATACAATGAAAGTCAATTTATTGCTATGTAATTGCCATATTTTGGCCAATTGAATTGCGTTTAATTGATTTTTGTCGTTATTTGAAATTTTCAGGCTAATGAATCACAACAGGGTAATCAGGTTGATTTGGCCTGACCACAATATCAGGCGCTACAGCCTCAAATAGTATTCACTTAAAAAAGCAGGGGGAAGAGATATGGCTGAAGACACAGCAACCCACGAAGATCACTGGGATACCAGCAGCGCACCTTTAACAATTAGCGTGGGCATCTTATTCCTGTGCCTGGCTTTTATATTCTATTTTGTCTACGACAGCGGCATGGCCGCAATTATCAGTCTGGGTATTGGCACACCACTGATAATCGGTGGAATTGTCATCTGGGTTAACGAAGCAATCGGCGAAGAAGGCGAAGGTCTCAGCGTCCCATCGATGGGCTGGTTTATTCTAGCAGAAGCGATGATTTTCATGTCTTTGTTCGCTAATTACTGGCTACAAAGACTGATGACCCCAGATTGGCCGCCAGCGGGAACACCCGCAGAAATGCCCGTGCTGATTCCGGTAATAATGACAATACTTCTGGTTACTTCCAGTTTCACCATACATATTGGTGAAGACAAACTTGCAAATGACGATAAAGCAGGTTTTATCAAATGGCTGGTTATTTCCATTTTACTCGGTACCGCTTTTCTGGGAATGTCTTTATTCGAATGGGTGCACCTGGTTGGCATTGGGTTCGACGTCACCACTAACGTCTACAGCACATCTTTCTATAGCATTACAGGGTTTCATGCATCCCACGTACTGGTGGGCCTGTGTATTTTTATCGCAATACTGATACCCGCGCTGAGCAATAGAACAAACATAGGGCTGGTAAAAACAGGCGCTTTGTATTGGCACTTCGTTGATATCATATGGTTCTTTGTAGTATCCCAGGTGTACTTCTGGTAGGGCAACCAATTGATTTTATTGGATGTTTCCAGTTTTAGACAATCATTACGGTGGCGCTACATCGGAATTATCGGTGCAAGCTATCTGGCGATAATTTGGTCACAATCGGCCCTGGCCATATCGCCTTACGGTAGTTTTAGCGGGGAGTCAAACATTGACCCAGAGGTAATGCAAATCGATGAACCGGAATACCTGGGGGCACCAGTGCGCAAAGATCTGGCGATGATAGATAGCGACGGAAACAGCTTTGTCCTGGGTGACATGCTGGACAAGCCGATCATTCTGCTACTGTCTTACTATAGCTGTGGTGGCAGTTGCCCGATCATGAACACCCTGTTGAAGCAAGCATTGGAGAAAATGGATCGCTTTAAACTCGGCACTGACTTTCATGTACTCACAGTTTCCTTCGACCGGCTCGATACCGTAGGCAGCATGCAGCAATTTATTAATGAGAATGAACTATCAGCATTGAATACCAGCGGCTGGCGACATGCCATGCTCAAAAATACCGGAACTGATCTGGAGATATTAACCTCAAGTATTGGTTATAAATTTTTCTGGTCGCGGGCGGATGAAGTATTCCTCCACCCCAATGCCCTGGTTTTCCTGACCCCTCAAGGACGGGTGGCACGCTACATCTATGGAACTTCGATGGTGCCAGATAATATCGAAAAAGCTCTTATCGATGCCGATTGGGGCAGGATCGCAAATTCATCCAACGTCATCGACCTGCTCACCGGGGTTTGTTATAGCTACAACTTTAAGGAAGGCAAATATACTTTTAATTTATCACTGATCGCAGGGCTAGCTGCGTTGATATTTGGATTATCGCTAATAGGCCTTTCGGCTCTGATTTATAGAAAAAAAGCACGTATTCACAGGAGACTAACTAATGTTTAAAGGCTTCGATAGTAAAAGAAGAGGCATCCTATCAACATTCCTTGGATTTGGCATTTTACTGCCACAAACAAGTGCATCCATTGCCTTTGAGACAAGTCAATCAACCACGATAAACGATCCTGCTCCAGGTTTCGATGAACTATGGCATACAGTCATGGTTGATATCTCCGTTATGGGTGTGATTTTTGCCGCGATAACGATATATTTCATGTTCAAATATCGTCGTAAACACCCTGATCAGGTTGGGGACGCGCCCAAGATGAGCGCGGCACAGGCTGTGGGTTGGGCGCTGATCCCTGCATTTATTTTCATGGCCGATGACTTTTACCTGGCAGCCAAAGGCTGGCAACTCTGGAATAAGTTCCGCGAGGTACCGGCCGACCGTATGGAAGTAAAACTGGAAAGCGGCATGTATAGTTGGGATTACACCTACCCTAACGGAGTTAGAACCCAAAACAAGTTACGCGTACCTGCTGGTAAACCGATCATGTTAAGGATGACAAGCAGGGATACTATTCACAGTCATTACCTGGCCAAATACCGGGTGAAAGAAGATTCCATGCCCGGTCGTGTCACCTATCTCTGGTTCTATCCGAAAGAAGAAGATATAGGCGACAGGGACAACCTGGTCACGTGTACGGAATACTGCGGTGTCATGCATTCTTATATGGTCGGCCGCGTCGAAGTGATGCCAGCTGTTGAGTTCATGAGATGGTACAAGCAGGAAGAAAGCAAACTATCCCAAAACAATAACAATGCTGAGGACAACTCCACGGCAACAGCAACCAATATAATTTTAGAGCAGGAGGTATAACAGCTATGGGTAAAGTTCTTAAAGAGTGGATTTTTACCACCGATCACAAACGCGTAGGTATTTTGTACCTTATCGGTTCCATTGCTGCTTTTTGTCTTGCGGGAATCATGGCTTTATTGATTCGGGCCGAGCTAACTTACATCGGGCCAACCATTACCAACGACCCAAACACCTATAACGTCTGGTTGTATTTTCATGGGGCTGCAATGATCCTTGGATTCCAGATACCGGCCCTCACCGGATTCATGGCTAACTATTTCATTCCGCTTATGATCGGTGCGAAAGACGTTGCCTTCCCTCGCCTGAACGCTTTTAGCGTCTGGCTGTTCTTTATGGGAATAGTACTGGCACTACTAACCTTTGTTGTACCTGATCCACCCGATGTGATGTGGACGGGCTATCCACCCTATTCTGTAATAACTACCGGTAATACGGCACTTTATACCTTCACGGTGTTGTTGATCGGCTTTGCGTCAATCATTGCCGGAGTTAATTTTCTTACCACTATATCTTTCATGCGTGCTCCTGGCATGGGTTGGAACAAGTTGAATATATTTGTCTGGGCTACCGGAGCTGGTTTTATAATACAGCTCATTTTTGTACCAGTACTTGGTACTGCGGTGTTACTCATAGCCTTCGACAAATATCTCGGTACAAACTTTTTCGATACTACTACAGGTGGTGATGTCCTCACCTATCAGAACCTGTTCTGGTTTTATTCACATCCCGCAGTTTACGTAATATTTTTACCTTTCATGGCCATCATTTTCGAAATAGTCGCCACGTTCAGTAAGAACATGGTTTTCAACTATAAAGTAGTAGTGTACGGCGGTATCTTTGGCATCGTACTGGTTTCTGGTGAAGTATGGGTTCACCATCTGTTTGTTACAGGCATGCCAGACTGGATTCGTATCGGCCAAATGGTTACAACACTGTTGATATCGGTTCCGGTTGGTCTCATGGTGATCGGTCTGGTAGGCACTATGTATAAAGGGGCAATTGACTTGAGCAAAACACCTATGCAATACGCCATGGGCTTTATTTTCCTTTTTCTCATAGGCGGTTTAACAGGTATTCCAAATGCAATTCCTTCACTTGATTTACATATCTCGGATACTTATTTCATCGTCGGCCATTTTCACTATGTCATGGCGGTGGCAGGCACTTTCGCTATTTTCGCAGGTGTTTATTACATCTTCCCGAAAATGTCCGGTCGCATGTATAACGAAACTATTGGCAAGATAGGTTTCTGGCTTTCGTTTATAGGTACCAATGTTGCGTTCTGGACACAAATGGAAATGGGCCTTGAAGGTATGCCAAGGCGTTATTATGACTATGCACACCTGCCGCAATTCGAAAGCGACCAGATGGTTATGACCGTTGGCTCGATACTGATCGGAATAGGATTTATCCTCGCATTGGGTAATTGGATCCACGGCGCAATCTGGGGAGAAAAGGCACCAGACAACCCATGGGGATCTAACTCACTGGAGTGGACAACAACGACACCTCCTCCGCATGGCAACTGGCCCGAGATCCCAACAGTAGACGCTGATTGGCACCCATATAACTACAAGAAGAGTTAACAAAGCAGGAGACTGCTTTTGTTGTTAGTTCGATGAATCATACCGTTGTCAGGGTGCGTTTCTCTGAGATGCTCGTCGGCATCGGTATGGCAGTGGTTATTTTTGGGATTGTCTGGATTGCACGAGAATTCCAAAAACCCCCAGAAGCCCCGGTTCTGACACAACACAAAATCCAGGCAACTCTATTGCAGGAACCGATTGCTGTTGCTGAATTCAGCTTGACTAATCAATTTGGTAACAGCTTTACCAAAGATAACTTAAAGGGGCACTGGTCATATTTATTTTTCGGCTACACGAATTGCCCAGATATATGCCCTACAACAATGAACGTATTGGTCGAAATGGAGAGGCAGTTGCAACAAGATACAGATCTGGAAAAACCTGGCTTTGTATTTGTATCGGTTGATCCAGACAGAGACACACCAGAACAGCTAGCACAGTATATGACATATTTTCACAGAGATTTCCTTGGTGTAAGCGGACCCGACGATCAATTGAAAATACTGACAAAACCATTAGGGATTTTTTACCAGAAAAACCAGCCCGAAGGTAATGAAGACAGCTATGCCATGCAACACAGCAGTGCAATTTTATTGCTCAATCCGGATGGCGCTGTGCAGGCTTTAACATCCCCTCCATACGATGCCACAATCATGGCCAACGATTACCGAAACATCGTTGATTTTTAACCACCTCCGGGTGCCCAACCAGAGATAATGAATTTAATGACAGACGCAGCAATCGAAAAAGATAACTCGAAACGTCGGTGGTTTGTCGGCTTGCTAATTGGTTTTGTCGCTTCGGTGGCCGCTATGGGTGTAATCTGGGTCAACAGCCTGCCAAAAATCTCGGTATCTGAAGACAAACTGTCGATCAGCAATTGCGAACTTCCCTTACCCACTTATGCAATGGGTGTTTGTCCAAAACTATACTGTAAAAAAGAAATCCTGGAGTCTGGACTATTCCCCTTACATAGTCTTGTTGGCTTTAATGATCCCAAGCCATCTGGTAAGCAGACTCTTGCTGGTGCTGTGCGTTATCCTGAAGAAAGCAGTAAAGAACTAATTACCAAACGGTTCGAATGTGAGCTTGACGGCTACGAAGTTAAGGGAGTGACTTATTTGTAAAGAACTTTGTGTCTGGCCAAAAAAGGGTAGCGGAAAACCCGCTACCCTCAATAAGGTTATTAACTAGTTAGCTGGTT
>JAAENK010000258.1 GCA_024224415.1 Gammaproteobacteria bacterium | reverse complement strand
CTGAACTTGATTATTTGCTTGGTGTACATGACTCTTACCGAATGGGTGGCATTCGTTTTAAACGATCCGGCTCAGCTGATTTCCTTGATAATAATGCCGAATTTGCGGCGCCACCCATGGCATCGCTTCGCGAGTTAGAGCATGCAGCCATCCAAATTGAAAAAGACGACAACATTGATAGTGATGAATATTATCGCTGGTTGAAAATGTTGATTTCACCTGGTTCATCATTAGGTGGTGCAAGGCCAAAGGCTTGTGTTACCGATGAGCACAGCCATCTGTGGATCGCTAAGTTTCCCAATTTAAATGACACCTGTGATGTGGGTGCATGGGAGATGCTGTGTTATGAGCTGGCTTTAGCGGCGGGCGTTGAAATGTTTCCAAGCGAAATCCGAAAATTCTCGACCCAACACCATACCTTTTTAACCAAGCGCTTTGACCGAGAGGGAGATAAACGTCTGCATTTTTCATCGGCAATGACGCAGCTCCAGTATTATGATGGTGAGCATTCGCACGGTGCCAGTTACTTGGAAATTGCCGAATTCCTCTCGACTCAAGGTGCACAAACTACAGTCGATCTGGCGCAGTTATGGCGGCGGATCGTATTTAATATCGCAGTGTCAAACACCGACGATCACCTGCGAAACCACGGTTTCCTG
>JAAENK010000257.1 GCA_024224415.1 Gammaproteobacteria bacterium | reverse complement strand
TTTACTGCTGCCGATAGTGACGGATCGATTACTGCCGATGCTCACTGTCTCGTCTGCACCGACCGATTCTGTGCGATTACTACCAATGGTAATGGTCTCGTCAGTACCCACCGTTTCGGTACGAATGTTTCCAATTGTAATGGTCTCGTCGTTGCCGACATCTTCGGTGCGATTATTACCAATTGTAATGGTTTCGTCATTGCCTACGGTTTCTGAGCGATCATTGCCGACCGAAGTGGTTTCGTTATTTTCTACCACATTATTCTGGTCTTTTTCGGCATGAATATAAACTTCTTCACTGCCTTTTTTATCTTCAAAACGAAGCTCATTAAAGTTGTCGGGTGAACCTTCTTTTGAACTTCGGCTTTTGACCCCCGACTGGGTTGCATTGGCGGGTAATTCATAAGGTGGCATATTGTCATCGTTATATACGCGCCCTGTGATAATGGGATTATCAGGATCGCCTTCTCTAAACGAGACGATCACCTCCTGTCCAATACGGGGTATGGCCACTGCACCCCAGTTTTTGCCTGCCCATGGCTGGGAAACGCGTACCCAGCATGAGCTGTTTTCATTGTCTTCACCGTAACGGTCCCAGTGAAATTGCACTTTGACACGGCCATATTTATCGGTCCAGATTTCCTCACCGGCTTTACCAACCACAATGGCGGTTTGTGGACCCTGCACGACTGGTTTTGGTGTAATGCGCGGCGCGCGGTATGCCTGTTGTTTATCGATAGCAGTTATGCCGCAGGAAAAATTTGATCCACTGCCACCAGCAAAAGCCGACTCGTATTCCTGTGGCCCCAGGTTGTAATTGGCGGCGGTCACCAGGTATTCCCGATTCTGGTCTTCACGTGGATAGTTGGTAAATTTGAATAAACACCCCGCGCTCAGTCCAGCAACATTACCCTGCCCCTGTACTTCTTCATACTGAGCCTGTAACTCTTCTATACGTGCACGTACATAAGCATCACCTTCACCACTCTCACGATATTCGCCGGGATAATCATAGATTTCAAACTCCGCCTGGTCATGTTCACGCGGGATGGATGATTTAACTTCGAGATTCACTTTTGGTTTTTTGAAATCATAATCATTGAGGGCATACACACCCGGTTGAATAATTTGATTTAACGACCAGTCGGAGATATGGTCGCGTTCCCGTCGTTCGCTTTGTTCCGGCGGATAATACGGCACCTCCTCATAACCAGGCACAGTTTCATGCGCGCTTGTAGAATCCGATAATACCAGCGTATGTTTACCATCTTCGTGCTTGAAAAAGTAGTACATACCTTCCTGTTCCATCAGTCGACTGATGAAATTAAAATCCGTTTCTCTGTACTGAACACAATTTTCCCACTCGCGGTAGCTGCCGCTTAAGGCATCTTCGAAATCGCTGAAGCCTTCGTCGCGAAATACCTCTTTGATGATGTCGGGGACGGTTTTATT
>JAAENK010000256.1 GCA_024224415.1 Gammaproteobacteria bacterium | reverse complement strand
GGTCGGATCGATCGTGACCGTGATCGCGCTGTTTTTCACCAAGCTGCAGATTGCCAATATCTTTGTCACGATCAGTATCGTCATCCTGACGGCAATTGTTTTTGCGCTGGGCGGCCTGATCAACGCAATCCTGGCCAGAAAGTTTGATGATATTTCGATCATTCCGGCATTTGTGCTGGCGCCACTGACTTACCTTGGCGGGATTTTTTATTCTATTTCATTATTACCTGAATTCGCGCAAAAGCTGTCTTTGTTTAACCCTATTCTGTACATGGTCAATGCATTTCGCTACGGCATGCTCGGCGTATCGGATATTGATATTCGGGTGGCTTATGGCATTACACTGACTTTTATTGCCATATTGTTCGGTGTCAGTATGTTTATGATGGATCGGGGTATCGGAATTCGTGAATAGGCCTGACGACCAGGTGCCGGTAATTGCAATCACGGTTGGGCGGTAACCGGTTGGTAAATTAATCCATGCAGAATATTGTCGGCTAGTCTTTGCTCATTTGGAACCGGGTTCCCTGCTGGATCATGATGATACCATCCGCAGTGATTGCCTCGATCGTCGGGCCCTCGGCCAGT
>JAAENK010000255.1 GCA_024224415.1 Gammaproteobacteria bacterium | reverse complement strand
CTATGACTGCGGCGGTGCTCATCCTGATTTCGGTGAAATGCCGATCAATCTCGATGCTAAATCGGCTGAGCCATTAACACTCGAAGATGTGCTTTGGGTCGGCGAAGGTAAACCCCTGCACTATGTCGAGACTGAAGATCGTACATCAGCTGGAAACCCTGATGTCGATTTTGATACTTTCGCAGCCTATCGTGAAAAGTTTTTTGCCCTTTGGCTGGTAAAACAGATGACGCTCGCCCATCCGCAGGAGATGGTCAAACCTACCGAGGATAGCGACGATGACTGTGATTACTCCGACGCTCAAATCTGGCATTTTCCTACCTGGTACTTTACAGTGAAAGGGATCTATTTCGGACCTACATTCCCACGTGTTATGCGCACATGCGAAAGCCCCGACTGGTCAATATTGCCCTGGTCTGCGATTACCGGGCATGCTGGCAGATTGATGCTGAAATTACCGAAAGGGGAGTAATACGGCCACAGTGGGCCCTATACAATGACATTTGATATCGAAAAAGGGCCATTGGCCCTTTTTTATACCCACGGAGAATTTCTGCCAGATGTTTTATGCCATCCAGCCCTGAATTTGTGCGTAATGTAACAGCATGATGGTTTTGCCATCTTTGATGCGTCCGTCTCGTATCATCTCAAGGGCCAAAATAAAAGGCAGCTCGAGGACTTCGATGTCTTCATCATCGATACCCCCACCAGCCGTTACACGTTGAGAGTCGTCATATTCGGCAGCAAAGAAATGCACGACTTCAGTAACACTGCCAGGAGACATGTAAGCCTCAAACAGTTTTTCCACCTTACTGATCGCATAACCGGTTTCTTCAATGGCTTCTTTACGAATGCAATCTTCTGGCGAGTCGTTATCCAGCAGGCCAGCGCAGGTCTCCAGGAGCATACCGCTGGTATTGCCGTTGACATACGTCGGCATG
>JAAENK010000254.1 GCA_024224415.1 Gammaproteobacteria bacterium | reverse complement strand
TGTATTTTCAGCATTATCGATATGAATTGATGCTCTCGGCGCAAATAATTTTATATCCACCAATTGTTGATCGACATCGGCCCGATTCAAACCCAGAAAAACCATAAGACGCGATAGCATTTCGACTTCGAGTTCTGGCTCGGGAGGCCTGAAAATCCATGCATCGGGAATAAAAGGGTCATCCGGATCTGCTTTTCTAATCGGCTGACTTCGTGTGCCGCGATGTGAAATGTAGATTTTCGTAATGCCAGTATCAGCATCTTTTGCGATACGGGTACGATATTGATCCTGACTAGTGGTTAATTGACTGTCCCAAAATAGACTTTGTAGAAAGTTTTTATCTTGCTCTTCAGTCCCTTCTTTCTTTATGATCCATTGTGTTTGCATCATACCAATCACGGGTTCATCGACTGCGATAATAAATCCCTCCGAAGCCCAGAATTTCTTAGTCAGTTGATATAAATTTTCGATGGGCCCATCGAGTGCTAGCCAGTAAAAATCCTCTCTACCCCGGAGCCTTAGTGAATCGACCTGGGCGAGTACTGGAACCTGATTTGCAGTTTCACCTGTACCACTGGAAAAACCGGCTGGAATTTCAAACTTTTTATTTAGTGCGGCTTGTGTTAGATCAGGTGGAATAGCCAGATGAGCCGACGAACGTACTTCCAGATATTTAGTATCGGGTTCAGAACTACACCCCATCATTACTGATAGCGTTCCCAACACAGTATAAATCAATAATACTTTCATAACGCACCACTAGAAATTAATGCCTGTCGTAAAGGCAACTGGTATTCTTCATCGAGTACCGTCATAGGTAAACGCATATTGACTTCACCAAAACCCATTTCAGAGACTGCCCACTTCACTGGTATCGGATTCGACTCAGTAAACAGTAATTTGTGTAACCTGGCAATTTCTGCATCGGCAGCGCGTGCCTCGGATTCCTTGCCCTCATAGGCCAGTCGACACATGGTCGCCATCCTGGCCGGAACCACATTTGCGGTTACCGATATTGCTCCATGCCCACCGTTAAGGATAAATTCACAGGTAGTGGAATCGTCACCCGTCAGCAATGCAAAATCATCGCTCACCTGTGCCTTGATATCCTCCAGTCTTTGCATACTTCCGGTTGCTTCCTTAATGCCAACGATATTGCCAACTTTAGCCAGCTCTCCAACCGTCACTGGAAGCATATCGCAAGCAGTGCGCCCTGGTACGTTATAGAGGATCTGCGGGATATCTACTGCGTTGGCAATCGCCTGATGATGCAATATCAGACCCTTCTGGGTTGGTTTATTGTAGTAAGGTGTTACCAGCAGACTGGCCTCCGCACCAACCTCTTTGGCGCACTGAGTCAGCTCAATGGCTTCGCTGGTCGAATTGGCACCGGTTCCGGCAATCATCGGCAGGCGGCCGTTGATGATTTTATGGGCTCGTTTTAGCAGTTCGTGATGCTCGCCATGACTTAACGTCGCCGACTCACCGGTAGTCCCGGCAATCACTAGTGCATCGCTACCCTGTTCGACGTGAAAGTCGATAAGTGCTCCAAGCTGCACGTAATCTACAGCGCCGTCTCTTAACATCGGCGTCACCAACGCCACTAAACTACCTTTGAACATTCGGCACCTCTAGTGCTGCATAAATTTCAACGAGGGCGTATGTTATAAAGACTAATATCAATGTACAAGCGATTGTCATGCGCTACGCCCATGAAGATGGGGAATTATTCCTCTACCAATTCGTGATTTGGCCAGGCCTTGAGTATGGCCTGAATCAGCGTCGCCAGGGGTATCGCAAAAAACACACCCCAGACCCCCCATAGACTACCAAAAAATACCACCGCGACAATTATTGCCAGGGGGTGCAGGTTAACCACCTCTGAAAACAGCAAGGGCACCAGCAGGTTACCATCGAAGAATTGAATAACTGCATAAATTCCGAGCAAATAGCCAAACTCGGAAGTAAAGCCCCACTGAAAGTAAGCAATCATCGCAACGGGTATCGTCACCACCGTCGCACCAACGTATGGAATAATTACCGACAAGCCTACCAGCAGGCTGAGCAGCATCGCATAATTCATCTCCATAAATGCGAAAGCGACGTAGGTCGCCACCCAGATCACCATGATTTCGATAAATTTACCCCGAATATAACTGGCAATTTTGATATCCAGATCTGCCCAGACCTGTCCAATCAGACGACGCTCTTCGGGCAGGAAATTCCCCAACCAACTGATGATCATTTCCTTATCCTTGAGGAAAAAAAACACCATCAACGGCATTAAAATCAAATACACAAAGAAGCTGATAACACCAACCACAGAATCTAGCGATAAACTCACCATTCGCTGGCCGAGTGAACTCAATTCCATACGAATGAAAGTAAATATCTCCTGTACCTGCTCAACCGAAACATAATCAGGATATTTATCCGGTAATTGTGACAATAGTAACTGTCCCTTGCCTATCATGCTTGGCATTTCACGTATCAACTCGCTGACCTGTCTGGATAACAACGGCAGCAATACGAATAATGTCAGGACAATCGCGGCTAATATAATCGCGGTGACAATACTCGCGGCTATGGTGCGATTCAGGTTGATTTGACGTAACCGCACCACCAGGCCCTCGAATAAATAGGCGATGATGATACCGATTAAAATCGGCATAAGATGAGTGTTCATGACGAATATGAGTAATGCGCCAAATACCAGAATAAAGGCGAACATCACTGTTTGTGGATCGGTGAAGTATCGCTGATACCATTGTTTTATTATATTTAACATTGCTGGCGGTATGTTTCGTAATTAGCCTGAAACAGCGCCTGCAAATCATCGATTACCGACGGTGCATCGCGCCCTTGAAGTATATGCTGCCCCATCAACGTAGAAGCCTGATCAAGCAGGGCATCAGTATCCAGCATATGGTAGGTCTGTTTCAATCGTTTTATTGCACCGACCACGGTTTCATCTGCGGGACGTTCAATATCTTCGGGGGTTAAAAGTGCATCATTGACAGCTGAGGTATTTTTTCGCTCCAGTAAAAACTCGGCAAAATCAATCACTGATTGATGCTGCTCTGGCGAGAGTCGCGACATCAGGGCCTGCAACTGTTTAACGCTGCGCTTCATAGCTTAATGATTGGCCAGAATTTTAGTGGAATTTTAAACTAGCGCTTTCTGGCGCAATATGCCTGGGCGAACTCAAGTAACTCTTCCATCACCCGAACACGAAATTTCTGCCGCTGGCGTACAAAGGAAAAAGGTCGACTCAAAGGCGGGTCGAGCTGCAGCTCGGCCAAAGTATTGAGCTTCAGTTCTTTTTCGATAGTCGATTTTGACAATATCGAGATCCCCATACCAGCTTCGACAGCGCCCTTCAGAGCCTCGGGGCTACCCAACTCCAGGCAGAAATTCATATCGTTTGCATTGACACCCTCATCAGCCAGGTATTGCATAATCACCTCGCGGGTACCAGAACCTTCTTCCCGGCAGACAAACGGGTATTCCTTGATATCCGTGGGACAAACCTTGCCACCGCGAGTCACCAGATCGTGATCTGGCGTCGCTACTACGACGAGCTGGTCCACGTGACACATCTCTACAATCAGATTCTTGTTGCTCACCGGTGCCTCTACGACGCCAAGATCGATAACATTGTGTTCAACCATGGAAACGATACCTTCCGAATTCGAAACCTTGAGCCGCAGATTGATATCAGGGTAACGGATTTTAAACTCGCCCAGAAGTGAGGGCAACATATACTCGGCAATTGTAGTGCTCGCGCCAATTGTGAGCACACCGCTAATCTCGCCGGTCAAATCACGCACCGAATTTTCCATTTCCGCATACAGATCAAAAATTCGCTCGGCGAACTCGGAAACTTTCTCACCTGCCGGTGTCAAATTAACTTTATTATGCGTTCGATCGAATAACCGCGTATTGAAATACTCTTCGAGTTGCCGAACCTGAAAAGTGACTGCGGGTTGGGTCATGTGCAGTGCTTCCGCCGCTTTAGTGAAGCTTAAAAGCTTGGCAACTGTATGGAAAACCTTTAGACGTCGATCACTCATGGATGGGTACGACTCGCGATTATTGGCTGCGCATTATATAATGCCTTTATAGATTTCGACAGCGCATACAAATCTTTCTGATGGCAATATATTAGGAAATGGTCTATTAATGCCCTGTAAACGATAAAAACGTCTCATAATAAATGATGACAGTTTTTAGTTTCACTCGTAAACTGTGACGATTGTTGCAATTAAAGGACATCCATGCGGTATTTTATTTACCTGATATTACTAACATCCACCTCGATACATGCGGGTAGCATCCAGAAATGGGTCGACGAGGAAGGAAACGTATACTATGGAGATTCTCCTCCCGCGAGCGTAAATACTCAGGAAGTGAGGGTAGTTGGAGCACCAAGCAGTCCCGGGAAAGCGTTACCTCGGCTAAATACCAGCGATTCAGAAGAAACCACAACAGGCGACACAACGGAGCCCGGTCCGGAAGATGTACCAGACGACCAGGCCAAGATTGCCTGTGACATTGCTCAGGAAGACCTCAAGGTTATCAAAAGAAGTAAACGCGTCAAACTCAAAGCAGCTGATGGCACGACTCGTTACATGACAACCGAAGAAATTGAAGAACGCCGCAAGAAAGCTGAGGAAAACGTCAAGAACTTTTGCAGATAGTTTCGGATCCCGCAAAATTTTCATTCAGTTTCACCGAACACTTTATAATAAAAACCTATGAAGGCCTCCTGCTTCCACTTATCCACCTTGAAAGAAACCCCGGTTGACGCAGAAATTGTCAGTCATCAACTCATGTTACGCGCCGGTTTGATCCGACGCCTGGCTTCTGGGATTTATAGCTGGATGCCCTTAGGGTTGCGTGTTTTACGAAAAGTGGAAAATATCGTGCGCGAAGAAATGGATAAATCCGGTGGACTGGAGCTACTCATGCCTTCGGTGCAGCCTGCCGAATTGTGGCAGGAATCCGGTCGCTGGGATCAGTTTGGACCCGAATTATTACGTTTGCAGGACAGACATCAACGGAACTACTGCCTGGGTCCAACCCACGAAGAAGTCATCGTTGATATTTTCAGGCGTGACATTAAAAGCTATAAGCAGCTACCGGTTAATTTTTATCAAATCCAGACCAAGTTTCGTGATGAAATTCGACCACGTTTCGGTGTCATGCGCTCACGTGAATTTATCATGAAGGACGCCTATTCATTTCATGCCAGCCAGGAATCACTTCAACAAACCTATGATCTGATGTATCAGACATACAGCAATATTTTTGACCGCTTTGGTCTCGCCTATCGCGCTGTAAGTGCCGACTCAGGATCGATTGGCGGTAGTACTTCACACGAGTTCCATGTCCTGGCCGATTCGGGTGAAGACGCCATCGCGTTTTCTGATCAAAGCGACTACGCAGCCAATGTGGAAATGGCCGTAGCAATCCCACCACAAACTGAACGTGATCAACCCGGTGCAGCGATGGAAATTATCGATACATCCGGTTTATACACTATCGAAGATCTGACCGATAAACTCGATGCAGATATTAAAAAATGTCTGAAGACACTCATCGTAGACTCAGATGACGACGGTCTTGTTGCACTGGTATTAAGGGGTGATCACGAACTTAATCCTGTCAAAACCGAAAAATTATTGAGAGTCGCGAGTCCGCTAAGAATGGCCGAGCGAGAAAAAATCAAAAGGGTATTGGGCAGCGACATTGGTTCACTCGGCCCAGTCGGGCTGGGCATTACAACCTACGTCGACAGCAGCGCGGGCTTCGTCAGGGATTTTATCTGTGGCGCCAACATCAATGACAAACATTATATTAACGCCAACTGGGGGCGCGATTGCGAAGAACCCACCATTGCTGATATTCGCAGCGTACAGGAAGGTGATCCCAGCCCGGATGGGCAGGGTTCGCTGAAGATTCTACGTGGCATCGAAGTTGGCCATATATTCCAACTTGGACAAAAGTACAGTGAGACCATGCAGGCCACGGTACTCGATGTAAATGGCAAATCTGTTGTTACCAGCATGGGTTGCTATGGCATCGGTGTAACCAGGGTGGTTGCCGCAGCGATTGAGCAGAATAATGACGAGCGTGGCATTTTCTGGCCAGATTCGCTAGCTCCATTTCAACTGGCCATCTGCCCACTAAATTACAACAAATCCGAACAGGTCAAACATGCTGCCGACAAGCTTTATGCCGACTGCCTGCAACGTGGTATCGAAGTACTACTTGACGACAGGCCATTACGCCCAGGCGTAATGTTCTCAGATATGGAGTTAATCGGTGTACCGCACCGAATTGTACTCAGTGACCGCGGTTTAAATGCTGATCTGTTCGAATACAAAGGGCGCAGGGATGAAAATTCACAGGATCTGGCGTTAACTAATCTACCCGATTTTCTCAATCAACTATTCAGTCAGGAATGTGTGCGGGACTAACCTCTTACCAGGTTTACTCTCACTCGCCCTAACCTGTCTAGTGAACATGCCGGGTCTGGCCGAAACTACTGAAGTAGATCCTGAACTACGAGAATTGCTAGCGGATGCAATTCACAAGGATCACGGCTTTGAGGATCGCTTCGATGCCGAAGTCTGGTTACTTGACATGTCGAATCGACTGGAAAGGTTTGTCGAAAACCCGAAGACCCGCATTACCATGCTGAAACAGATTCACTACGAATCCAAACGCGTCGACATTGCGCCGGAGCTAATTCTGGCCTTGATAGAAGTTGAAAGTGCTTTTGATGAATTTGCCATTTCGGTCTCTGGCGCGCGTGGCTTGATGCAAATCATGCCGTTCTGGCTGGAAGAAATCGGACTATCCGATAAAAATTTGTTCAAGATACGCACTAACTTACGCATGGGTTGTACCATTTTGCGATACTATCTCGATATTGAATCCGGCAATTTAACTCGCGCCCTGGCTCGTTACAATGGCAGTTTGGGGAAGTATCAGTATCCAAACAAAGTGATCAATGCATTAAATAAACGTTGGTTTCAGCAATAGCAAAGCTTCAACCATCGTAACGTGGTGGCGCAACCTTAAGCACTTCCTCGATTGTGGTGACGCCTTTGGCAATTTTTTGCGCACCAGCCAGGTTAAGTGGTTTCATACCTTGCTTGATGGCGACTTTGCGAAACCGGGCCAAATCAAAGTCGTGATTGATTTCATGTTTTAACGGTTCGCTAATCGGCATCATTTCATAAATACCCACTCGACCCTTGAACCCAGTCTGACGGCATTCGAGGCAGCCTTCGGCCTGGGAGATTCTTTCTGGTGCCGAAGTTTTCCAGGGTTTAATCAATGCATCCCAGTTTTGCTGGTTGATTTCATGGCTTTGTTTGCAATGCGGGCATAATGTACGGATCAGCCGTTGGGCAACAACACCAATCAGTGTCGCACTAATAAGATATGGTGGCACACCGATTTCAGCAAGCCGCGCAATCGCCGAAGGTGCATCATTAGTGTGCAGGGTTGAAAGCACAAGATGCCCGGTTAAAGCGGCCTGAACCGCCATTTCAGCAGTCTCCTGGTCACGAATCTCACCAACCATGATGATATCCGGATCCTGGCGCAACAGTGTCTTTACGCCACTGGCAAAATCAAGATCGATATTATGCTGTACTTGCATCTGGTTAAACCTGGGTTCCACCAGTTCTATCGGATCTTCGATTGTGCATACATTCACTTCCGGCCGCGCCAGATGCTTGAGACTGGTATAAAGCGTCGTCGTCTTACCCGAACCGGTAGGCCCGGTAACCAGAATAATACCGTGTGGCTGCTCGATCATATGGTTCCAGATCTCGCCTTCCTTTTTTTCGAGGCCTAGCGCCGCAAAATTTTTCACCAGCACTTCCGGGTCGAAAATCCGCAATACCAGTTTCTCGCCAAAGGCCGTCGGCATACTCGATAAACGCAGCTCGACTTCCACACCGGCTGGTGTCAGCGTTTTTATTCGACCATCCTGCGGCCTGCGCTTCTCGGCCACATCTAGTCTGCCCATTATTTTGATACGACTAATTACTGCGGCAGTAATATTTGCCGGAATCTCATAAACCTGATGCATAACCCCATCTATGCGGAATCGCACATTGCCCTGCTCGCGTCTCGGCTCAATGTGGATATCACTGGCGCGTTGAGTAAACGCATATTGCATTAACCAGTCGACAATACTGACGATATGTTGATCATCGGCATCTACCGAACCGACATTGCCGAGTTCGATTAACTGTTCTAGATTTTGCAGGGTGCTCGGTGTACCGCTTTGATTAGCCCCTGCACCGTCCATCGCGCGGCTAATACTATAAAACTCCAGCGCATAGGCCTTGAGTTCCTCAGGATTAGCCAACACCGTGTTGATTGGTCGATTAACGATACGGCCTATTTCATCTTTCCACTCAAATTTAAAGGGATCACTGACAGCAATAACCACTTCGGTATCTATTACCTTGACCGGCAAGATGCCAAAGCGCGAAGCGTAGGCGTAGGAAATGATCGAAGTACAGGCGCCAACATCCATCTTCAATGGATCAAAATGATAACGTTCCATGCCCGATTGTTCGGCAAGCCAGTCGGTTAATACATCGAGGGTTAACACTTCATCAGGCCTGGAAACATTACTCCACTGACGCTTGGCGATAATCTCTAGAGGGTGGAGATTTTTTCGATCTTGCAAAGAAACCAGTGTAGAGATCATGCTGGCTTTGTCCTGCTCTACAATTTTTTGCCCGACCAGTAATGCGAGGATATCTTCCAGGCTACAGCTTTTGGTATTTGCCATCTAATCTTGAATTTGAATTGTCACTGGCATATTAGCAGGAATTTCGCCACTTGCGACAAATAATACCTGCAGCTCAAATGTGGGCAAATCGCCACCCTGTTGAATCTGGTCATAGTCTACAGCTAACACTTTGCCCGGGTAAAACTTGTTTCGATAGACAACCCGGGCTTTTTTACCAACCAGTACTGGATCCCATTGCTCCGAAGTCAGGGAGGTAACTGCGAGCATTTCCTTATTGTCCACTAGAGTAACCAATGTCGGATCTGATACCTGCGTGTTAATATAACGGCCGAGATTTGTGTTTAGCCGTAACACCAATCCATCGATTGGCGCACGTATTACAGTGTGCTGCAAATCCAGTTCTGCATCGCGTAGTTTGCTGGTCGCAACTTCTACCTGGCTTTTCGCGATCTGAAAATTATATTCAGCCTGTTGCAGCTCAACCAGAGCCAGTGAATCCCGATCAAACAATTCCTGAGCTTTATTCAACTCGGTCTGCATTTGCGCTCGCTCAGGTTCAACCGATGCGACTCTTGCGCGTGCCTGATCGATCACCAATTGATAATGACTTTGATCGATAGTCAGTAAAACCTGGCCTCGTTTGACCAGTTGTCCCCGATACACGGCTATTTCGTCGACAAAACCACTGACTGCAGCATTAAGCATTACGCGCTTTGAAAAGTCACTGCGCCCCTCCAACTCTAATGCATGTAGCTGAGTTGATAACAGTAGTCCAAAAATCAGCACCTTCGTCTTCATTATCTTCCCCAATAAACTTATTGTGCTTCGCTATCCGAGGCCTGACCGATTAAAGATGAACCAACCAGAATTTGCAATTGATAATAAGCCAGTTCGAAAGCATAAAGGGCCCTCAGGTGCTCGGTTCTGGCGCGAGAAAATTCCACCATAGCGTCGCCCAAATCTGAGCGAAACTCAAGCTCGTACTCGGCCCGACTACGATCCAGATAAAGATCGCGATAGCTTTGTACCACCTCATTGCCCTGGGCGATTAACCGGTTTTGCTGAACAGACTGCCAAAGCTGTAATACTTCAAGGCGCAATAGTGAGCGATATTGCAATAATTCAGCAAGGTTTTTTTGATAACCTGTTTGCGCCAGCGCCAGGTTACTCGACTTCTCTCCAGAATATAAAGGCACATCGAAATACACCGTGGCTCGCCAGTCATCCCGGGTGCTGCCTTCGCGTTCATAGTCTGAGAATTCCAGCTCAAAATCGAGTCGCGGAGCATCCGATACGTCGGCCTGTTTGATTTCAAACTCTGCCAGCCGTCGCCTGCCTTTGAGTATCTGAGCAGCATTACCTGTTTTCAAAGCGATATCCATTAACGCATCGACATCATCGCTCAAAGGTTTCTCAATATTAATCTCAGGCACCTGTAAAGTACTGGATAAATGCTCCGGAAAACCCATGGCCTCGGCCAGCACCATGCGACTCAGGCGTTGTTTATTCTCAGCATGATAGCGACGTTGTCGAATCAATTCATAATTCGATTGTAATCGACGCACTTCGATTTCCGAAGTCAGCCCTAACTCCATATTTTCACGTGCGCGATCAAAACGAATAAAACCGATTGCGAGACCTTCATTTTCACTGATGAACTCATTATCGGCATTTAAAACGTCAAAATATTTCTCCATAATGGTTTGCCGTCGTTGCTCGATGGTATGTTGCTTTTCCAACCTTAACACTCGTTGCTGAATCATTAGCGCATCTATCCTGGTCTTGGTTTTGCCGAAGTTGTAAAGTGGTTTCGTAACCAGCAGGCTGACAGCGCTATCACCATCTTCGTCCGCATCACCCAAATCAGAAACACCGACACGCCGCACACGACCTTTGAGATCGACACTGAAGCTATTATTTGCATTTTCGACATCAATCAGGATATCGACTTCCTGAATTTTCTGATCCAATAGCTGGATTTCGAAATGATCGGGATTTGAAGCAGTTTGTAGAGCGGCTTCCAGTGTTAAAGGTTCGGGCAAGGGTAAATCCTGGGCCAGCGCGTGAGACACACAAGCGCCAACCAGCAGGTTAATTATTAATAAGTCTTTGGTCGAAATAATTTTCAACAGTTTTAGTTAGTCTGTTTTTGTTTTAATTTTAATCTCTTGTATCGTGTAAAGCTGATAGTTCTACCATTATCACCTTTGAGTTTATAAATGCCATCAAGGAAATACTCAGCCAGCCACATGAATTCCTCACTACCCGACATAGCGCCAGTGTATCTCACGACCTGATTTCCTTCGAGATCATAAAATGCCATGACCGGGGTAGCACGAACGCGATTCTTGCGCGCAAACTGCTTTTGTGTGGTTTCTTCGCCAGCAAAATCTATAATGTCGACATCACCTTCGATATCGACCGTCAAAGAATGAAAATTTCGGTTAAACTGATCCTGAACATCGGATTGGTTTAAAACGGTATTTTTCATACGATGGCAGAAAGGACATTCATCCATTTCAAAAAATAGAAATATACCTTTTTTACCCTCCTCCCTGGCAATTTCCAGCTCTTCGGTCAAATCACCCAGCGATTGCTGAAAGAAATGCTGATACGGGTCTCGTGGCGTCGATGCACTGCTAATGCTAATGATAAACAATAGTGAAAATAGAGATACTGTCAGATTCTGTTTGTACATTTATCTATTACCTGACAAAAGTGCTTATTTAGCTTCCCATTTATTAATAAAACTTTCAATCATTTCACTGGTAATACCGCCCACTTGTCGAGCTTCTACCTTACCTTCTGGTGAGACCAGAAAAGTTGTTGGCAAACCCGGCACTGACCCTAACTCCGAGTGCTGGGTTAAAGGACCGCTATAAACTGGATAGGTTATGAAATAACTGTCTAGAAAGTTCTCCAATTGGTCCGGCGCAAGATTTTCGGCGTTGATGCCAATGACCATTGCCCCTCGATTGGCATACTTATCGTGAAATGCCTGCAAATCCGGCATCTCAGCCAGACAGGGTGGGCACCAGGTTGCCCAGTAATTTACAACTACCCAATTACCTTTAAAATCATTGAGATTATCCAGCGTGCCATCGATTTTTCTTAAAGGCATATCAATTGCCAATGCTATCGTAGATCGGGCTATCAAAACGAGTAAAACAATATATTTCAATTTCATAAATCCAGTAGGTATAGTTTCATTAAAAGAACGGCCTTATGTGTTTCTGTAAGCTTCAGAGCTTTCTAGTGTACTTAAGTTCATTTCCGCCAATTTATCTATACTCCTGATTCTATATAACACCCAAAAAAAAGCCCGCTTTCGCGGGCTTTTCAGGATATTGACCTTATCTATTACTGATTCAGGTACTGAATATCTGAGGCTTCGGTTTCACCTACTGTCCAGGCACCACGAGTCTTGGCATGCTCGATTGCGGCAGCACTCTCGGAAGCCATTGCCTTGGGAATATTGAAGTACTGACCAGGGAAAATCAGATCGGCATCAGTAATTTGATCTGAGTTCGCTTTGTAGATCAGCGGCCACTGATAAGGATTACCGTAGATAGAATCCTGTCCGGCGATACTCCACAGATTGTCACCACTCACAACCAGATAACCACCGATATATTTGGACTCTAATTTTGGTTGGGCATCAGCCGATGAATCCGTCGCTGCAGCCGCTGCAGCCGCGTGCTGAGCGATAGCATCAGAAGCCTGTTCTTCTGCTTTATCAGCCAGAATCTTGGCGCGGACGTTCTCGCAGTTCTCAGCAGCTTTTTCAGCTTCCGCAATAATTTTTGCGGTATCACGCCATTCGTAGCCCAGATTCCTGGCGCGCGCGTTTTTCAGTTTTGCGGCGTAGATTGCATTTTTTACTTCTGCAGTTGCGCCTTCGCACTCGGCTTCTTCGACTACTGGTGCCGTTTCTTCACTGCCCGTGCTACTACAGCCGACAGCAAAACCGGTCGTAAATACTGCAATTGCAGCGACTTTCAGGAGGTCTGTTGCTTTCATGTGTTCTATTCTCCGAGAACTGTATCGATTTTTGGAAATGTGAGTTTATTTTATTGCGTGTTTATTTGGGATAGAAGACTACCTTGATCGACCTTTCAGAGCAAGTCTAAATATTCAAATTATTACTCATTTACCAACGGTTTAGCCAACATTTTTAAACTCTGGGTCACGTTGTTATGTGCCTGCCTCCAAAAAATAGCGCCTCTCGAGTAGACTGTCAAGCTAAGACATGATTCAGTTCCGCCTAAATAGGTCACTATTGATAAGGATCAACTTTATGTTGTAAAGCGACGATGAAGTTATCGACGCTATTTGCAGTGACCCATCGATTCTGTAGCGACCTATCGTGGTTCACGGTAGTCGAGCTGTAATTAGCAGGTCACCGCTCAAAGTGCTCGAAATCATTTAATTATTTGCTGGCCAGTGCCTGTTTTACCAATGATATGCTAACTTTTTTCTTTGCGCTCAATGAAACCGCATCGAGCCTTCGCAGTATTTCCATCTGGTCTGCAAGTCGACGTGAATAGTGGGTGAGAAGGTAGGACAGTACCTCCTTTGATAACTCAATACCCAGCATGTGGGCGCGCCTGGAGACAATTTGCCGAATATCGTCTTCCTCATGCTGCGGTAGTTCGAGCAACAGGCCCCAGCTCAATCTGGACTGGAAATCAGCCAGGCTACAAGCCAGGTCCTGAGGTTTCTCCGACAACGTAAATAACAAACGATGTTCCCGATTTCGGCATCGGTTGATAATCCGATAAAACTTTTCCTCCCAGCTACGATTACCACAAACAGCGTCCAGGTTATCAACTGCCAGTATCGCATTATCATCGAAATCGCCTATTTGTTCAGGATCAAGTTCGATGAATTGACGGGCATCGTATAGCTGAAAAGTCACAACTTGTTGTCTGGCGTAAAGAGCGCAAGCGTTCAACAGGTGGGTTTTGCCACTATCAACGCCACCCCATAAACCGACTATGGCTTCGTCTTCACCTTCGACCATATCCTTAAGGCTGGCGGCGATAAATTCACCCGAGTCGGAAAAAAAATTTTCAAAACTGAATTGCCGATCAAAGCTGAGCGGCAACGCAATCTGCGGCACGTTAATTGGCGCTACCCCTGTCTATATAGCCGTAATTTAGCGTTATTGCATCCTGATTGCGGACATTCAATTGCGGGAAATCCTCCTGCTCCAACACTTCGCCAAATTCAATCAATCGTTGTAAATCCTCAACATCATTCCTTAACCTGACTCGATAAGTAACCACGTCCTGATCGACAAGCGAGATACGCACTGAATCGACTACATTAAGAGACTGTAAATACTGTTGAACCGCAATCAGACTATTGATGCCGGACACTGCCGACACGCTCAAGAGCAGGTTCTGGTTCAGTGATTTGTGATCTTCCAACGCATATTCCAGCGCCAGGATTCTTGCCAGGTGGTTGATGAGCTGATCAATAATCACATCCTTTGAGGAACCCTGGTAACGCCATTTGAAGACCTGGTCGAGAAAGCGCACCTCCCAATCACCTTCCCAGCCGGTGTCACTACGCCCCAGAACCTGGCCAACCACCAGAACATCCGGGGTATAGCGCGAGGCCATGATTTCGATTTTTTCAAAATGTCGGGAAATAACGTCACCGACCCGCACCAACGATATATCTTCCAGATCCATAAGTGGAAACAACACCGGTAATCCCTGTCTGCTTGCTGCTGCATCGAGTAATTCGACCACTTCCGGAGTGGTATCGCCCGCCACCATTTTTATGTTTTCATTCACATCGTAGCTAATCACCAATAAGCTACCGGGACGCTCACGACCCCAGATTGGAAAATTATTATCGCGTAGCAGGCTTTCCACCAGTTGCTGATTGAAGTCGATACGAAGATATAACAGTTCGCCGCTTAGCTCCTGCTCACTCTGGCTTTGTCGGGTAACGTAACTAAACTGTTTGACGTATCGCGAGCTGCGCTCGATGGGCCGCTTAAATACCGGGCTATGCAATGCGTCGTCCGAGCCACTGACCTTGATGACAACCAGTTTGAAAGCTTCGGTAAAAGCTTCGAGGCGCAGACTGGTAGTTTGATCGGCAACCGGTAATTCAATGGTATACAGATCATCGACTATAACAGCACCTGCCGTATGCAGGCATGACAGCAGTAACAATATCAGGCAAAAAAGGTTTTGATTCATTCTTTCTCTCGAGCGTAACCCGGACATTTTGATTTAAGGAGTGTAAAATAACACAGCACCCATTTTTCCTGAACCATAAACCATGAATTCCGAAGTATCTCTCAGTTATCGTGATTCCGGCGTCGATATCGATGCAGGCAATGAACTTGTCGAACGCATTAAGCCGGCCATCAAATCGACTCATCGCGATGGTTGCGTGGGCAGTATCGGTGGCTTTGGCGGTCTTTTCGATTTGCCACTGGACCGATATAAAAGACCCATGCTGGTTTCAGGCACCGACGGCGTCGGCACCAAACTGAAACTCGCCATCGATTTGCAACAATACGATACCATCGGCATCGACCTGGTGGCGATGTGCGCCAACGACATCGCCGTATTGGGTGCAGAGGCGCTATTTTTCCTCGACTATTACGCCACTGGCAAACTGCATCTCGATATCGCCGAACCGGTGATTAACGGTATTGCCGAAGGCTGTCGTCAGGCAGGCTGCGCACTCATTGGGGGAGAAACCGCCGAAATGCCAGGCGTGTATTCGAGTGGAGATTTTGACCTGGCCGGTTTTTGTGTCGGCATCGTCGAAAAAGACAGCATTATCGATGGTTCCAAAGTCAGTCCAGAGGATAGCATTATCGCGCTGGCCTCCTCCGGCCCGCACTCGAATGGCTATTCATTGATACGCAAGATTATCGAAGTCTCGGGTGTTGACCTGTCCATAGGCTGTGATGGTCGAACATTGGGTGAGGCGTTGATCGAGCCAACCAGGATTTATGTCAAAAACCTGCTGGCGCTAACACGATTCTGCCCGGTAAACGCCATCGCACACATCACCGGGGGCGGCTTACTGGAAAATATACCGCGTGTGCTACCGAATCACTGCGCCGCTAGTATAGATTTATCGAGCTGGACCCTGCCCGCAGTTTTCGACTGGCTCAAAACATCGGGCAATGTCGAAGACAAAGAAATGTACCGTACCTTCAATTGCGGTGTCGGCATGGTGCTGGTAGTCAGCCAGGATAGCGAGCAGGCTGTATTGGACAAACTTATCGAACTCGGCGAACAAGCCTGGAAACTCGGCCAAATTATTGAAAAACAGGGCGGGGACTCTGTCGTCCTGGCATGACCGCGGTCACCAATATCGTTGTCATCATTTCGGGTAATGGCAGCAATTTGCAATCGATTATAGATTCCATCGAAAGCGGCCAGCTCAACGCCCGAATTAGCCTGGTGATTTCGAATAACGCCGAAGCATTCGGTTTAATCCGCGCACAAAATCATGGCTTGGCCAATCAGGTAATCGACCATCATGATTTTGAAGATCGTGCCCTGTTCGACCAGACTCTGCTACAAACGGTGATTTCCCAACATCCCGACTACATTGTGCTTGCGGGTTTCATGCGTATCCTTGGAAGAGACTTTATTCAAACCTTTGAAAATCGAATTATTAATATTCACCCTTCGATATTACCGCATTACAAGGGCCTGAATACACATCAACGCGCGCTCGACAACGGTGAATCGGAGCATGGGGTCAGTATTCATATTGTCACTGCTGAGCTGGATGACGGACCGGTATTACTCCAATGTCGCTATCCCATCGAGGCTGAGGACTCTGTGGCTGATCTTCAGCAAAAAGGCCACCAGCTCGAACACCGCATGTATCCACAGTTACTGCAATGGTTGTGCTCTGGTGATCTGCAAATCGGTGAAAATTCGATTGTGTTCAAACAGCAGGAAATCCACCAGCCTGTCGAGTTTGGCAGTGTCTGACCTGCGGCCGTTATTACTACTACTGCTGACGTGTCTATCCGGTGGTATTCAATCTGCTGAACCGTTCCAGGCGGAATATACGGTTTACAAAGGCGAAACAAAAGTCGGTGAAGCTGTACTTTCCCTGACATTAAGTGAAAATGTTCTGCGCTGGCGACTGGAAACCGAGCCAAGCGGGATTTACGCCCTGCTCACCAGTAAAAGACCTTTCTCCGAATCGGTTATGCATAAATACGGTAACGATTTTCGGCCTATCTCGATTCTTGTTTCAATTAGTCGCGAAGATGAACCCCAGGAAACTGCTCATTTTAACTGGGCACAGCATCAAATTGAGATTTTGGCAGAAGGTAAGCGAACACAGCGATTTCTACAAAATGCAGTTTACGATTATCTTAGCATCCACTGGTTGGCTGCTGAAATGACTCGCAGCACAGGGAGTAAGCTCGAGTTTGATTTTTATCGTAGAGGGGAACTCATTAGGTCGACATTGAGGCTAGCTGGGCAATCCGAGCTAACAATTGATAAAAAAAAGATACCAGTCAATTGTTACGACCAGACATTCCAGTCATCAAGAAGGAAATATCGCTACTGCTATGACTTGAATAACCCGCTATTGCCCCTAAAAATCAAAAAAACAAAGTCTGACAAAAAGCCTACCATCATGCTGTTTAAAAAGCTTAAAGCAGGTCATTAGCGGCAAACAAACAAAATATCTCGGTAAGCCGTTCACTCAATTAATCCATCCCGGCGATAGTCATGTTATCGACCAGAATCGAGCCGCTATAAATATTTCCTCGCCGATCCACATCATTACCTACTTCGACTATACCCATAAACATATCGCGCAAATTGGCCGCAATAGTAATTTCTTCAACCGGAAACTGAATATCGCCATTTTCAATCCAGAATCCCGCCGCACCGCGTGAATAATCTCCGGTCACATTGTTGACGCCATGCCCCATCAGCTCGGTCACCAACAGGCCTTTGTGCATGGTTTTCAAACAATCGACAAATGACTTGCCGGTATCACTAACCAACAGGTTATGCACGCCACTGGCATGGCCGGTTGATTGCAATCCCAGCTTGCGCGCTGAATAACTGTCGAGCAGGTAGTTTTGAATTATACCATCACGCACCAGCTCGCCCTCGGGCACCGCCACGCCTTCACCATCGTAGTTTGCCGAACCAAGCGCCTGTTTCTCGAACGGACATTCCACCAATTGTAAAAATTCCGGAAATACCTGCGTATCGACAGCGTCTAACAGGAAACTGGCCTTGCGATACTGTGCAGAACCGCTAATTGCCGAAGTGAAATGACTGATTAATCCTCGCGCTAGTTCGGGTGCGAAAAGTATTGGCGATTGCTGGGTCTTGAGTTTTTGTGCATCGAGGCGTTTAACCGTTCGATCCGCGGCCTTTTCGCCAACACTCTGAGCGGCAGCCAGATGATCAGAATTGCGACTGATGTCGTACCAGTAATCGCGTTGCATATTGCCGTTTGATTCACCGACCACCGAACAACTGATGCTATGCCGAGTTTTCTGTTGTGATTGCAGAAACCCGTGAGAATTGCCGTAAACCGACATGCCGGCATTCATATCAACCGATGCACCTTCAGAATTGACGATGCGTTTATCGTAATCGAGCGCCGCAGATTCGCATTCGAGCGCGAGTTCGATGACTGCATCCGGGGTTATATCCCAGGGATGAAATAAGTCCAGATCATGCATTTCCGTCGCCATTAAATCAGCGTCGGCGAGACCTGTACAGGGATCTTCCGAAGTATATTTGGCGATATTGCAGGCGGATTCGACAGTTTTGCGAATCGCGTCGGGATCCAGATTCGAGGTATTCGCACTGCCCTTGTGCTGACCAAAATAGACACTGATACCGAGACCATTGTCCTGCTGATGCTCAATTGTTTCGACCGACCGCATACGCGTCACCACCGATAATCCCTGCGACACCGACAGTCCGGCCTCGGCAGCCGTCGCGCCACTGCCTTTCGCCAATTTTAAGGTATCGGCGACGATATTCATTAAGGTTTCCCGATCGGGAAATGCTAAAATCTGTTTGTCTTTCTTAGCCATTATTTCATTTTATCCTATACACCTATGGAAAACGACGCCAACTTTGACGAGTCGGACGACATCGAATACGTCAGCAAATCGCAACTAAAACGCGAGAGCCAGGAAATACACAAACTGGGAAAACGACTCACCGAGTTATCATCCGAACAACTCGCCACTATACCACTCGACGAACCCGTACTCGAAGCCGTTGCACTGGCGCACAAGATACAGAACAAACGTTCTGCGCTAAAGCGACATTTACTATTTTTAGGGAAACTGTTACGCGCCCGCGATACCGATGCAATCTTTACTGCGGTTGAAACCTTCGACAAAAGCAACCAGATTCAAATCCAGCGCCACCATCAGGCGGAACGCTGGCGTGATCAAATTCTGCTACAGGGTAATAATGCTATCGAGGCTTTTTTACTCGAGCATTCTAGTGCCGATCGCCAGAAATTACGCCAATTGTGGCGCAACCATGCGAGTGCGAAGAATGAAAGTAAAAAAACTCAAACAGCCCGACTGATCTATAAAGCCATCAAACAGACGCTTGACAGCTAAAAATCCAGATTAACCTTGAGGATTACCTTGATATGGTAGAATTGTCATTCTGCCGCACTCGCAGGTATAACGGGGGTAGTACAGTTCACATCGGCATTTTGCCCACGATGACGCAGATAATGATCCATCAACACCAGTGCAAGCATCGCTTCGGCTATCGGTGTTGCGCGAATACCGACACAGGGATCATGTCGACCTTTGGTGCGCAGCTCTATTTCGTTGCCATCCACATCGACACTACGTCCTGGCAGATGCAAACTCGATGTGGGTTTTAGCGCAATATTCACTACTATGTCCTGGCCTGAGGTGATACCACCCAATACGCCGCCAGCATTATTGGAAAGAAAACCCTGCGCGGTTATTTCATCACGATGTTGGGTTCCCTTTTGTTCGACACTGTTAAAGCCTGTGCCTATCTCAACACCTTTCACTGCATTTATGCTCATCATTGCATGCGCGATCTCGGCATCAATGCGATCAAATATCGGCTCACCCAGGCCGGGGGGTACACCGTTGGCGACCACCGTCACTTTGGCGCCAATGGACTCGCCCTCCTTACGTAAGGCATCCATATATTTCTCCAGCTCGGGCAGGAGTTTCGCATCGGGACTGAAAAAAGCATTTTGATTGACGACCGACCAGTCAAAGCCCTGCGGCTTTAGCGGCCCAAGCTGTGACAGATATCCACGAACCTGAATACCGCATTGCTCTGCAAGGTATTTCTTCGCGATAGCCCCCGCGGCAACACGCATCGCAGTTTCGCGTGCCGATGAACGACCACCACCGCGATAATCGCGGATACCAAACTTCTGCGTAAAAGTATAATCCGCATGCCCCGGCCGGAACTGGTTCATGATATTGCCATAATCCTTCGAGCGCTGATCTTTGTTATGAATAATCAGCGCTATCGGTGTACCTGTAGTTTTGCCTTCGAATACGCCAGAGAGAATCTGTACCGCATCATCTTCGCGACGCTGGGTGGTGTGACGTGAGGTACCCGGTTTGCGACGGTCGAGATCAGACTGCAGGTCCGCCTCGCACAATTCCATGCCGGGCGGACAACCATCGACAATACAACCAATCGATACGCCGTGACTTTCACCAAAAGAAGTAACGACAAATAATTTGCCAAAGCTGTTTCCCGACATTGTAACCTGACCTGAGTATTGAAATTAGCACTATAATCGTTATCTAACAGGCTATCAGGTTTTAACTTTTGACTTACCTTGAGGGACTGCCAGATGACGGATAACCCGCATTCTACTAAAAAACTCGGCATGATGTTCACCCTCGGTGGCTGGATACTGGGATTTTTATTGCTGGGACTGGTCTTTTCCAAAATCCTCGACAATCGCAACAACCCCAATCAATCGGTCGCCTCGTCGAACACCGGGGCTTACCAGGAAATCGTGTTACAGCGTAACCCCTACGGACACTACCTGTTCAATGGCGAGATCAACCAGAAATCGGTAACCTTTATGGTCGATACCGGAGCAACCACCACCGCCATCCCCTTCAAGCTTAAAGAATATTTGCAATTACGGGCTGGCGCCGAATTTACCGTGTCTACCGCCAATGGTGACACCTCGGCCTTCATGACACGAATTTCGGAACTGAAACTTGGCGATATTGTACTTTACGACGTTAATGCAAGCCTTAACCCAGGTTTCACCGAGAATGAAATCCTGCTGGGCATGAACGTACTCAAGCACATGGAATTGATTCAACGCGACAAAACTTTGATTATTCGTCGGTATTTGTAAATCTAGAGTATTTAAGGTTTACTGCTTCCCCCCATAATGCATACCAATAAACTCCGCTAGCTTACGCGCTGCAGTAGATGCCTTTTCCGCGTCGTAATGCATGCCCAGTTCGATCTGTTGCAAGCGGCGCATGCGTTCGGCGCTGCCCATAATCACCATACCTTCGCTAACGGTATTCCTGGCCAGCGCAGTCACACCCAGACCCGCCATTACACCGGCGCGGATGCCACCATAGTTTTGACTAGTGTAGACGATATGCCAGCGGCGTTTTGCAGCGTCCAGCACTTCGATCATGCGTTGTCGGTATAAACATCCTTCCGGGGCGACGATCAGTGGTAGTGGATCGCGCTGGCTGGCATTTGAATCCGGGCCGCAAACCCAGACGATTTCTTCGTACCAGCTTTCCTTGTAGTAATCAGTTTCAGTACCGTCACGCAGCGCAAGCACGACATCATAAGCATCGCGTTTGAGCTGATCGAGCAGGTTCACCGAGAGGTCACAGGTTACCTGTAGCTGCACCTGCGGATAAGACTGTGCAAACCGGCTGAGTGCTTCGGGAAACAGTCGTGATGCCGCAAATTCATTGGGAATACCGAGATGCACCGAACCTTCGACACCGGGTTGCAGAAATTTCACCACTGCCTCATCGTTTAAAGCCAGCATCTTGCGCGCATAATCGGCCAGTTGCTGGCCGGCGTTACTGAGTATAAGCTCACGGCTGCTACGGTCGTATAGCCGGCTTTGCAGCATGTCTTCCAGGCGTTTGATTTGCAGGCTGATAGCAGGCTGCGAACGGCCCAGCTTGTCGCCAGCACGGGTGAAGCTACCGAGGTCGGCAATAGTGACAAATGTGCGTAATAAATCAGTAGGAAGATTCACATCTATACATTTACAATGCTAATCAAATCATTATAACTATAAACTTAAGAAATAATAAAACTTCTATAAACTAACAAGCTGATACTGATTATTAGCACATTCACCTGGAGCCCTATACCATGCCTGATCTAGACCTCAAACTTGCAGATCTTGACACCCAGACTGATTTCATTCGACGTCATATCGGTCCTGGATCCGTAGATGAGCCAGCTATGCTCAAGGAAATCGGAATGGGCAGCCTGGACGAATTACTCGACCGGGTTGTACCGGAAACTATCCGTCGTAGAAAACCACTGGCGATAAAGGCTAGCAGTACTGAACGTCAGGTGCTGGATCGTTTATACGATATCTCCACCCGCAATTCACTGTTTAAATCCTTCATCGGCATGGGATACCACAACACACAAACTCCTGCGGTAATCGAACGTAATTTATTACGCAATCCTGCCTGGTATACATCGTATACACCTTACCAGGCAGAAATCTCACAGGGTCGCCTCGAAGCCCTGCTTAATTTCCAGACCATGATCAGTGATTTAACTGGAATGGAAATTGCCAACGCTTCCATGCTCGACGAAGCCACGGCTGCTGCCGAGGCAATGACGCTGTGCCAACGCATGTCAAAAAACAAATGTAAAACCTTCTTTGTTGCAAACAGTTGTCATCCTCAAACCATTGCCATTATCAAAAACCGTGCTGCACATATTGGTATCGACACTGTTGTCGGCGATCCATTCACCGATCTGGCAGAGCTGGATGTATTTGGTGTCTTGCTACAATACCCCTGCTCCACTGGAGAAATTTACGATTACCGCGAACTGGTGACCCAGGTTCATGAGAAAAAAGCCCTTGTAGCAGTTGCTGCCGACTTGCTTAGCCTCACACTGTTAACACCACCAGGCGAGTTTGATGCCGATGTTGTTGTCGGCACGTCACAGCGCTTTGGCGTGCCTTTGGGCTATGGTGGACCACATGCAGCCTATATGGCTACCCGCGAAGCATTTAAACGCTCAATGCCTGGGCGGCTTATCGGTGTATCGATTGATACGCGTGGAGAACCAGCTTTACGACTTGCTTTGGCAACACGCGAACAACATATCCGGCGTGAAAAAGCGACCAGTAATATATGCACCGCGCAGGCTCTGCTTGCGATCATGGCGAGTATGTTCGCGGTTTATCATGGACCAGATGAAATCCGTCGTATAGCTTTGCGTATTCATCGTTTAACAGTATTACTCGCCGATGGACTACGTGAGCTTGGACACAGCGTACCTACTCAACATTTCTTTGACACTATCACCGTTGATACTGGCAACGCTACCGAATTTATCATGGCAGCGGCACGTTCAGAAAAAATAAACCTGCGACAGGTAAATAGTGGTCGGGTTGGTATTTCTCTTGACGAAATCGCGACCAGAGAAGATGTCGAAACCCTGTTTGATATTTTCACTCATGACCATGGCGATATGGCAGCTCTGGCAAATCTCGACACCGAGGCATCGTCGGCACTACATCCCGATCTGGTGCGTAGTAGCCCGATATTAACCCACCCGGTATTTAATAAATACCATTCAGAAACCGACTTGATGCGTTATATGCGCAAACTCGCCGATAAGGACCTGGCCCTTGACCGCAGCATGATCCCACTTGGTTCCTGCACCATGAAATTAAATGCTGCAACGCAATTAATCCCGGTAACCTGGCCAGGATTTGGTCGTATCCACCCTTTTGTGCCACTCGACCAGGCACAGGGCTATCGTCAATTGTTTATCGAACTCGAACAAATGCTTTGTGCCTGTACCGGTTACGACGCTATTTCACTGCAACCAAATTCTGGTGCACAGGGAGAGTATGCTGGGTTACTTACCATTAAAGCCTACCATCAAAGCCTTGGGCAGGGGCATCGTAATATTTGTCTGATACCGGCATCGGCACATGGTACCAACCCTGCATCTGCACAGATGGCAGGGCTGAAAGTTGTTGTAGTCGCTGTGGCGAAAACGGGTTATATCGATATGGACGATCTCAAAGCCAAAGTTGAAAAGCATAGCGAAAATCTGGCCGCTATCATGATTACTTACCCATCGACGCATGGTGTTTTTGAAGATGACGTCATGGATGTTTGCGCCCTGATTCACGATCATGGTGGACAGGTTTATATCGATGGAGCCAATATGAATGCCATGGTTGGCGTATGCGCACCTGGTAAATTTGGCGGAGATGTTTCACATCTTAACCTGCACAAAACATTTGGCATTCCTCATGGCGGAGGTGGTCCCGGTGTCGGTCCAATTGGTGTTCGTGAACACCTGAAACCTTTTCTGCCATCGATCACACTGACTAGTCACCATGGCCACACAGCACCAATTGCCGCAGCACCGTTCGGCAGCGCAGGCATCTTGCCAATAAGCTGGGCCTATATCACTCTGCTTGGGCGTCACGGCTTATTGAAAGCAACATCGACAGCTATTTTAAATGCTAATTACATTGCCAAACGTTTACACCCACATTTTCCAATATTATATACCGGTCCTAATGGTCTGGTAGCACACGAATGTATTATTGACACCCGTATTGTCAAACAAAGCAGTGGTGTCACAGTAGATGATATCGCCAAACGTTTAATTGACTATGGCTTCCACGCACCAACTATGTCCTTCCCGGTACCAGGCACTTTGATGATCGAACCCACGGAAAGCGAATCCAAAGAAGAAATTGATCGTTTTTGCGATGCCATGATTGGCATTCGTGAGGAAATTCGTGAAATTGAAAGTGGCAAAATGGATACTGAAAACAACCCTCTGAAAAATGCCCCACACACTACTGATATGGCTTGTGCAGATAAGTGGGATCATCCAGATAGTCGT
>JAAENK010000253.1 GCA_024224415.1 Gammaproteobacteria bacterium | reverse complement strand
CTGATGCAATATGGTCGGATGGACGCAATTGATTGCATAGCGTGCCGGGTAATCGCTAACCTCGTCATCGATTCGAAAAATGGCCTCGCTCAACTTTGTACCATCCAGTAGACAGCCGGACTTATCTACCACAAAACTTATTGTATATGGCAGTCCTGTTCTGGACATGACGATGGCAATACCCAGTGCTTCGGAAAGTGCCGGGAGTGTCGATGCTTGCAGGTAATCGACTTCACTGGATGCCAGCGCTTCAACTTGATAGGCATGAAAAGCCTGAGCCGACCTCTTATCCAATGCTTCCTCAGGTTTGTAAGCATCACCTGCTGGCCCTATATCTCCCTGAATTACTATCGATATTCCCGAACCTGAATAACTGCCACGAATATCTTTTACGAACCGGGCATTATCCTCGTTAACGGCACGACTGGCGAAGCGTGAGGCTCGAATTCTTTCTTCATTCGCGCGCCATGTCGCGGTGGATACTGAAATCGACAAACCAGAGGCT
>JAAENK010000252.1 GCA_024224415.1 Gammaproteobacteria bacterium | reverse complement strand
TTGGCCACTATTGTCCTGTCGTCGGAGTGTACATAATCAATAAAAGCTGTGTCGAGCAAGTGCTCAGGGGTGGCACCGAATAGGTTCGAAGCAGCACTATTACTGTATTTAAACAGCCCGTGTTGAATAACGAGAATCCCTTCATTTGCGTTTTCAACTAATAAACGATACTTTTCTTCGCTTGCATTGAGTGCCTTTTGTGCTTCGACCTGTGCAGTAAGGTCGATATCAATACAGAACATCTCCGGTTGGTCATTATCATCACGTAGAAATACGTGGCTGGAATAGACGTTTATCGGGGAGCCGTCTGCCCTCTGCAGAGTTAGTGATTCAGCAGGAATGGGGATATCGTTTTCAATCCAGTTATGAATGTCTCTTCGTGCTTGCTCATGCATAGCTCTGGGAATTATCAAGTCATACAGGCTCTCCCCAATCGCCTGCTGTGCACTATAGCCATAAAGCTGCTCACTTGCCCTGTTCCAGTAGGTTACAATCTGATTGTGATCGTATCCCTGTATTGATATTGCATCGGTATCGTCAAACAGTTTTCGAAATCGTTCTTCATTTTTCGAAAGAGTATCTTCCAGTTTTTTACGTTTGGTGATATCCATCGCCATGCCCAGGACGTTTGAAACATTTCCCTGAGTATCAAAGTATGGGGAATAGAATACCTCAAACACCAGTTCATCCAGCTCGATATAGCCTTCGTAGGGTTCCCCCGAAAATGGCTTCTTTAATGCTGTCACAACATCTGGGTAATCAGCATAGACTTCAAAAACGTTCTGCCCTGCTAACTGCCCAGGTTCGAGCCCGACTGCGGCAAGCATTTTTCCTTCAGAGAGGGTTATCAACCCATCGCTGTCGTACATGAAGAGCATTGGTATTGAACATTTTCTAATTGCTTCAAATTTCTGCAAGCTATCACGAAGAGCTCCCTTTGCGATTATGGTTTCGGTAATGTCTACCAGCGTTACTGGGAGATACCTGAATTCGTCGATGATTTCTGGTATCTGAAAAGAAACCTGGCAGGTGATATTTTTCCCAGTGGTTGTTATAAAGTTTGCGTCTGATCGAAAAGCTTCTCTTCTTTCCCAAATTGCTTCTAATTCGTCGATGAATACATCAATTGCATTTTCTCCGAAGCATTTGTCGATAGATTCGAGAAAAGATTCTTTATCGTGAGCTTCGAATAGTTGTAATGTGGCATTGTTTACTTCAAGGACTTTTACCTTTTCCAAAAACTTAAAAACTACTTTCGGGTTGGTGTGGAGATACTTTCGAATATCGGTTACGCCTTTTGTTCGTAAGCGTTCCAGTTCCAGGACAACCTCTGACAGGTCTTCGTTCCAGATAGAAACACCTGATTTTTCAAACAGGTATTTATAGTGAACGTCATTTTCTTGCATTTCGGTCCCTCTTCTAAATTACTATTGGCTCATGTAGCGCAATTTGCTGGGCTACACTATGACAATATCTTAGCTATTTTAGGGTGATGTATTGTGCCGTAGCTGCTTATACGAGTATAGGAGTAAATCGGTGTTCTGGGTATACTAATGATGACGTACTCAGCATAGGCCTTAAAGGTGGTAAGGCTCGCTTTTATCACCTCCTGAGACGATTTATGAATATTCACTGCTTAGGCCGGTCTTTCCATTTCGCATGGTTTTTCCTGGTGTCTATTCGTAGAATGGATACACAAAATTGAGCTTGGCGAGTTTTAAATAAAATGAAGCATGTGAATATAACGAAATTTATAGTGAACAAGCATGGGGAGCAATATGAAAATATCCAGTCCAGGTGACAAAATTTACAATGAACACGCATTCTTTGAGCAACTATTATCCCTGGACGGTAAAAATATTCTGGAATTAGGTTGTGGCAATGCTGATATAACTAGAATGATTGCCACATCCGGAACTAATAGAAATTTAATTGCAACAGAAGTTGATGATGTTCAGCATAATCACAACCTTCAAATTAGTGATCTTCCGAATGTAAGTTTTATGTTTGCTGGTAGTGAATCCATTCCATTGGAAGATAATTCAATCGACGTGGTTATTATGTTGAAGTCATTACATCATGTCCCTGTCGAGTTAATGGATACAGCTTTGGTGGAAACACACAGAGTTCTAAAACCGGGGGGATTGGCCTATATATCTGAACCCGTATTTGAAGGGGATTTTAATGATATTTTGCGACTATTTCATAATGAGGAAGCTGTAAGAAAATCTGCATTTGAAGCATTGGAGCGAGCAGTCTCATCTGAAAATTTCATTCTTGAGGATGAAATATTTTTCGATACGCAATTAGCATTTAGTAATTTCGATGAATTCGAACAAAATGTTATTAAAGTCACTCATACTGACCACAGTCTGTCATCAGAACTGTACCAACAGGTTAAGGACAAGTTTATGCTTTCTATGGGTGATGACGGTGCATCCTTTTTAATCTCCATCAGAGTGGACCTGCTCAAGAAGAATATTTAGATTCATAACTGTTATCTACTGAACATACCCTTCTTTTAATATAGCCCCTACTCCTCTTGTCAATATTGACAGCTGTGGCCATGGCTTTTATATTTTCTTGCTTTGAGCTGCGAGGAATAATGCCATGAAGATATTGTTGCCGTTGATATTGGGGTCAGTGCTGATGTTCGATTCCGCTTTGGCTGCTGATGCCGATATCGAAAGTCGTGTGGCCGCGAGTAAACAGGTAGTGCAGGCTTTTTTTGGTGAACTGAAAGGTGAGCTGGTCAAGGCAATGAAACAGGGAGGGCCGGTCAACGCCATTCAGGCATGTAACGTTTCGGCGCCCGCAATTGCACAGGCTGCATCTGAAAAGCACAACATGACTGTGGGACGCACAAGCCTCAGGCTGCGCAATCCTGACAACTCCCCCGATGCCTGGGAAGCAGGAGTATTGGCAAAATTCGAGGAACGTCGTGCAGCCGGCGAGAGTCCAGCCAAAATGGCCTATTTCGAAGTCGTCGAAAATGATGGAGTAAGAACTTTTCGTTTCATGAAAGCGATCGGCATGCCACCACTCAGCAAGATGCCCTGCCTGAAATGCCACGGCCGCGAGATCAATCCAAAAGTGGCCGCAAAGCTCGATGCATTGTATCCAGCAGACAATGCACGCGGTTACAGACCTGGGCAAATTCGCGGAGCCTTTACCATCAGCCAGCCTATGTAGACAGGGCGTTGACCGCTTGTCAGGATAACCTGCAGCGGGTACAGGTTACACTTTTTTATCATCCGAATTATTTTTACATTGAATTCGATTTCCGGGCCTTCCTCTTTGTTGCTGTATTTTGACGGCGGTTCGCAATGACGTTACTCAGTATTATGATTTCAATCTATTACTGAGTATGATCCATCCATGCATTACGTCAAATCAAAAACTTACTCCAAACAGCAAACCGATAATTGACATGTTAGTGAATGGCAAACCACAGCGCACAATCTGGCTAAACCCCCGGAACCCTGCCTGCGTTGAGATTATAGATCAACGTCTGTTACCGCATCGGTTTGTCATTAAGCAATTACATAACCTCGATGAAGTCATCATCGCCATCAGGGATATGTATGTACGTGGAGCACCACTCATTGGCGCGACCGCCGCCTGGGGGATGTATCTGGCAGTATTAGCACAGGATGATCTCGAGATTTTGTCCCGAAAAGCCGAGTGTTTGAAAGCGGCCAGGCCTACCGCTGTGAATCTGGCCTGGGCGGTAGATCGAGTTATGAAGAGACTCCGATCGGGAGGCACCGATTTACTTGCATTAGCTCGCTCCGAAGCTGAGGCAATTTGTGATGAAGATGTTGAAATCTGCCGCAAAATTGGTGAGTCGGGATTGTCGTTGATAGCCGAAACTGCTGAGCGCAAACAAGGTGAACCGGTGAATATTTTGACGCATTGCAATGCTGGCTGGTTAGCGACGGTCGATTGGGGTACTGCAACCTCACCCATTTACCAGGCGCAGCAACGAGGTATTGAATTGCATATCTGGGTCGATGAAACCAGGCCGCGTAATCAGGGTGCCAACCTCACTGCCTGGGAACTAGGCGAACAGGGTATTGCCCATAGCGTCATCGTCGATAATGCGGGTGGCCATTTAATGCAAAAAGGCCTGGTTGATCTGGTTATTGTTGGTACCGACCGCACAGCTCGCAACGGTGATGTCGCTAATAAGATTGGTACTTACCTGAAAGCTCTGGCGGCGCATGATACCGGGGTGCCATTTTATGTTGCTCTGCCGTCACCGACCATTGACTGGAGTCTTGATAGTGGCTGCCAGCAAATACCGATTGAAGAACGCGATGGACGAGAAGTCACACATATTTCCGGTTACCTGTCAGATGAATCGATTGCCGAAGTGCGTATAACACCTGCGTCGAGCCGAGCGGTCAATCCTGCTTTTGATGTCACCCCTGCACGATTGATCAGCGGTTTAATCACCGAGCATGGAATTTGTGCTGCATCCGAGGAAGGATTATTGGGTCTTTTCCCAGAGCAGGTAAACAATGACTGAGCGGGAAGGTGTAATAAAATATCGTCTGGAATTCCATCCTGCCAAATCGCTGGTCCATCACGATTATCAGTACCTGGATCACTGGCACGCGAAATTTAAGGCTGCTGGAATTCTTGGGCAGGATGACAGCAAATACAATGGGCTGGGTTTTGGCAATCTCTCCGAACGGATCGATCAACAATCATTTCTGATTTCTGGTACACAAACTGGTGGGCTGGATAAACTCCAGCCCGATGACTATGCACTGGTAACCGCTACCGATATTACACAAAATATGGTCGAGGCACAGGGGCAGGTTAAGCCTTCGTCAGAGTCATTAAGCCATGCCGTTGTTTACGCACTAGATGATCAAATTCGGTTTGTTTTTCATGTTCATAGCCACGAGATCTGGCAGGCGAGTACGGAATTGGAAATTCCCCAAACTGCGGCCGGAATCGAATACGGTACAGTGGAAATGGCTCAGGAAATCAAACGCTTATACGATCTTGGTCAGTTTGACAATACCAGTATCCTGGCAATGACCGGTCACGAAGATGGTGTCATTGGTTTTGGGGCAACTGCAGCGAAAGCTGGTGGGGATATTTTGCAACTGCTCACCCGGTGTTAGGCAACTATTCTAAAAGGTGTCGCATTTGTTATAGTACAGAGTCAGGAAATCGTTTCCAATACTGCTGCGCAAAAAAAAACTGGGGTAATAACAAATGACTCGATATTCCGCATGGGCTGTTTTCAAGAATGGTTTCAGCGGCCAGAAGAACTGGGATCGCCAGTGGCGTGATCCAGAGCCGAAAAAGGAATACGACGTAGTCATCGTCGGTGCCGGGCTACACGGTCTGGCGACGGCTTATTATCTGGCCAAAAACCATGGTATAAAAAATATCGCGGTGCTGGAAAAAGGCTGGCTTGGTGGCGGCAATGCCGGGCGTAATACCACCATTGTGCGCTCTAATTATATGATGCCGGGCAATCGAGATTTTTATGAACATTCGTTAAAGTTGTGGGAAGAGTTAAGCCACGAACTGAACTACAATGTCATGTTCAGCCAGCGCCACCATGTTTCACTGGTTCATACTCCCGGAGCACGCGATGCAGCCGCGCGTCGCTACAACACCATGCGTTTGACCGGTTCGGATGGAGATCTCTGGGATCTTGATACGCTAAAACGTGAAATCCCACATTTAAATTATAACAGTGCGCGTTTTCCGATATTCGGTGCAGCGGTACAAAAACGTGCGGGCAGTGCTCGCCACGACGCTGTGGCATGGGGTTATGCACGTGGTGCGGATATGCAGGGTGTCGACATTATCCAGAACTGTGAAGTCACTGGTGTCAGTCGCGAAGATGGTCGAGTTACCGCACTCGACACCACGAGAGGGAGAATTGGTGCGAAGAAAGTTGGCTTCGCGGTCGCGGGTAATACCTCCAGGCTCTGGCAAATGGCGGGTCTCGGCAAGCTGCCGATAGAAAGCCATAAACTCCAGGCTTTTGTTTCTGAACCGCTCAAACCATTACTAGATCATGTGGTGGTTTATGGTGTTGGCGGTGCTCATTTTTACATATCACAGTCTGACAAGGGCGGCATGGTATTTGGTGGTGATCTCGACTGGTATAAGTCTTACGCACAACGTGGCAATCTGCCGATGGTGCAGGATGTTGCTGAATGTGCTACTGCGATAATGCCCTGCCTCGGGCGGGTACGTTTGCTCAGACACTGGTCGGGTGTGATGGATATGTCGATGGATGGCTCGGCATTTATCTGTAAAACGCCACTCGAGAATCTGTATTTGAACGGTGGCTGGAATTATGGTGGTTTTAAGGCAAGCCCTGGCTCCGGTTGGTATTTTGCCGACTTGATAGCCAATGATCGCCCCGATTCGGTGATCGAGCATTTCGACCTTGGGCGTTTTAAACGCGGTGTCATTATCGATGAACGTGGTGCGGGACCAGATCCCAAGTTGCACGGTTGAGGTGAAGAGCAATGATTAGAATTAACTGTCCCTTTTGTGGTGAACGCGACCATAGTGAGTTTTCCTACGGTGGCGATGCCACCATCGTTTACCCCGAACTCGATGCGTCAGTCGAAGACTGGCACGAAGCAATTTTTATGCGCGAAAATATTCGCGGTATGCAATCCGAAACATGGCACCATGCAAATGGTTGTCGCATGTGGCTGGTCGTGGAACGCGACACTATGACACATGAAGTCAAATCGGTTAAACCGGCACATGAAAGTTATAGCAAGGTGCTGGTGGAGGAAAAGCCATGAGTGCGAAACGATTACTCCACGGTGGCCGTATCGACCGCGAGCAACCGCTGCGCTTTAGCTGGGATGGTGGTAACATGACAGGTTACGCCGGAGACTCGCTGGCTTCGGCCTTGATGGCCAATGGCGAAACCGTACTCGGGCGTAGCTTCAAGTACCACCGCCCGCGAGGCATTATGTCCGCAGGTGTTGAAGAATCTGGCGCGATGGTTACGGTGGGCGAGGGCAATCGTCGTGACCCAAATGTGAAAGCCGCCACGCAGGAACTATATAATGGCCTTGTTGCGACGGGTCAAAATGCCTGGCCAAATGTACGCTTCGACGTCGGTGCTGTTAACAGCCTGTTCGGGCGGTTCTTTTCAGCGGGTTTTTATTACAAAACTTTCATGGGTTTGCCACCATTTGAATGGGGCAAAGGCACCGGTCTGTGGATGCAATATGAAAAAATCATTCGTAAAGCTGCAGGCATGGGAGTAGCTTCTCGCGAGGACGATCCAGATGTTTACGACCATGCCCACGGTTATTGCGATTTACTCGTAGTCGGTTCTGGGCCAACTGGTCTGTCTGCTGCGCTGACCGCAGCTAAAGCCGGTCTTGATGTTTTGTTGGTGGAGCAGAATAGTGAACTCGGTGGCGATTTGTTGAATCAGCCTGTTAACCAGTCAGAAAAGCAAAGACTGAATTTTGTATCGAAACTTGAAAAAGCCGGTGTTCGCATCATGACGAGAACCACCGCCTTCGGTCTCTATGATAATGGCGTTGCCGGGTTGCTGGAACGTGTCACCGACCATCTGCTCAGTCCGGACAGGCATTTACCACGACATAGATTCTGGACTATCCGGCCCAGGCAAACCATTCTGGCCTGTGGAGCGCTGGAACGCACGGTAGCGTTTGGCAATAATGACCGCCCCGGGGTTATGACCGCAGCTGCTGGTAGAGCTTATTTAAACCGCTACGGAGTCTTGCCTGGCCAGAAAATTGTTGTCGCTACCAATAATGATTCGGCCTACGTTGTTGCTGCTGAACTTGCTGAAGCGGGTGCCGAGGTCAGTCTACTGGAAGCTCGGAGCGAGATTTCAGAATCGGCGATGGCGCTGGTCGGTAATAATGGCGTTAACCTGCATACCCGGTCAGCACCGCTACATGTGCGTGGCTCAGGTTCGGTGAATGCTCTCGATGTTGCCGTTGAAAGCAATTCTGGTTGGTCGGCGCATGGTGCTGAGCCCTGTGACCTGGTGCTGGTATCAGGCGGTTGGTCGCCTGTGGTTCACCTGATGTCGCATCGTGGTATCAGACCCGAATGGAACGCTGAACAGGCTTGTTTTGTGGCTCCAGCCAATATTGAAGAACCGATGTATATAGCAGGTTCAGCTGCAGCTGTGTGGAATACCGATGATTGTATGAAGTCGGGTGAATCCGCAGCATTGAAAGTATTAAAAGCTCTGGGTAGTAAGGCAAGGCAGAAAAAGGCACCAGTCGCTGGTGGCTGGGATACGCCGATTAAACCGCTCTATGAAGTGAAAGTACCTGGTCGCTATTTAAAGTCTTTTGTCGATCCACAACACGATGTCACCTGTGATGATGTACGTCTCGCGCATCGCGAAGGTTTTGTCTCCGTCGAGCACCTCAAGCGTTATACCACACTGGGTATGGCGACCGATGGCGGTAAGGTTGGCAATATTATTGGCCTGGCGCTAATGGCGGATGCGCAGGGCAAAGACATCCCGGAGGTGGGCACCACAACGTTTCGACCGCCGTATACCCCGGTATCGATTGGTGCACTAAAAGGCAGGAATGTTGATGAGCATTTCAGGCCTTTGCGGCGTACGCCGATGCACACCTGGAATCTGGAACACGGCGCTACCATGACGATGGCTGGGCTATGGCACCGTCCATGGTATTTTGCCCGACAGGGTGAAGGCATTAGCGAAGCCTATGTGCGGGAAACTGAAACCACGCGCCGAACTGTTGGTCTGTGCGATGTCACCTCGTTGGGTAAGATCGCCATCCAGGGCCCTGATGCAACCGAATTTCTCAACCGCATTTACACCAACCCCTTTGCCAAACTACCAATCGGCAAGGCGCGCTACGGCATTATGCTACGCGACGATGGTATTGTGATGGATGATGGTACCACCTGGCGTTTGTCCGAAGCCGATTACTTTATGACCACCACCACTGCGCACGCGGGCAAGGTCATGGTCTGGCTGGAAGAATTACTGCAAACGCGCTGGCAGGATTTGCGTGTTCATGTCACTTCGGTATCCGAACAATGGGCGGGTAGTGCAGTGGCCGGGCCGAAGTCACGTGAAGTGCTTGAAGCCTGCGTAGAAGATGCTGCGGTGATGCCTAACGATGTTTTCCCGTTTATGGGTGTGATCGAAACAACCCTGAAAGGCGGCATTCCCTGTCGCATTGCACGTATCAGTTTTTCAGGTGAAATGGCATTCGAAGTATACGTACCTTCGGATTACGCGAGCGCCTTGATGGAACTACTCTGGGCTGTTGCCGAACCACTCGATGGCTGTCTCTATGGACTCGAAGCGCTCGGTGCGATGCGTATCGAAAAAGGCCATGTTACCGGTGCCGAACTTGATGGTCGCGTAACCATAGACGATGCTGGACTGGGTAAAATGGCTTCGCCGAACAAGTCTTTTATCGGTAGTGCGATGCGCAACCGCCCCGAACTCATGCGTGAAGACAGACCCAGACTGGTGGGTATCAAACCAAAGAATACCAGTCAGACTTTCAATGCCGGCGCCATACTCTGCGCGCAGGACAAAGTTTCAGGTCTGGGTGAAGGCTGGATTACCGCTGTAACCCACTCGCCAGCTTTGGGTCACTGGATTGGTCTTGGTTTTATTTCCAGTGGTCACGAAGCCTGGGAAGGTAAAACCGTGATTGCTGCCGATCCGGTACGCAAAGGCAATATTGAGGTGGAAATTATCTCGCCTCACATGTATGACCCGAGTGGGGAGAAAATGTATGGTTGATCGAATTTCAGCATTGGCTGGTTATTATCGTACCGGCAAATTTGGCATACTCGATAACGATACAGCTGGTGTCATCCTCGAAGACATCCGTGGTCTGGATTTGCATCAAATTGCCTGCTGGCCCGATACTCTGGATGCGGTAGGAAAGTTGGTAGCCAAATCTGCAGGCTGCAAAGATGCGCCAACACCTGGTAAGGTCGAAGTCGGTAAAAAGGCATCAGTAATTCGTGTCGAACCACTGAAGTGGTGGATATTGGCAGCCGAGGCCCCGGAGATTGACCCGGAGCAGGGCAGTACTCTGGATATTTCGCATTCTCGCACGCGTGTTCGAATTACCGGTAGCAATGCAGCTGAGTTTCTAAACAGGCATATGCCACTGGATTTGCGTGAGGAGTCATTTCCGGTTGGGTCCGCTGGCTCTACAGCTATACACCATGTTGGTGTCACGTTGTGGCGCTCCGAACAGGGTTATGAATTATTTATCCCGCGTGGTTTTGCGCTGTCCCTGTGGGAAGGTTTTGTCGAGTCGGCTACACAGTTTGGACTGGAAGTTGTCTAATGCAACTTGAATTTGGCAATTAAAACCGGCAATAACATCAAATTTGCCAGCAACGCGGTCATCATCGCCAGACCTGACAGCAAGCCAAAATAAATTGTTGGGATAAAATTCGACAGCGCCAGGATTGAAAATCCCAGTACGACGGTCACTGTCGTGTAGTAAAGCGCATGGCCAATGCTATTGTGGCTGCGTTTAATTGCCGCCCAATGATCACCGTCGATGGCGAATTCTTCACGAAACCTGTGTACGTAGTGGATCGAGTCGTCGACACCGATGCCGATGCTGATTGCGGCAATAGTAATTGTCATGATATCCAGTGGTATACCGACCCAACCCATTAATCCGAGTATCAATCCGGCTGCGATCATGTTGGGTATGATCGTTGCTATCGAAAGTTTTATCGCTTTGAACAAAAGTATAAACATGATAAGGATGGCGATAAATACCGCACCAATGGTTAATATTTGAGACTTGAACAGGCTCTGCAATAAATTGTTGTAGAGCACCGCCATACCGGAAATATTGACTTGCTCGGATTTTAAACCAAGCTCGTTAGTGAGATGGGTTTCTATCTTGTCGAGCAGTGCCTGGCGTTGCAGCGATTTGTTCGATTCGTAAATCCGGATGCTGAAACGCAATTGGTTACCGTCCTCTGAAAGGTAAGGATGGATCAAAGCCTGCTTAACGTCTTTTGGCAGGCGTTTGTAAACGACCGCGAGGTCGAAGTCTCTATATGGCTTGCCTTCGTTGAGTTCTTCCAATAATTGCATGCCGGTATGGATCGACAAAACCTTACCGGTTTCCGGCAGGCTTTCCAGGTAGGTATGGATATCGGCGACTTCGAGCAGGCCGTCGCTATTAAACCAGTAACTCGACACGGTTATGTCTCCGTCGTCGAAAAACTCTTCGTCGCTCTCATCGGCGAACTCGTCTTCTGGTGCATCGATGATGATGTCCATCGGTGTGGTACCACCGAGCTTGTCGTCGATCAGGCTCATACCCTGGTAGATTTCGGTTTCTTCCTTGTAATAGTCGATGAAACGGTTTTCCACCGACAGTTGCGGTAAGCCGGACAGGCCGATGGCGGCAAGCACTACGAACAGAACCAAAGTCAGATTACGATGATGATGCACAAAATTAGCCAGGGTATTGATAATGCCGGTCGTCAGGCCGAGTTTGGAATTATGATTCTGACGCGGCAATAGAACTAGTACGGCTGGGAACAGGGTGAAAGCCAGTACGAAGGAAATGCTGATGCCGATAACCATCATCCAGCCAAAATCGATGACTGGACGAATGCCGCTGACCAGCAGCGAACCGAAAGCCACCATGGTTGTGATTGCGGTGTAAATACAGGGTACGAACTTGCTACGTACGGTTTCACTGATGAGGTCGAATTGCGTTGTTTCGGTATTTAACTCGGCGAGTTCGCGATAGCGAACGATCAAATGTATAACCAGTGAAAGCGTGATGATTAATAGCAATGAAACAAAATTGGACGATACCACAGTCACTGGCCATTGCATCCAGCCCAGATAACCCATCATCACCAGTGCGCTCGTGACACAGGCGATCAGGGGCAGCACCACCCAGCGCAATGAGCCAAATGAAATGGCGAGGATGACGACAATAAAACCGACCACGCCCGCACCAAAGACCTTCAGATCGCTGCGAATAAAATCGATTGAATCTGAGACAATCATCGGTACACCACCGAGGTAAAGCGTGGCATTGTTACGATGTTTATCCATGATTGCTCGTACCTGTTTGATGGTTTCATCCTGTTTTTTGTTTTGTGCGAGGGTGAGGATTTTGCTTTGTTCTTTCAGTTGGTCGATACGTGTCCTATTTTC
>JAAENK010000251.1 GCA_024224415.1 Gammaproteobacteria bacterium | reverse complement strand
TCTACGACGATCTGAGCACCGATATTTTTTCAAAGCGATAAAGGGCGTAGAAAACAAAAAAGGCTTACCGTTGGTTACCCTGGCTCTGGACGAACTGTGGTCAGGGTGGAATTACTGATAGGGTAGTTTTCACACACCCTGTCAACTAACCGGATATTCACATTTTGGAATCTAGTGCTAGCAATCCACAACTAAGCAATCGTTCCAACAGCAATCTCTCAAAATAAATACCGTTGCGATTATCGATGCGAGTTATAATCTCCTCCATCGTTTTCTAACTGTGTGATTTTAGTGGATATATTCACACATCCATTTTATAACTCTCTGATAATACTGAATAAAGCATGGGTAATCCGCCGGTACACAGGGCCAGGAAGAGGTTTGGTCAACATTTCCTGCATGATCGAAATATCATCGACAAAATCTTACGCGCCATTGATGTCACCGAGGGTGATAATTTTCTTGAAATAGGACCAGGACAGGGCGCACTAACATTTCCGCTATTACAGCGCTGCAAAAACCTGATTGCTGTTGAACTCGACAGAGATTTAATCCCGTTGTTAACTAATCGCGCAAGCGCGTTTGGCGAGTTGCAGGTGATTAACGCCGATATACTGAAGTTCGAACTGACAAGCATCGCCAACACCACAGCTTTTCGCATTGTCGGCAATTTACCCTACAACATTTCTACCCCACTCATGTTTCATCTACTGGAATCCATTGCCCTGATTAAGGACATGCATTTTATGGTGCAAAAAGAAGTCGCGCAGCGTATCGTCGCTCCGGTCGGTGACAAACACTACGGACGTCTCTCCATCATGATGCAATATCGCTGTGCCTGTCAGTATTTATTCGATGTCAGGCCCGGTAGTTTTACACCACCACCCAAAGTCGATTCAGCCATTATTCGTCTACTCCCACATGCTCGGCCGATATTTGAGGTCGGTGACATCGAACTTTTTTCTAATATCGTGCGATCTGCTTTCGCGCAACGTCGCAAAACCATTTCAAATTCACTAAAGTCAATCGTCGATGCAGATATATTCGAACAATGCGAGATTGATAAGGGTATGCGCGCCGAAAACCTGAGCGGGCGGCAATACGCCAGTATCACCAACAAGCTTCTAGCTATAGATCAGTCATGAGCAGGCCTCTCATTTCATTAATCTGTGCAATGGACAGCAATCGACTCATCGGTAATAACAACCAATTGCCCTGGCATCTGCCGGCCGATCTGAAGTTGTTTAAGAAAACCACCCTTGGGAAACCCGTGGTAATGGGACGTAAAACCTACGAATCAATCGGCAAGGCCTTACCTGGTCGACAGAACATTGTGGTAACCAGCAGGCAGAACTGGTCAGCAGCAGATTGTGATGTCGCCAACAGCATTGATCAGGCGCTTGATTTGGCCATGAATTCTGAAGAAGTTATGCTCATCGGTGGCGCTAGTCTCTACCGACAAACCATTGATGTGGCCGACATTTTATATCTGACCATCATTAATCATAACTTTAGTGGCGACACCTGGTTCCCGGAAATTGATTTAAAACACTGGCAAGTGGCTTCGCAGGAATTATTTGAAGTAGATCATGAAAATCAATATTCATTTTCATTTATAAAATATCTACGCGAAAAAATTTAAGTTTTGCAGTAAACTTGGTGGTGGAGACGGAGCGAGTCATTCGAAAGAAAAAAATGAACGAGGAATTGCAGCGCATTGAAAGCCGTACATACGTAATCGGCAGAGAAGGTCATATTTATATTAATGACCCCACTGTTAGCAAGCAGCATGCAGAAATTCAGGTGGTAAACGGAGAGATATACCTTCGCGACCTGGAATCAACCAATGGAACCTTCCTTGTAAAAAATCAGCGGCTAGTGCCTTTTAAAGAAGGGTATGTGCAACTTAATCAGTCGCTGGTACTGGGTAATCAGCATTATACGATTCAGCAGTTACTTGAAATCGCTGGGGCATTTGCCGCCTGAAGCCATAGCTATCTGAGTAAGCAGCCCGAATAAAACAGTATTCATTTAACCTGGGGCTTCTGCCGCCGTGCATAAATAAATTCCGCCGCGGAAAGCATCGCGTCTCGTACCTGATTAAACATTTCGGTTCTTTCACCGGGCGCCAGATAAAACGCCATATCAATCTCGTGTCGCATATATCTTGACGGTAGCCTGGTAAGTCCATAGCAGGCGACATCAAGAAAAAATTCGTCATCCATATCACCGTATTTCTCTATCAATACGTCGTTAATAAACTCGTAAACCAGACGTTCGTAGTAGTTTTGGATGCTCGAAAAACTCGGCATTGTGGGTTTCCTGCTATGTTTGAATATACTTCAATATTAGCTCAAAGTTTGCCGAATACCAGTTTGTCGAATTTTAGGGTGTTTTTAGACTAGAGTAATAATAATAAGCCAAGCAACCAGGCCCAATTACCGCTTGATTCTTCTTCCGGTTGCTTTTCTTCCAGTTGCTTTGTTGGTATGGTGACGTTGAAACGCGTGGATTCATCTTCGTTCAACATACCCTGGGGAACGGGTACATCTTCTTCCTCTATTACCAGCACTTCGCCAGACGCAGTGCCATATTCACCAATTGCCATGAGTATCTGGGTTTCTTCTTCTGTGGTCAGCGTTATGATGCCTTCGAGCACTACTGCATGAAGTTTGGCATCAGGATCGTTGCGGCCAACAGTCTGGTTGCAGTCGTCCTGTTTACATAGTTTGATGACATACTCTGTGCCACGTATTCCGATTGTTGCCAATCCGGTCTGAACGCGGTAATTAGACATTGCACTGGCACCTATCGCACCTGTTATTTTTCGCAAACCACCACGAATTAAATCGAGAATACTACTGCTGCCGTTATCGTTATCGTTATCAGAAGTAATCACATATTCACTGATTTTGATGGCAGAATCGCCTTTCAGGTAAATCTCGGCACCATCGTCCATTAAAATATATAAATTAGCATCTTTCGCTGTGGTTATTCGATCGCCCTCATATATTTGCGAATTTATCTCCAGCCCCTGAATATCACCATTTTGGTCTTTGACGCTGGCCTGTCCTTCCTGGCGTACGATATAACCCACTTTACGCTTACTGCTGACTTCTTCCTGATGAATACGTTTAATGTCCACCAGTTTCAGGCGTGAACCGGGTACCAGCTTATCTGAATATGGATGGAAGGAATCGGGATTGATAGCGATCAGTTTTTCCTTGATTTCCGGCCAGAGCTTTTTTTCCTGTGGGTAAATTTTTCGAATAATATCGTTCACCGTCATACCCGGAATAACTCGTGTGATGACGCGCGAAGATGGTACTATTTCGTGAACAGTTGCTGCAAACGTAACCTGACTGAAACAGCCGATCAGGATGGCAAATATTGGAATAAGTATAATTTTTCTGTTCACCTTAATTTACCTTTTATCAAAATTACGCCTTCCGCTTCCTGTAGGATATTTCAATTCGTTGATGGGCGTTTAACAGCTCCGTACCATCGTCACCAGGCAGGAAAAAATCTATACACGCCATCCGAGTGAATTAACCACACAAACAATCGCATATTATACTCGCAAATCGAGTCGTTAACGCCGGTAAAAAAGATAAAAAGTTCATTTTAGCCGATAACAGGTACTGAAATTCTTTGAATTTTCTGCCTGGATACAATGATTTCCCAACTAATCATCACATGAAATTGAGATCCACCGTGGCTCTTGGAGATCAACCTGCAAGGCAACAAACTTGCCTCCCCAAACACAGCCACCGTCAATCGCAAAGTGGTAACCATAAGATCCGACAGCTAGCGTTGACCAATGGCCAAAAACGATACGAAACTGGTCATCAAGGCGATGGTTTAGTATGTACCACGGGGTTAACTCGGGGTGTTGTCCCGGCCCACCCTTGGCTTTCATATCGAGCCGCTCGTCCGTTGAAAAGAACCGCATTCGGGTAAGTATATTGGTTATGCAGCGCTTGCGATCCATGCCACTTAAGCCTTCATGCCAGTGGCTCGGTTGATCACCATACATTTGCGCAAAAAAAGCCTGCGAGTCTGGGCCATTCAATGTCTGCTCGATTTCAGCAGCGTAGTGCTGTGCCTGTTGCAAACTCCACTGCGGATGAATTCCGGCGTGAACCAGTAACATTTTTAAATTATTATCGAAATGCAGCAACGGTCGAGACTGTAGCCAGGCCAACAATTCATCACAATCCGGACTGTTCAAAACCGCATAAAACGTATCTGACTCAGCAACCGGCTGGCCGCCATGATGCATAGCAAGGAGGTGCAAGTCATGATTTCCGAGAACAGTAACGGCCTGCTCACCCAGCTCTTTAACAAAACGTAATGTTGCAAGCGAATCTGGGCCACGATTTACCAGGTCACCGCAGAACCACAAACTATCAGAAGCATCGTCAAAGTTTATTTTGTCCAGCAATCGGCAAAGATTATCGTAGCAGCCCTGCACATCACCGATTGCGTAAACAGCCATAATCGCTAATGAAGGACCCTTGGCGTTGAGAGTACAAATTCATCGATAGCGGTATCGAATTGCGAGCCATCGCCAGCCTGCATCTGGTAGCTGCCTTTCATGATACCAACAGAAGTTTCCAACATCGTGCCCGAGGTATAGACAAATTGCTCACCCGGTTTCAGGACTGGTTGCTCACCTACCACACCGTCGCCGCTAAATTCCTGGACCTTATGGTTTGAATCGGTAATCACCCAATGTCGGGATAGTAATTGTGCACTTTGCTCACCCTTATTTTTTATGGTTATGGTGTAGGCAAATACGTAGCAGTTTTGTTCAGCATTAGACTGATCCTCGATATATCGGGTCTCGACATTCACCTGTATATTATTGCGTTGTGCCTGGGTCACAATCTTGTCAACTTTAATTGTCTAAAGTAATTCCGATATTCCATTAAACTGCTACCTCTGCCTTGATATGTTGATGGGCTTCATAGTTCTGCAACTCGAAGTCATCAAACTTGAAGGCAAAAATATCCTTCTCCACCGGATTCAACAACATGGTGGGTAAAGGGTAAGGCTCTCGGCTTAACTGCAACTCAGCCTTCTGCAGATGATTGGTATACAAATGCGCATCACCCAGGGTATGCACAAAATCACCTGCTTGCAGGTCGCAGACCTGCGCTATCATCATCAACAACAGTGCGTATGAAGCGATATTAAACGGCACCCCCAGAAAGATATCCGCGCTGCGCTGGTATAACTGGCAGGACAGGCGACCCTGGCTCACATAGAACTGCATAAACGCATGACAGGGTGGTAGTGCCATTTTTTCGATTTCACCGACATTCCAGGCGCTAACAATCAAACGCCTGGAATCGGGACTGGTTTTGATGTCTTCAACAAGCTGGCTAATTTGATCCACGACGCTACCATCGGCTGTAGGCCAGGCTCGCCACTGGGCACCATAAACCGGCCCCAGGTCGCCTTTCCCGTCAGCCCACTCATCCCATATCCGTACCTTGTTATCAGACAAATATTTAATATTGGTATCGCCTTGCAGAAACCACAACAGCTCATGGATAATCGAATGAAGGTGTAATTTTTTGGTTGTCACCAGCGGAAAACCCTGGCTCAGATCGAAACGCATCTGGTAACCGAATACTGATCGCGTACCGGTACCGGTACGATCCTGCTTCTCGCTACCCACATTCATTACATGGCGCATCAGTTCAAGATATTGTTGCATTGTTTTCCGCTCGGCGAGCATAAATTATAAAAGCAAAACCCACTATAATCATTGGCACCGATAATACAATGCCGCGTGTCAACCAGTCGGTATTCATCAGGTAACCGATATGCGCATCTGGTAAGCGGATAAACTCCACGCTACTGCGGGCGATGCCGTACAACAGCAAAAAATAACCCGATACCGACATCACCGGCCGTGGTTTCGATGAAATCAACCAGAGCACAATAAATAATACAAGCCCTTCGAGTAGCATTTCATAAAGCTGTGAAGGGTGTCTCGGGCTGTAACACAAAGGTCCGGCATAGTCGGAATAACTTGCCGGGGGAAATTGCTCACATGAGAGTTTCATCGCCCATGGCAGATTACTCGGCGCACCCCATAACTCTGCATTAATAAAATTACCCAACCTGCCTGCTGCCAGTCCCAAAGGCACCAACGGTGCAGTGAAATCGGTTAGTTCAAAAAATCGGCAGCCAAGTTTACGACGGTAAAATTCCATCGCCACCAACACACCAAGAAAACCACCATGAAACGACATGCCGCCCTGCCAGATCTTGAACAAATAAACCGGATCCGCCAGAAAGCTGTCGAAATTATAAAACAGGACCGATCCAATACGACCGCCGAGCACGACGCCAATCGCGCCGTAGAAAATCAAATCATCTACCTGCTGCGGTTTGATAATACTATTCGCTGCTGTGGCGCGACGACGGCCCAGCCACCAGGCCGAGGCGAAGGCCAACAGATACATCAAACCGTACCAATGCACCTTGAGCGGCCCGAGCGCGACCACCACCGGATCAATTTCAGGATAAGCAATCATTCAAACAACACCAATGCCCAGACAACAATCGTCAGGCCGATGGACATGCCCACCGCAGCCGAACCCATATCCTTAGCACGCCCCGATAGTTCGTGCATTTCGCTACCAAAGCGATCAACCACCGCTTCAATCGCAGAATTTAGTATTTCCACAATGGGTACCAGCAGCACAGTAGCAACCAACAGGGCTTTCTCGACGCCGCCATCGCCAAGATAAACACCGAGCGGAATCAATAGTAAACACAACCAGGATTCCTGACGAAACGCTTCTTCGTGTTGATATGCCGCCCTTATGCCCTGCCATGAATACTGCGCGGCCTTGATGATGCGGCCCAAACCCTTATTACCGTTATTTGCCATTGATTTATTTCTGCTAAAAACCAGACAGCGACCCTGGCAATTGTTTAGTTGCTAGCCTTTATTCATCTTCAGCTATGGATTCGGTATAAGCATCGGCATCGAGCAGATCATCGGCTTCGCCGGGGTCTTCCATTTTGATTTTGTACATCCATCCATCACCATAAGGATCGTCATTGATACGCTCGGGTGAATCTTCCAGCTCGGAATTGATTTCGATAACTTCCCCGGAAACCGGTGCATAGGTATCTGAAGCGGCTTTTACCGACTCGATCACGCCCGCCGAATCACCCGCGCTTAGCGCACTTTCAAGCTCCGGCAATTCAACGAATACCAGATCGCCGAGCAATTCCTGCGCATGATCCGATACACCGATGGTTGCCACATCACCATCGATCAATACCCATTCATGAGACGATAAAAATTTTAATTCAGATGGTACATTACTCATTGGACATACTCCCACTAGTTACACATGACTTCCCCTGCCGAACAAAGGGAATCTTTACAATTTCTGCCTTTAAATATTTATTGCGTACTTCCACTTCGACCTCACCACTAACGCCTGCCGGGATACGTGCCAACGCGATTGAGCGGCTCAGTGTCGGCGAGTAACTACCCGAGGTGATTTCACCGTCACCCTGGTCGGTGATTACTCGCAAATGGTTACGTAAAACTCCTTTATCTGTTAATAATAATCCTACCAGTCGTTGTTTAACGCCACTGGACTGCTCATCGACAAGAGCCTGCTTGCCAACAAATTCATGGTCATCCTGCATTGCCAGAGTCCATTTCAGGCCTGAAATCAAAGGACTGGTAGTCTCATCCATATCGGTACCATAAAGACTCATACCTGCCTCCAGCCGCAAGGTGTCACGCGCACCAAGGCCACAAGGCTCTACTCCAGCATCCAGTAAGGTTTGCCAGCATAGCGCCGCCATATTGTTGGGCATTAGCAGTTCAAACCCATCTTCGCCGGTATAACCTGTGCGAGCGACAAAATAATCACCAACCTCCACAGCAGCAAACCTTTGCAGATCCAGAATTACTGAGTGCTGTTCTGGATCAAATAGCGCTAGCGTTTTTTCACGAGCGTTAGGCCCCTGTACCGCAATCATCGCGACATCGTCACGCTCGGTTAACTCAAGTGCATCGAATCTCGACGCCTGTTGGTTCAACCAATCTAAATCCTTATCGCGGGTCGCCGAGTTAATTACTACACGGTAATCATCACCGGATAACCAGTAAACGATCAGGTCGTCGACGATACCACCACTTTCATTCAACATGCAGCTATAAAGCGCTTTACCCACGATGGAAAGCTTGTCGACGTCGTTAGCCAACAGGTAACGCAGATATGACTTCGCGTCGCTGCCGGCGACATCGACCACGGTCATATGCGAGACATCGAACATGCCTGCATCGCTGCGCACAATTTTGTGTTCATTGAGTTGGGATCCGTAATGGATAGGCATATCCCATCCGGCGAAGTCGACCATTTTGGCAGATGCCTGTAGATGGGACTGGTGAAGCGGAGTTTTCTGGGCCATAACACCTCTCAGTTGTTAATCAAAAAAACCCCTCTGTCCGGTTACCTGAGAGATCGGGCCAGATATTTACTTAGCGGGCCTTTCACCTTCGGTGGATAGCATTGCATCTATCACTCTCCAGAGTCAGACAACTGCAACAGTCCTTTTTACCTGAGCGTTTCCGGGTGGTTGCGTCTTCGGTGGCCGATTGAACGACTCTCTCCTGCCGCAGCTTATGTCTGTGACGACACTATAATGCCTGCCTGCGTAGTTTTAAAGTCCTATTTATTCCGCCTTATTTCTTCAGGTTGCGCCCGCCATTAGCGCTTCGATATCTTCGACCTTTTTCGGCAACGCCTCGGTTAATACTTCGTGCCCACCTTTAGTAACCAGAACGTTGTCCTCGATACGTACCCCAATATCCCACCATTTGCGATGCACGCCTTTGCTATGCGCTGCTATATAAATACCTGGCTCAATGGTTAGCACCATTCCAGGTTCCAGCAAACGCCATTGATCACCGACCTTGTAATCCCCCACATCATGCACATCGAGCCCGAGCCAGTGACCGGTACGGTGCATATAAAACTTGCGATAAGCCTGGTCCTTAATAAGTTTTTGCGGGACACCTTTCAATAATTTAATTTCCGCCAACCCCCTGGTTATCACTCTTACCGCTGCATTGTGTGGATCATTCCAGTGATTGCCGGGTTTTACCTTTTTGATCGCAGCGTATTGCGCGGCCAGGACAATTTCGTAAACTTCCTTTTGTGCCGAACTGTATTTACCGCTAACCGGAAAGGTGCGCGAAATATCGGAAGCATAGCCCTGAACCTCACAACCTGCATCAATTAGCAGCAGGTCACCCTCATTCAATACATCGTTATTATCGGTATAGTGCAAAATACAACCGTTGGCGCCACCACCAACGATGGCAGGATAGGCATGTTGCGCGTTGTTTTTGCCAAACTGATAATCGAATTCCGCCTGAATCTGATATTCATGCTTGCCAGGGGCACAAGTTTGCATAGCGAGTTGGTGCGCTTTCACGTTAATGGCCGCTGCCTTGCGCATCAGACGTAATTCTTCACGACTTTTGAACAGACGCATATCGTGCAACGTATAGTCCAGCGAAATGAATTCCGAAGGCACATGCATGCCACTGCGTGATTGCTCACGGATATGGCTAACCCAACCGATTAAGCGTTTATCAAACTCCGGGTATCGACCCATAATATTGAAAATGGCATCGGTGCCTTCGAGCAGGCCCGGTAAAATATCGTCGATATCGTCGATCGGAAAAGAATCATCCGCACCATAGTCCGCCACCGCACCCTCCTGACCGGCCCGCCGACCATGCCAGATTTCCTGATCCTGGTCTTTTTCACGGCAAAATAATACGTATTCGCCATGCTTGCGCCCGGGCATTAGTACCATCACCGCACCGGGTTCATTAAAACCCGTTAAATAGAGAAAGTCGCTATCCTGACGAAAGGGGAAATCAACATCCCGATTACGGGTAAGCTGCGAAGCCGAGGGCAGTATAGCGATGGTATTTTTACCCATCATCTTCATTAACTGGGTGCGGCGACGTTTAAATTCTGCTGGTTTCATAGATGTTTCTCTTACTGTAGCGACGGCGCGGGCATGACGGGGTTAAGCGCCTCGTTTAACATGAATACGGACATACGGACGTGTTCGACAATTTCAACATACTGCTGTTCGGATTCTTCCCCAGCTTCGCTGTGATAATCGAGCTTACTAATTTCGAGCAAGTCTGACAAACACTCCTGTGAAAGCTGGTCTAGCTCACTTCTATTAGCCAGGCCGGTTACGCCAATAGCGTAGAGAAATCCCTGGCACCAGGTAGCCAGTCCAAGCAAACGAACACCTAAGTCATCGACCTCATCGGGCAATAATAGCTCCAGGGAAAGGTCTTCGGTATTTAGCTGCTCGCGGCTATGTTCAAACAATTGCTTCAAATCTGTAAGCTTTTCGGTGGCGAGCACATCACCGACTTCTGGCAAATCATCGAGGCTATGTTTCAGCCATGTCGCCATATCAGAATTATCGAGTAACAGCCCGCATAAGCTACCGTGGGCTTCGGCCGCGTCGACATTGGCGCCAAGTTTTTCCAGCGCAGTTTGTACGGTATCGAAATCGAGCATTGTAGAAATGTCAGAGTTTTGTATAATTTTTCTATTCTAACACTCACCTATGCAGTTAAATATACGTAATAACGCCTTACACTGGTTGACTGGCGCTGTATTAAGCCCGATGATTATCCTATGGATTCTAATAAAACAGATTATACTGAAACCGATTTACGACAACTCGAGCAACGTGTTGACGAGTTGATCGATACTGTAGGTTTACTAAAAAACGAGAATACCAACCTGCGCCAGCAAAAAGACAAGCTGGTCACCGAACGCTCTCAGCTCATCGAGAAGACCGAACTGGCGAGAAGCCGGGTTGAGGCGATGATTTCACGCTTACGATCACTCGAGTTAGGTTCATGACCGATCAACAACCCATTAACGTCTCCATCCTCGACAAAGATTACAAGGTTGCCTGTCCAGCAGGAGAACAACCGGCGCTACTCGCCTCCGCCAGATACCTCGACGACAAGATGCGTGAAGTACGCGATAGTGGCAGTATAGTCGGGTCTGAACGTATTGCAGTCATCACCGCACTCAATATTGCGAATGATTTATTGAGTTCGGATAGCATCGGCAAGGATGTCGACAAAGATATTTCACCCCGTTTAAGGAGCCTCGAATCAAAAATTTCACGCATTCTGGAACAGGCACGGCAATTAGAAATTTAAATTTTACTTTTCATTGCAGGCAGGCGTATAGTAGTTGCATACTAACTACGGTGTTCGTTAGCATTCATCATAATCCTTGAGCCTATTTATCAATCTCGGGGACTTTCGTGTAACACTGGTGTGCACGCCCGTTTCGACGGGAAGCCTGATGGGTTGCCAATAACCCCACCTGAACCTTCGGTTCAAGGTTGATAGATTTGCGACGGCACCGTGGTTGGTATCCTGCTTTTCTAGTTCAATTCCTGCGCTTAGCCGAACTACTTCATAAACCACATTAAATTGACAGATAATCTATTTTAAAAATAACTGGTAGGCTTCATTTTCGGTTTCATTCCAGTGCGGGATTCCCAGCTGTGAAAGAAAAGTCTGAAAAACCCTGTAATCTTTTTTATCGATCTGGAAACCCATTAAAATTCTGCCGAAATTTGAACCATGATTGCGATAATGAAACAGGCTGATATTCCACTTACGCCCCACCTTCATTAAAAAATTTAATAAGGCACCGGGTTTTTCAGGAAACTGAAATCGATAGAGTAACTCATTAGTGACACCACCACCGGGATGGCCACCCACCATATAACGAGTATGCAATTTCGCCACTTCATTGTCAGTCATATCAACCACCGGATAGTTTTTCGCCTGCAGTGATTTTATTAGACGATTCTTTTCGTCGGATCCATTGGTGAGCTGAATGCCCGCAAACACCCGCGCGATCGTTTCGTCGGCATAGCGATAATTGAATTCGGTAATCTGACGCTTGCCAATGATCTGGCAGAACCGTTTGAAACTACCCGGGCGTTCCGGTATTTGTACCGCGAGTAGCGCCTCACGTTCTTCACCGAGTTCGGAGCGTTCAGAAACATGACGCAGTCGGTCAAAGTTCATATTGGCGCCACTGTTAATGGCTACCAGCGTTTGATTTTCGATAGTTCTGGTCTCCACATATTTCTTCAGACCTGCAAGTGACACCGCTCCCGCTGGCTCGCAGATGGCCCTTGTATCCTCGAAGGTGTCTTTTATCGCAGCGCAAATCTGGTCGGTACTCACGGTGACCACGTCATCGACCAAATCCTTCAGTATCGCAAAAGTATGCTTTCCAATTTGTTTGACTGCTACACCATCAGCGAAAATGCCGACATCTTTTAAAGTCACGCGACGACCGGCCTTCACGGCCGCATCGAAGCAGGCAGCATCGGCGGGTTCTACAGCGATGACTTTAATTTCGGGTTTCACGGCTTTGATAAAACCAGCGATGCCGGCTGCCAGACCACCGCCACCTACCGGCACAAATATCACATCGATATGATCCGGATGCTGACGAATGATTTCATGTGCGATAGTGCCCTGACCGGCCATCACATCGAAGTCATCGAAGGGGTGAATGAAGGCCAAACCTTCCTTCTTTGCCAGATTCTCCGCATATGTCTTCGCGGCATCAAAATGCTCACCCTGTAAAACCACTTTCGCACCGTAGGATTTAACCGCTGAGATTTTAATATCCGGAGTCGTCGTCGGCATCACAATTGTAGCTTTTAGATTGAATTTTTTCGCCGACAGTGCAACACCCTGCGCATGATTCCCTGCCGATGCAGCAATCACCCCATTTAGCTCAGGTTGTAATTTGAGTACCTGGTGTATTTTGTTAAACGCGCCACGAAGCTTGAAGGAAAATACCGACTGCAAGTCTTCACGCTTAAGCCATACCTGATTGTCATAACGCACTGAAATCCGACTCAGGTAATCCAGCGGCGTTTCCTTCGCCACGTCGTAAACTCTGGCGGTTAATACTTTTTCTAAAAATTTCTGGGTTTTCATCAAGTTTGCTGGCATCAGTACTTACAATAAGCGCGCATTATCAGTATTGCGTGTTCACTAAGCAATGACAATTCGCGCATCAATCGCTAACATCCCCCTATTCATTTACAGGATCTTCTACTTATGTCACCCGAAGAAAAAAAGCAGCTCGCCGCACAGGCCGCACTCGAATACGTCAAGCCTGACACAATCGTCGGGGTCGGCACTGGCTCTACCGTCAACCATTTTATTGACCTGATGGCGGAAAAAATGGGCGGCGACATTAAAGCCACAGTGTCGAGTTCTGAAGCCTCAACCGAGCGTATGTTAAAACATGGTATTCGCGTTGAAGACTTGAACAGCGTGGGGCATATGTCCATCTACGTCGATGGTGCCGATGAGTCCAACCATCAGCTACATTTAATCAAAGGTGGCGGTGGCGCACTGACCCGCGAGAAAATAGTCGCCGCCGCAAGCAACCAGTTCATCTGTATCGCCGAAGGTAATGCCAGGCTGAATACCGGCGCCGGCCAACCAGATGGTAAAACAGTCCGGGTGATGATCTCGCCCCAGGAACTTTGAACCGTTGCGCTTCTCGTTCATTGA
>JAAENK010000250.1 GCA_024224415.1 Gammaproteobacteria bacterium | reverse complement strand
TAAAACCTTACCTCGGATATTTTGGTGAAAATAGCTGGGTACAGGCTCTGGTTGTAGTTGCTGCTTCTTTCGTTATAGCCTGGGTTTTTAACGGCTTCGTCATTACCAGCTTAAAAAGGTTGGCAATGAAAACGCAGTTTGCAATCGACGATCATCTCATCAACCTGTTGCATCGCCCGATCCAGACCAGTGTGATTCTGCTGGGCCTCGCCTTGGCGACCAATTTAATGGGGTTTGGTGACCCGTTTAACTTTATAGTTTTCTCGTCATTAAAGAGCATTGCTTATCTGATGTGGGCACTGTTCTTGTTGCGAGTCACCCGGTCAATACTGCAACTCGTCGCGCAAAACGACAGACACATTTCCGTGCTTCACCCACAAACCCTGCCATTATTTTTAAACATCGCCAATATCGCTATTGTCGTTTTGGCGATATATATTATTTTTACCGCCTGGCAAGTAGATATGACTGCCTGGTTGGCATCGGCCGGTATCGTCGGTATCGCAGTCGGTTTCGCCGCCAAAGACACATTGGCGAATTTATTTTCAGGGGTTTTTATATTGGCCGATGCGCCTTATAAAATCGGTGATTTCGTTGTACTCGATACCGGCGAGCGCGGTGAAGTCACGCATATTGGAATTCGTAGTACACGTATACTTACCCGTGATGATGTCGAAGTTACTATTCCTAATTCGGTTATGGGCAATACCAAAATCATAAATGAATCGGGCGGCCCAGCGGAAAAGTTTCGTATCCGTATCGCGGTTGGGGTAGCTTATGGTTCCGATATCGATAAAGTACGCGAAATTCTCATGGCTATTGCATTGAGCGATGATGCAGTCTGTACTGACCCGGAGCCACGGGTGCGTTTTCGCATGTTCGGTGCCTCCAGCCTCGATTTTGAACTACTCTGCTGGATCGACCAGCCCGTACTGCGTGGACGTGTTATCGACGCCCTGAATTGCCAGGTTTACAAACGTTTTATCGAAGAGAAAGTCGAAATCCCATACAGCAAACATGATTTGTATATCAAGGAATTACCGAAATCGAAAATCAGTTCATGAATAACCTACCATTTGGCCGCCCAGGTCAATTTTTTCGCGGTAACCTGCATACCCACTCGACTGACTCCGACGGATTGTTTGCGCCAGAAGACGTCTGTCGCATGTACAGGGAAGAAGGGTATGATTTTATCTCACTGAGCGAACACTTCATGTCACGTTTTGATTATCCCGTTACCGATACCCGCCATCTGCGGGATGAATGCTTCACCACTTTGATTGCCGCTGAACTGCATGAGGGAACAACCCGTATCGGTGAACCATGGCACATTCTTGCCGTTGGTATCCCGCTTGATTTTGCCAGACCATCAACAGGTGAAACTGCACCCCAAATTGCCCGCCGGGCCGCAGATTCTGGTGCTTTTATCAGCATCGCTCATCCCTCCTGGAATGGACTTACGGTCGAGGATGCAAAAACTATCGATTGCGCACATGCAATTGAAATTTATAACCATGGTTCACAGGTCGAAGCCGATCGCGGCATAGACTGGCCATTTTGCGATCAGCTCCTCAACGAAGGATGGCGTCTTTGCGCCCTCGCCACCGACGATGCGCATTATATGACCTACGATGCCTTTGGTGGTTGGATAATGGTACACGCTGAAAACCTCGATCCGGACGCATTACTCGAATCCTTGAAAGCCGGTCGTTATTACTCTAGTACTGGTCCAGAAATTCACGATGTGCGATTCGAAGGCGATGAAGTCCATATCAAATGCGATGCTGCCTCCGTGATCTCCGTACAGGGTCGCGGCTCGCGCGCGCTGTACTCAATCGATAACAATCAGACCAGTGCAAGTTTTCCTGTCGAGAAGTTTAAGAGTGCTTACCTGCGCCTGACAGTGACCACCGCGGAAGGTAGGCGGGCCTGGACTAATCCGGTCTGGTTTGATTGAGTTTTAGCAATAATATGAGCTGAGTTAAACTGTGTGGGCGAATGATATCAGCTCACTAACCAACCCGCCGCAAAGTCAACAAACGTCCATCGATTCCATCGGTGCGTAAGTATTCTATGGTTCGAACATTAACCAACCGGGTATGCGGATAGGCCTGGTTAAATCCTTCGAGTTTTGATTCCCAGTCGACTTGCCGCCAGGCCTTACCATTAACCGTGACCATCGCGATGCCGCCAGTCTTGAGGCTACACGTAATATTAACCAGATGCTCGGCCGAGGGTAAACTAAACGCGAACACACCCACTGCAATCGCCGCATCATAGGGCTGGTCGGTTATTACCGGTTGGGTTAGATCATGTTGTTCGAGCGCCAGGTATGCACCGGTAGCTTTGGCCTGTTCGAGCATTTTTTCGGAGTAGTCACTACCAAATATATTGTTGTAACCAGCCTTTTTAAGACGAGAACCAACCAGGCCTGTACCGCAACCGGCATCGAGTATTCTTGCCTGTCTATCACTGACCAGGGTTTCGAACTGGCGACAGGCTTCAACATCTGCCACATAACCCATCTCGTTAACCAGGTCATGATCGTAAGTCTGAGCCCAGTCGTCGAATAGATCCCTTTTGTCACCATTTTGCTTATAAACTCTGCTAAGTCGTGAATCTATGTTATCGGAATCGGCCATATCGGATAATCTGTTTAGCTAAACATTTCCTGTGCCCAACCCGATAGCTGATCGAGCAACCGCTGTTCACGCTCACCCTGCTCTCGTTGCGCCAGAGTCAATAATTGTTGCTGGAATTGTTCGGTTGTTAAACCTGAACCAAAATCACCGTCTATTAATTTACTATGACAATAACGTTGCCAGCGTTGCGATTCTTCGCCTGATAAAGTCTTCGGAAAATTTCGCGCACGATAGCGAAATAGCAAAGTATTGAGGCGTTTATCGTGAAAGCAGTCTTCAGACCAACCTGCCAGCTGCTCGGGACTCGCGGCGAGTAACTGATTACACCGCAGACGATCTTCATTACCGATAAATCCTTCGTAAAGGGCACTGTCAGCATCGACAGAATCATATGCACGTTCAGTGCCGTAGGCTTGCAGCAAGCGTGTGATCAACCCTGGGTCAGACAATAACAGATCTCGATGCTGATTAATTTCATCCCAGTTTATTTGCCATTTCTCTGCCTGTTGTGGATTCAATGTAGATATTGGCGCCAATGCGGGTGACTTATTGAGGTGCACTCCTTTGAGAGGAATACGCTGCTCACCCTCGGCCATATCCAGCGATCTAGCATAGAGTTTTTGCTGTATTTGATCCTCATTCAGCTGCAATAACGCTTCAGGATTAAACCGCAGATTAAAGCATATGATTTCATTGGCATTGGATGGATGCGCCAGCAATGGAAAAATGGGTGCCAGACAACCCTGCTCTGCGGGAAACATACCACTTACATGCAGCAGGATGTCGGGCTTGGTCAAATTGATCAACTCAGCCACTGGTTTTTTATTACGCAGATTAAAATAAAAATCAAATAAGCGCGGTTGAGCATGCCTAACCAGCTTTGCCACCGCAATCGTGGCTTTCACATCGACCAGGGCATCGTGCGCACCGACCTGTTTGATATCGTTGGCGGCCGTCAAATCGGTGAGCTTGAAACTGGTTGATTTTTTTTCACTTAGTGGCCAGTGAATGCCTTCGGGACGCAAGGCATGGCAAAGTCGCATCAAATCCAGCACATCCCACCGACTGTTGCCATTTTGCCAACTATAAGCATAGGGATCAATGAAGTTACGATAAAAACCAAAACGCGTGACTTCATCGTCGAAGCGAATATTGTTGTAGCCGACAATACATGTGTTGGCCTGCTTGAACTGAAAATGAATATCACGAAAAAACTCGGCTTCACTGATACCTTCCGCACTGACTGACTGCGGCGTGATACCAGTCACCAGCACGGCCTCCGGATGCGGCAGAAAATCCATCGTAGGTCGCGCATAAATCATCAACGGTTCGCCAACGATATTCAGTTCGGCATCGGTACGGATACCAGCAAACTGTGCGGGACGATCTACTCGTGGATTAACCCCCCAGGTTTCGTAGTCGTGCCAGTAGAAGCTTGGTTTGGCCATATTTTCCTATATCTGGCAACTTAATCACCTACTCACCAAACACATCCACCACTGAATCACGCAGCGCGGCAACCAGGTCATCCAGGGTCGATTCGCTCGATGTGATCGGCGGCGCAATGCAAACCACTTCACTGCGCATACGAGTGAATAAGCCATGGTTTATCATGGCTTTTGTCATTTTGCCAGCCACGCCCCACTCCGCCGGGTAGAGTTCCTTGCTAAATCTATTTTCAACCAGTTCGACGCCGCACATCATGCCCTTGCCACGTACATCGCCAACATGCGGATGACCGTCCAGAGCACTATGCAGTTTCTCCAGCAGGTATTTACCTTTGCTCTCCGCCTGTCCTGAAAAGTCTTCTTTCTCGATAATATCCAACATCGCCAGCCCAACCGCGCAGGTCGTCGGATGGCCACTATAGGTGTAGGCATGCATCCAGGGCTTGTCAGCATTTTCCAGCGTAGTAGCGATCTCGTCAGTAATACCGATGCCGCCGAGTGGCACATAACCCGAGGTGATGGCTTTGGCGAACTGCACCAGGTCGGGTTGAATACCGTAATGCTCGAGTGCAAATAATTTGCCGGTGCGACCAAACCCGGTGATGACTTCGTCCGCCACCAGCAACACTTCGTATTGATCGCAGATTTCGCGTATACGCGGAAAATAGTCATCGGGTGCAAGCAGTACTCCACCAGCGCCCTGTACCGGTTCGGCGATAAACATGGCAACATTTTCAGCACCCTGTTTCAAAATCTCTTTTTCAAGCTCATTGGCGGCGGCTATTCCGGCGGAGGAACCATCTTCTGGCTTTGGATAACGGTATTGATCTGGCGTGGGGATATGTGTAAAACCCGGAATCCCCGGCGCGAATGCAGGCCAGTACCCTGCGATTCCGGTGGCGCACATGGCAGCAAATGTGACCCCATGATACCCCCAGATACGACTGATAACCTGGGTCTTCTGCGGCTTGCCTTTGGCTTTCCAGTATGAGCGTGCCAGTTTGATATTACTATCGGTAGCTTCGCCACCGCCTGAGGTAAAGTAAAAATGATTAATATTCGGGTAGCAAATATCTGACAATTTATTCGCAAGTTCAATTGCCGGAATGTTGGAACTGCCAGCATAGCTGGAACAAAAAGCCATTTTCTGCATTTGCTCGGTAGCGGCGTTTACCAGCTCCTGCCGACCATGACCGGCATTCACATTCCACAGACAGGAAAGTCCATCGATATACCGGTTGCCATCGGCATCGATCAAATAGGAACCTTCGGCACTCACCCATACCTTGCCACTGGCATGACCACCACTGTGGTGTAAAGGGTGAATCATATGCGCCTGGTCTTTTTCCAGCAGGGCGGCGTTAGTTGTCGAGGCATTCATAGGTTAATCTCACAGGTTACAGGTTACAGGTTACAGGTTACAAACAGGTTTCTATTATATGCGCTAAAACGAAACGCCTCTAGGCAATTTGCAGATTTGAACTACACTCTGGATAAGGAAAGCTTTAAAAGTATCACTCGTTATGGACCTATTGTTGCGGCTATCCATCCTGGTCGTATTTATATCCTTGCAAACGGCTCTTGCGACCGGCGAAGGACTCAGCGTTTTTACTTCCGAAAATCCGGAAAGTAACGCGCTACGTTCATTTGTTGTGGTGCCCGCCAGATATGAAATCCCGCATGGCATCAGTAAACCAGCACCGCAACCGGTATTAAAGAAACAGGCGCCTTTTCGGATCGAAATCCTCGACAAAATCGAAGATAACCAGAAGGTTCAGTGGTCAATCACCATCACTAAAAATTCATTTGGCCGGATTCGGGTGCGCTCGGACTATTCCGGCAAGAAGAAGGTTGGTAAAGTCAGCACCAACTGGACCTCTTTCAAACTCGACCTTCCAGTAAAGGACCGTCATATATTATTGTTCCAGCCCCGTGACCAAAAACATCTTTCCAGGGTATATAAAAAAGGTAAACCGACTTCGGCACAGGGCGTGAGCCAGGGCGGTGGCAGTGAATCAATCGATATCGAAGGTAGAAATCCCCGGCTCACCTACGAGGTCGAAGGTCGAGTTCTCGATGCTGCCGGAAAAATAATTAAACGCTACAACACTATCCTGCAGATGGACAATAAAGACCTGATTCGACAGGAATATATCAATCACTACAGGATTCCCCGCTCGACTGCGGGTGATGCCGGCAAGTTACCCGTGCCGACACGCGATGAAATAGAACTGATACCGACAAAACCTGAGGGTTACGCTGGAAACCTCCTAACTGAGAGCGAATACGATCTCATTATTGAGGATGGCGCGATAGCGCTTTCCAAACTCATTCTTGATGCTTACGATCACATGAAAAAGTTTCACCGCAAACCAGGAAACGAGATTAAAGATTTAAACGGTGAAACCTTGCCGATTCCCGACAGCCGATTATGGTTAAGTAGTGGCTGGCGCAACCCGGAACGTAACGAGTGGTTTAGTAGCGCGCTAAACGGTGCCCATCAGCTTGGTGCCGCACTCGACCTGATGCCGAACGAAATTCCCCGTCAAAAGAATGCTGCTATCGTTTACTGGGTTCTCTGGAAAGCGATTAAATCTCTGCCGGATCAACACCGCTTCTTCGCCCAGCTAGAGGCCTTAACCATTCCAGTACGCCCATCCAGTTTCAAGATCGACATCGAACCAAAAAATGGCATTCCGGATGCCTTTGATAAAGCCGACCATCTACACATTAATCTGGTTAAATGAAAATAATAGTTGCAATTACTCTGTTTTACCTGGCATCACTAACTACCGTGCTGGCGCAGGCCAATTTCGAGGATATTTATGCCATTATTGCAGGAAGCGAGTACAGCGAACTCGCCAATCAAATTGTTTCAGCCCGATTTGACGAGAGTGATCGGACGCTCACACAGAAATATACTCGCTTGAAAAATCTACAGGCACGTATAGAAGCCAAAACCAATGACTATAGCAATGACCCAACAGTCTGGTTTCTCACCGGTTTAAATTTAAACAACCTGGCCGAAACCCGTTATTTGCTGATTTTAGATCAATCAACCCAACAAAAAGCCGCAGCCGATATCGAAGTGTCAAACTATAACATTGCACGCAGTCGCGCGTACGATAACGCCATTCGTCTCGATAGCACACAACCGCGTCAACTATCCTCAGCAATCTATGCGACTATGGGTTACGGTCTCAGCAACCGCCAGAAAATTAAAACCTATAGCAGGGAAATCGAACTGGGCAGCGCCAGCGAAAATGAAAGTAATGAATGGTTTATGCACTGGGCGAAAATCGATGCTTTAGTCCACGAAAAGAAACTCGAAGAAGCCCAGGCCGCGCTGGCGGAACTGAATCAACTTCTACAAAAGAAAAATGGAACGGATTCACCTTATTCCAGTATTGCTCAACGTGCGGAATCTCAGGTAAAAGCGAGCACCGAGCAATCTCAGGCTCGGAAAAAATCCCAGAGCAAAACGCGACCCAGCGCCAAATCGATTGAAAGTGTCGAACAACCCTGGAGCTGGAAAAACTGGCTACTCCTAGGTATTGGTGTGTTTACCTTTGTATCGGTAATAGTCGCTGCGATATATATGCGAAATCGCTAAACGATACTGATTATTCAGGCATATCCACCAAGTATTCCTGAGATGAGTAACCATGTTTTAAATCCCTCGCACGAATCTTTACCTGCTTTATATCTTTACCAATAGAAACGCCCGATAAAGAACGCGTAAAAGGCTGTTCGTTAACATGCGGATGGTATAACACGCGTGACTTAATCAGCTTGCCGTCGAGGCTTACTACATCCCATTGATTGGCGTAATGGTCCCAACCGGTATCGGCATGTTTCAAGGTTACCGAGAAGGTACAATCAACCTGGCAGTGCACCTTGACATCGACAATACGGACCTCATCAGCCTGTGCTGCAGTATTTATGAGAAAAAGGCCAGTTATTAATAATTTGAAGATATTTTTCATATCTACTTCTAGCCGCGTGATTCACGTATCACTTCGTAGGCCGATTTGATTTGCTGGGTCTTTTCCGTGGCATCCTGAATCATTTCTTCCGGCAAGCCTTTAGCAACCAGTTTATCAGGATGATGTTGTGACATTAATCGCCGATAAGCCTTTTTCAAGTCGGCATCACTCACCGAAGCATTCACGCCAAGAATCGCATAAGCATCTACCAGGGAAGTTTTCGAGGATGCGGTCTGATAATCCCTGCCGCCAAACCCTGCTTTGAGCATTTCTTCAAGACGTTTTAGCTGCGCCAGTGGAATACCTAGTTTGTGGCAAATGTGCGCTAGTACCTTTTCTTCAGCCGGGTGCATGATGCCATCGGCATAAGCGGCCTGTAGCTGAATTTCCAGGAACATTTGAATCAATGTAGTGCGTCGGTGGGTTTCCTTTTTGAATTGCTCAAGGATTTCGTCTATGGGAAACTCGCTGGACTTACCCTCGTTGAAAAGCCGTTTGGCTGATTCGCGCATTTCCGGGTTGAGTCCGAGGTGTCGCATCACTTCCTGGGCGAGCTGGATTTCATCGCGGGTGACCTTGCCATCGGCCTTGGCGATATAACCCATCACCGAAAAGGTAGCGGTAAAAAAAGCAGCCTGAATACGATCCTGGTCTGCACCGCCAGCCTGCCAGCCATCTTTACCCATGGCATTTAGCCCGCGGTCAAAGTTATGACCAAAGGCAATACCCATCAACGCACCGAGTGGCCCGCCAATCATGAAACCAAATGCGCCGCCAAGCGCTTTTCCCCACCATGACATTTATTTAATACCTTTTTGATTGTTTACCACATGTTTTACCTGTTCATAATGCTGATTCAAGTCCTGGTATTGAATACAACAAACACCTCCACCGCCGAATTCGAAGTCGATCCAGGTCATCGGTAAAAATTCAAATTTTTCCATCATTGCCGCCTGCGAGTTACCGACCTCAATAATCAATATTCCCTGCTCGCTGAGATAATTGACTGCCTGCAACAATATCCTACCAACCAGCTTAAGCCCATCGTCACCGGCTGCAAGTCCCAGACCAGGTTCACATTTGAATTCAGCCCCGAGCGCGGCCATATCTTCGGCATCGACATAAGGCGGGTTACCGACGATAACATCAAACTGTTGTGGTGGAATATCGTCAAACAGGTCAGATTCATACAATGTCAGGATATCGTCTAACTCGTGTTCATGGCAATTGATGCGCGCGACTTCAAGCGCATCGGCGGAGATATCCGAGGCGCAGACCTCGGCATCCTCAAAAGCATACTGGCAGGCAATTGCGATGCAGCCGCTACCGGTGCATAAATCCAGAATGCGGCTAACCTGCCGGCTATCGATCCAGGGTTCGAAGTGATTGCCAATCAGCTCGGCAATCGGCGAACGCGGCACCAGTACATGTTCATCGACATAAAATCTGAGGCCACAAAACCAGGATTCGCGGGTAAGATAGGCAGCAGGCTGTCGGCTATTGGCACGCAACTGCAGCAACTCTATTACCTGCTCGCGTTCTGTTTGGGTTAGCAGGCAATCGAAATAGCTTTCCGGCCAGTCGAAAGGCAATGCCAACGCGTGCAGAGTGAGATACCGCGCTTCGTCGAAAGCGTTACCAAAGCCATGCCCGAAGCTCAATTCGTGGCGATTAAACTCGCTGCTACCCCAGCGTATAAAATCCCGAATACTACCCAGCTCTTTTAGTGAAACCGCAATAGTCACGTTGTGTTTCAAACCAGTTAAAATATAATGCTGCGAATTCTACACGATATTTCTTAAAACGGCCTGCCAGACTCTTAATGCTAATTCGTTTATTCAAACTCTTTATTATCGCCATTACCCTGTTAACGGCTTTTCCTGTGATCGGTGCATCGCTTGAGATCAGCGACGCCTGGATTCAAAATCTGCCACCGGTGGTACCGACACGTGCCGGTTATATGATCATTGCAAACACGTCAAATCAAAGCGTCAGCATTATCGGTGTTGAAAGTGAAGTATTTACAGCAGTCGACATACACGAAACCATGGAGAATAATGGCATGATGTCGATGCAGCCCTTAACAAGCTTAACCATAGCTGCGGGCACAAGCCGCGAACTGGCACCCGGGGGTATGCATTTAATGATGATGCAACCCCAGCAGACTCTGAAACCTGGCGACCTGGTAGCGGTTACATTGAAGTTAGACAATGGCGATACACAAACCTTGCAGATGACAGTTAGAAAATAAAATGAGCGACCAGGATCCAACGGCAAAAGAACCACCTATCAACAAAGAAAAACTTTTAATCTGGCTTTTCTATATCGCGCCGCACCATCTCATTTCGCGCATCGTATTTACCATTACACGGTTCCACGGGCCCTTCGTGCAACCATTAATCAGATGGTTTATAGATAAATTCAATGTCGACATGAGCGATGCACTTTACGAAAACATCGGTGTCTACGAAACCTTTAACGATTTTTTTACCCGTGAATTGAAACAGGACGCGCGCCCGATTGTCAGCGGCGTGAATACCCTCGCCTCACCGGCCGATGGTAAGGTTTCTGAAGCTGGAAAAATAGAACAGGGCCAGATTATTCAGGCAAAGGATCATCTGTATACCGTGACACAATTACTCGGCGGTGACGAAACCGTGGCTAAATTGTTTAACAATGGTCGATTTGCAACCATTTACCTGGCACCCCACAACTATCATCGCTTGCATATGCCAACCGATGCACGCCTTCACAAAATGATTCATGTACCAGGCCGTCTGTTTAGCGTCGCACCCTGGACTGTGGCAGCCATCCCCAGAATTTTTGCGCAAAACGAGCGAGTGGTATGTTTATTCTCAACCCACGCCGGCCCGATGGCGATGATATTGGTCGGCGCAATTAATGTCGCCGCCATCGAAACCGTGTGGAGCGGCCTGGTAACACCACCAAAAGGCAAGAAAATCAGTGAATTCGATTTTTCGCATACCAATAAGCAATACAGGAAAGGCGACGAAATGGGACGCTTTAATATGGGTTCGACGGTGATATTGTTAGCCGGTAATAATGTTGAGTGGTTGCAAAAACTGCGCCCGGGCAACACGCTAAAGGTCGGCGAGCTAATCGGGCATTTTCCGATGCCGAAAAAGAAGGCGGTTAAAAAGGCTGCAAAAAAATAACCCGCAGCATGCTACGGAGGATTAACGAGGGCCGTCGAAATGAACACATAGCGGGCATTTTGATACGACTGCATGCGCTTGTATGTGCATAACGTCGCCAATCACTGGGGAATCGTGCCATAGCGCCGAAGGAGCATAGGTAAAATTTTTCCATGTGCATTGGCCTTGTTATGTGAAAGCTTTTATATTTAAAATGAAGGTAGAGATTCAAAAATGGGGCCGAACACTCTTTTATCTCCCACATAAAGTTTAAGTCTTCCGTTTCCACCACTCCAGGAAAGAGAACCTTCCGAATTCTTAATATAAAGTTTGTGCTTTCCCTGCATAGTAGGCGTGAAAGTATAGTAATGCCGCTTATATGGAACATATTCGGATTCATCCAGTAGTATTGTCCCATCCGGGCCTTCCAGGCGTACCTCAATAGCAACTCCAGACTTATCTTTATCGTTTAATGCAATACCATATAACGTCTTTATGTTAATTAGGTGCTCTTCTCCTACCCGCTCTATTTGCAATATTTGCGGCTTACTAGCATCAAGCGATAATTTTTGATCTAAAAGCACTTCTCCACTTAAAACAAAAAGCTCCAAAATAAATATCACTATCAAGACTGCTATCCCAATAGATATTCGCTTTTCAAGTTTCTTATTATCCGAAGCCATAAATACCACCTATTAAAATTAAATACATTTAGGAATTCCCACATACTGCCAAAGCAGTATTACGCCTCGCATCAGCGGTCGAACGAAGACCGCGAAGCGGGCTTTGGACGATCCGACTGCATGCGCTTGTATGGCAGTTCTTGTTCCTTTAATTTTATACATGCTTTAAATGTTGTTGTGCATATGTAAGGCTCATCG
>JAAENK010000249.1 GCA_024224415.1 Gammaproteobacteria bacterium | reverse complement strand
GTTACCATCGTTACCTGGCTCGATACCATAGATTTCACCGTCGAGATCATCTTTGAATTTGGCGATATCGGCAAAATCCTTCAACCCTGCATCAGCAGCCTTCTTATTCACTGCGAGGGTGTATTTAGCCCCGGTCAGATTTGCTGGCTGAATAACTTCTACGGTTCCAGCATCGCGATAAGGTCCAAGATCACCTTCCATAGTCGGCATCCAGTTACCTAAAAATACGTCAATATCACCGGTTTCCAGACTTTTATAAGTTACTGGTACAGAAAGCACCTTAACATCTGGTGAGTAACCCAGGCCTTCCAGGACCAGACTGGTTGCAGCTGTAGTGGCGGTGATATCAGTCCACCCCACATCGGACATATTAACTGCTTTACAGCTCGCTGGATCTGCGGCCGAAACAGGTGCGGCCAAACCCAGAAGCGCTGCACTGACAATGATTGAAGAGATATAATTTTTGTTAACCATGACCATTTGATTCCTCGTATTTGGTGTATTGATTTATGTAGTATTGCAAAACTGTACGACCTGAATCGCTTCAGACAGTTAGATATTTGGAAAAGCCCTGCAATTTTTTATTGGTTGGGCGTCCAATATTAAGTAAAAAAAAACCTGCGGTCAAAACTAATTGAGCGCAGGTTACAAGGAGGAGAACAATGAAAAAAATCTTAATCGAGTTTACTAACTCCAGGGAAACGGACTACTGGAAACCGGATGCAATTTGCCTTCTGCGTAACGCGAGTAGCGGAACGGTTCTAGCAATGAACTGCTTTGCCCGCAGATTTCTTCAGCGACCAGTTTTCCAACGCCGAGCATTTTGTAGCCATGGTTCGAATCTGCAATCAGGTAGCAGTTTTCACGAAAGACATCGAATATCGGGAAGCTGTCAGGAGTAAACGAACCGATGCCGCCTGAGGGTTCGTTTTTGTAGTACTCAAGCTGACCTTCGAAGCGTTTCTGACAATGCGCCAGCGCCGAAGTCCACATATGCGCGAAGTCTTCACCGACAATGAAATCAGGTGAGTCGACACCGTATGGGTCGACTGCGACTTCATCGGGGTCTGTCTGTATCGGATAGGGTGCAGCACCGCCCTGGATACCGCCGAAGTGGAAGTCAGGTTTGTAATAAATGCCCCACATTTCATCGGTGAGTAAACTCCCGTCGTAATTGGAGTAGAGTGGTTCATTGCTGTCGACATGGATGACTGGGGGGAGTTTACCATCGTTGGTTTTCTGTAATTCCGGGTCAACGCCGAGGGTACCTTCCTGAAGCGACCAGTAAATCCACATTGCGACATTGTCGTGCATTTGTCCATCCTGGCCTTTGATACTGACGGTTTTGGGTAGCTCTAACATGTCCCAGATGGTCTTGGCC
>JAAENK010000248.1 GCA_024224415.1 Gammaproteobacteria bacterium | reverse complement strand
GCGTTATCTTTATTCGTCGATTACCGATTATTGCGAAAAGCTGGTAGACAAATTTCCCGATCCACTGTCGGTCTGCTATCTGGTAAATAGCGGCAGCGAAGCCAATGACCTGGCTTTACGACTGGCGAGAAATTTCACCCAACGCGAAGACATCGTGATTCTCGACCACGCCTACCATGGCAACCTCGGTTCATTAATCGATATCAGTCCTTATAAACACGACGGCAGAGGCGGTAGCGGTAGGCCATCAAATGTACACAAGGCGGTCATGCCGGACACCTACCGCAACCCGGCAACTAGCGTGCAATATGCCGAAAGCGTAAAACACAATATGCAGCATGCCGAAGTTGCCGCATTTATCTGCGAGACAGTACTCGGTTGCGGCGGTCAGGTGGTGCTACCCGATGGCTACCTGAAAGCAGCTTATGCCCATGTCCGCGATGTCGGGGCACTCTGTATCGCCGACGAAGTACAGGTCGGCTTCGGCCGCGTTGGCAGCCATTTCTGGGGGTTTGAAACCCAACAGGTAATACCCGATATCGTCACACTCGGCAAACCCATTGGCAACGGCCATCCGCTTGCAGCGGTGATCACCACTCGGGAGATTGCCAACAGTTTCAACAACGGTATGGAATACTTTAATACCTTCGGCGGTAACCCGGTATCCTGCACGATCGGATTGGCGGTACTCGATGTCATTGAAAGTGAACAATTACAGGACAATGCTCTGGTAGTTGGTGGTTTTTTACTAGGTGAATTACAGAAATTACAACAGCGTTATCCGATTATTGGTGAAGTTCGTGGTCTTGGGTTGTTCATCGGTATCGAACTGGTTACCGACCGACAAACAAAAGATCCCGCTGCAGCGCAGGCCAGTTACATTGCCGAACGTATGAAGCAGGGTGGTATTTTAATCAGCACCGACGGGCCGTTTCATAACGTATTAAAAATCAAACCGCCTATGTGTATTAGTAAAGCCAATGCTCAGCAGTTAGTCGTATCGCTGGATCGGGTTTTGGGGGAGGATTTTGCTGGCGTTTGAGTTAAATACAGCACAGGAGCTATTGCAAAAAAGCTCTATAATCCACCCATGCTTTGGTTACGTTTCCGTCTCTGGCTGAGCGACTTGCGAATCAGTCGCTTGTTGCGCTGGTTTTTCAGTATTTTGTTTTTACTAGTTCTGTTCGATGCAGCATATCTTGCCCACATCTGGCCGGACTGGGAGACTTATAGATCTGGATCTGTGCAACAGTCTAGTTTTATTCAACAATATATTGCCGAGCGTAAGCAGCACAAATGGCCACGACTAAGATGGACACCCGTCTCTATTAACCGCATTTCAAAAAACATGACACGTGCGCTAATCGTCGCCGAGGATGCCAATTTTTACTTGCACGATGGCATCGACCTGGTAGCATTCTGGGCCGCTATGGAGCATAACATAGAAGAAAAACGTTTTATTTATGGCGGCAGCACGATTTCTCAGCAGGCAGTCAAGAACCTGTTCCTCACGCCTTCTCGCAACCCGTTACGCAAATGGCATGAGCTTTTGCTCACCCTGGTCATGGAACGTAAGCTCAGTAAGAAACGAATTCTGGAGTTGTATTTAAATGTGGTGGAATTCGGTCGGGGTATTTATGGCGTAGAGGCGGCGGCGAGACATTATTGGGGAGTGTCGGCCGCACGTTTATCGCGCAACCAGGCCATTCAACTTGCTGCCAGTCTGCCCGCACCAACCAGTCATAACCCATCTACACGGACGCGTTTTTTTCAAAGGCGCGTGAGAAAGATTACCCGTTATTTTTAAACCAGCACCGAATAATTCAACACGATATCACATATTCGGATAACTCGGTCCGCCCCCACCTTCGGGAACCGTCCAGTGGATATTCTCTCCCGGGTCTTTGATATCACAGGTTTTGCAGTGCAGGCAATTTTGAGCATTGATTTGCAGTTCGGGCTGCCCGTCGGTTTCGATAATTTCATAAACGCCAGCCGGGCAGTAGCGTTGCTCAGGTGCGTCGTACTCAGCGAGGTTGATTTTAATCGGCACCGATACATCGCGCAGACGCAGGTGCGCAGGCTGGTTTTCTTCGTGATAAGTATTGGAAAGGAAGACCGAGGACAAGCGGTCGAATGTCACTTCGTTATCCGGCTTTGGATAATCTATTTGGGGGAAATCTTTTTTATTACCGATTTGCTCATTGTCCTTATGATGCCCCATAGTCCATGGTGCTTTACCACGGAACACATAGGATTCCAGCGCTGCGTTGGTCAAGCCTAACCAGAGACCTTTCTGGAATCCGGGGCGAATGTTGCGAACCTTGTGTAGCTCCTGCCATAGCCAGGTTTTTTTCAATTGTTCTGGATAAGCCGTCGCTTCCAGCGCAGGGCCGGGGTTTTCCTCGTCATATTCCACAGGCAATAATTCAAAAATCGTCTCGGCGGCGACCATCGCTGACTTCATCGCAGTATGCGTGCCCTTTATTTTTGGCACATTGAGAAAACCAGCGGTATCACCAACCATTAAACCTCCTGGAAAAGTGAGCTTCGGAATTGACTGGAAACCACCCTCAGAAAGTGCCCTGGCACCGTAGGAAATGCGCTTACCACCCGCAAAAATGGGGCGAATTTTCGGATGGTTTTTAAATCGCTGAAATTCCTCAAACGGACTTAAATGCGGATTAGCGTAGTCGAGTCCGACAACGAAACCGACCGCGACCTGGTTGTCGGCAATGTGGTATAGAAAGGAACCACCGTAAGTGTCCGACTTCAACGGCCAACCAATGGTATGCAGGGTGCTGCCTTCGTCGTGCACTTCGGACTTCACTTCCCACAGCTCTTTAATGCCAATGCCGTAAGTCTGCGGTTCGACGCCGTCGCGCAGGCCAAAGGTCTTCATCAAGTCGCCAGATAACGATCCACGGCAACCCTCGGCAAAAATGGTTTGGCGACCAATGAGTTCGACACCGGGTTCGAAGTTTTCTGTTGCTTCACCGTCTTTACCTATACCCATGTCACCGGTGGCGACACCACGTACCGCTCCATCATCATAAAGCACTTCGGCTGCGGCGAAACCGGGGAAGATTTCCACACCCAGCTCTTCCGCTTGCTCAGCCAGCCAGCGGCAAAAGTTACCAAGGCTGATAATGTAGTTACCTTCGTTATGCATTTGTGGCGGGGTCGGCAATCGGTAGGAGCCATTGGTGGTAAGATAACGAAATTCGTCCGATTTTACCGGCGTATTCAAAGGTGCGCCTTTTTCCTGCCAGTCGGGAATCAGTTCATTCAGGCTACGCGGTTCGAGCACGGCACCGGAGAGAATATGCGCACCGACCTCGGAACCCTTCTCCAGAATACAAATAGTTAATTCACGCTCGTTTTGTTGCGCGAGTTGTGCCAGACGGATAGCAGTCGTCAAACCCGATGGCCCCGCACCGACGATGACGACATCAAAATTCATTGCTTCTCTTTCCACTTTACACCCCACTAGATGATGGATAGCCCAAAACGGGCGAAGTATAAATTATTCAGACGAAAAGCAAAGAACGATTTTCACATAATCCTGCTATGCGCTTAAAGTTCCTGATTCCCCAGCGCTACATCGATAGAATTTACGATTTCGTCCAGGTCGTCTTTTGTACAGATTAGGGCAGGACTCAGGCACAGAGTGTTGTTGTACTTTGTCAGACTACGGTTGGTGCGGCCAATCATGACACCCTGCTTAAGACAATCGGCTGCAACCCCAGCAGCAACAGACTCATCCACCGGCTCGCGAGTTTTGCGGTCTTTCACAAGCTCGGCACCGACAAATAGACCTTTGCCGCGCACGTCACCGATAATATCATGTTTATCTTTAAGTTCGTGTAAACGATCCATCAGATAGTCACCCATTTTATTGACATTATCGAGTATGTTTTCTTCCTCGATAATCCGCATATTTTCCAGTGCCGCCGCTGGTCCACCGGCACAACCACCGAAGGTACTGATATCGCGAAAGTAATGCATCTTATCCGCCGGTTCGGCGAGGAATTCGTTAAACAGATTTTCAGTTGTCGCAGTCACGGAGATGGCTGCGTAACCACTGGCGACACCTTTCGCCATTGTCACAATATCGGGTTCGATATCGAAATGCTGGTAACCAAACCACTTACCGGTGCGCCCCATACCACAAACGACTTCATCGATATGCAACAACACACCATATTTTTTACAGATTTCCTGCACCGTTTCAAAATAACCTTCTGGTGGCACTATCACACCGCCGCCAGCAGTAATTGGCTCCAGGCAGAGCGATCCAACTGTATCAGGGTCTTCTCGCAAAATTATTTTTTCGATTTCCTTTGCCGCCTGTACCCCATAATCGGGGTCATCACCATTCGGCGCTCGATAGGCCAGACAATGCGGTACTTCGACAAAACCTGGCGTAAAAGGACCGTATTGATCTTTACGCTGTTCCTGCCCACCGGCACTCAAAGTAGTGATGGTGGTACCATGGTAATCACGGTCACGAAATAAAATTTTATGCTTCTTGCCATTATTTTTTAACGTGGCTAGCTGGCGCACCAGTTTGAAACCTTTTTCATTGGCTTCAGAACCTGAGTTCGAATAATAAACTCGATTAAGACCAGGCATTTTTTCGATAAGTTTGTCGGCGAATTGAGCGCCAGGAATATTACCCGCCGAATTCGCGAAATAACACATCTTAACGAGTTGATCACGCACCGCGTTGGCAATGCTTTCACGACCATAGCCGACATTAACCGTCCACACACCACCGGATACTGCATCAAGATATTCTCGTCCATTGATATCCTTTACACGCATGCCCTGGCCTTCGACAATCACCATTGGGTCGGTGGTTTGCAGCGTTTTATGCTGACTCAGGTGATGCCAGATATGGCTTTTGTCATTACCGACGATTTCGCTTAGATCATTAGGTTTCATTGGGTCACCATCACTATGGAATTACATTAAAGGGAAGCTAAATTAAATGGTAGGCTATACAATAGAGCCAGAAGCAACCTATCGATTAGACCAGAATCAAAAATATGCAACCCCAGCATGACAAAATGATGTGGAGTCGCCTGTTCAAAATATCAAATGAACGCAAGGTGAGCTACCAACGCCAGCTACGCGAAACTATTGTCACTGCCATACTCGATAATAAATTACCTCTCGAAATACCCCTGCCTTCTTCACGTGAGCTTGCCAGACACCTGAGCATAGCTCGCAATACCGTAGTACTGGCCTACCAGCAACTGGTTGACGAAGGTTATCTGATATCACGTGAGCGTAGTGGCTATTACATTGATAAAACCATGCTCGAAGGTCGCGTAAAAACTGAAAAATCGGCACATAGCGAAGATGAGTCTCAACCCGATTGGAACCGGCATATAAAGTTCAGGCCCTCTCAGCAGCGTAATATTCTAAATCAACCAACGGACTGGAACAAGTACCCTTATCCATTCCTGTTCGGTCAGCTCGACCCAGCGTTATTTCCAGTTACCGACTGGCGTGACTGTTGTCGTCAGGCTTTGAGTGTCAGCGACATCGAAGATGTCACGCCTGACCATATTGATACCGACGACCCTTTATTGATCGAACAAATCCAGGCTCGGATTTTGCCACGTCGCGGGGTCTGGGCATCACGCGATGAAATCCTCATCACCATGGGAGCACAACAGGCCCTGTATATACTGGCCGATTTATTGATTGGTAAGGATACACAAATTGGTATCGAAAACCCTGGCTACCCCGATGCACGGAATATTTTTTCGCTAAAGTCACAAAATCTGGTTCCTTTACCAGTCGATACCAGCGGCGTAATACCCGGGGAAAAGGTCAACAACTGTGAGTTCATTTATGTTACACCCAGCCATCAGGCACCAACCACAGTCACCATGCCGATTAAGCGTCGGCAGCAGTTGCTGGATGATGCCGAGGCTCACGACTTCCTCATTATTGAAGATGACTACGAGAGTGAAATTAATTTTGTAGGTGAACCAACACCGGCACTTAAAAGCCTCGACAGCGGTCAACGCGTGGTTTATGTTGGCAGCTTATCGAAAACTCTGGCACCCGGTTTACGACTCGGATACATGGTCGCCTCAAGCACACTCATCAAAGAGGCCCGCGCACTACGTCGACTGATGGTACGCCACCCGCCAACTAACAACCAGCGTCTGGTAGCGCTGTTTCTGTCCATGGGTCATCACGATTCTCTAATTCACCGGCTCAGTAAAACCTATCAGCAACGCTGGCAGGTGATGGGGGATGCACTCAACCAGTACCTGCCAGAATCGACACGTATTCCTTCTTTCGGTGGCACATCCTATTGGGTAGAAACGCCTTCGCAACTGGATACGCGTAAACTAAAAAGACTGGCACGGGAACAGGGCATACTGGTGGAATCTGGTGACATTTGTTTCTTGCAGGACGATCCACCACAAAACTTCTTACGCCTGGGCTATGCATCGATAGCAGCAAAACAGATAGAGCCCGGTATCAAAAAACTGTCTGATCTGATTCATCAAATGCTTGCTCAATAAGCCACCTGGTATTACCAAAACCCCCTGACTGGTACTACCATCGAATCTGGCCGCACTCTACTGTTTCCAGCTGCCTGAAAGATTCAAGCAATCGATTAAACTCCGAGGAAATACTTATGAAAATGACTCCCAGCGAAGCCTTTGTAGAAACAATGGTGGCGAACGAAGTAACCGACATGTTTGGTATCATGGGTTCAGCATTTATGGACGCGATGGATATATTCGCTCCCGCTGGCATTCGTCTGGTTCCTGTCGTACATGAACAGGGAGCTGCGCATATGGCGGATGGCTATTCTCGTGTCAGCGGACGCCACGGTGTAGTAATCGGCCAAAATGGTCCGGGCATCAGCAACTGCGTTACCGCAATTGCCGCCGCCTACTGGGCACATTCACCAGTGGTGGTGATTACTCCGGAAACCGGCACCATGGGCATGGGCCTGGGCGGTTTTCAGGAAGCCAATCAATTGCCGATGTTCCAGGAATTCACCAAATACCAGGGGCATGTCAACAACCCCAACCGCATGGCCGAATATACCGGCCGCTGTTTTGATCGCGCCATGTCTGAGATGGGGCCCACTCAACTTAATATTCCACGTGATTATTTTTACGGTGAAATTGATGTCGAGATTCCACAGCCGTCGCGTCTCGACCGTGGGGCAGGTGGAGAAACCAGCCTCAACGAAGCTGCCGAGCTACTCGCCCAGGCTAAATTCCCAGTCATCGTTTCAGGTGGTGGCGTCGTCATGGCTGATGCTATTGCAGAATGTCAGGCACTCGCCGAAAGACTTGGCGCACCAGTAGTCAACAGCTACTTACACAATGATTCATTCCCTGCCAGCCATCCGCTGTGGTGTGGCCCATTAGGTTATCAAGGCTCCAAAGCCGCGATGAAATTGATTTCTAAAGCCGATGTAGTTTTGGCGCTCGGTACCCGTCTGGGGCCATTTGGCACACTACCGCAGCACGGTATGGATTACTGGCCGAAGGATGCAAAAATTATCCAGGTTGACGCCGACAATAAAATGCTCGGTTTGGTAAAGAAAATCTCAGTCGGTATTTGTGGCGATGCTGGAGCAAGTGCAAAAGCCTTAATGAGTCGAATTGCCGATAAAGCACTCGCCTGTGATGACTCCAAAGATGGACGCGCCAGGGAAATCGCCGACGCAAAAGCGGCATGGGAAGACGAACTGGACAACTGGACACATGAGAATGACGCCTTCAGTCTCGATATGATCGAAGAGCAAAGTGCTGAAGACGGTAACTGGCTACACCCACGTCAGGTGCTTCGCGAACTCGAAAAAGCCATGCCAGCAGATAAGATGGTATCAACCGATATTGGTAATATTAACTCGGTTGCCAATAGCTACTTACGTTTCGACAGACCTCGCAGCTTCTTCGCGCCCATGAGTTTCGGTAACTGCGGATACGCACTGCCAACCATGATAGGTGCAAAATGTGCAGCTCCTGATCGCCCCGCAATCTCTTACGCAGGTGATGGTGCCTGGGGTATGAGCATGATGGAAACTATGACTTGCGTACGGCATAATATTCCCGTCACTTCAGTTGTTTTCCATAATCGTCAATGGGGAGCAGAAAAGAAAAACCAGGTAGACTTTTACAACCGTCGTTTTGTAGCTGGTGAACTCGAAAGCCAATCATGGGCTGGCATCGCCAAATCCATGGGTGCCGAAGGTATTATCGTCGACAAACTGGAAGATGTCGGAACAACACTTCAGAAAGCCGTCGATATGCAAATGAATGAAGGTAAAACAACAGTGATCGAGATAATGTGTACCCGTGAACTCGGCGATCCTTTCCGCAAAGACGCGTTATCAAAGCCAGTACGTTTCCTGGATAAGTATAAAGACTACGTATAAAAAAGGCTTAGTATTTTGAAAAAGCCTGCACCTTCTCCATGAAGGCACAGGCTTTTTTTAGAATCAATCTGATTTAGTCTGCTTTGTCCGAATCAACCTGATCCTCGAGATTAGCAGGTGCAAAAATATTACCATAACCCTCAGTACCTTTCGCCTCGATTTCGGGTTGCTGTGTAGTAGATCCAGCATCGCTTGAAGCATCCTCACTCGGTGCAGCATTTTTAAACATGCGCTTCTTCTTGAACTCGTCAACCT
>JAAENK010000247.1 GCA_024224415.1 Gammaproteobacteria bacterium | reverse complement strand
GATACATCTCGGCGTATTGTTCAGCATTAACATTTGCCCGTGCGGCAAACTCCGCGGACACAGGATAGGTTTTACTCTCAGACATAGTATCTACCTCGGATAATTGGTTTGGTTTTCAGCTTCTATTTTCTAAATGTATCATTGACTTCGGCCAGTGTCATCGACTACTAAATGCCCTGAGCTTTTCGCATTCTCTCAATCTCTGCCAAAGCATCCTCTCGTGAGCCAAAAAGATTCGGATCGAAGTTCTGCTTTTTTGCACTATTTTCAATAGTTTGACCCAGAGCCTCGTGAACAGCAAAACGTACCGAACCCATTGAGTGCGCTATATTAAGACTTTTACCTCGTTGCGCGTAGCGAATCCAGGCGGTTTCATAAATACGGCAGTTTTTATAGTTAACCAGAAAAAACCATTTGCTCTGGCCGCTCTCTGCTATGGCCTGTTCGATAGTATCGTAAACCGCGTCAACCATGACGCTGTCTTTAAAAGTCATTTCATTGAAATGCACTTCCATGACTCGTAAGGCTATATCAAATTCAACGATATCGTTATATTCACTATCACTCATATCAAATTCAGGCTCTTAATTTAAATAGCCAGATACTGCTGACGCAGTTCCGCATCATCAAGAACTTCCTGCGAAGTACCGTCGAAAACACCCTGTCCCATATCGAGAATAATCGCTCGATCAGCTAGCTTCAGGGCTGCTACGGCATTTTGTTCGACGATAATCGTGGTAATCCCCAGTTTTTTGATGTCGCTGACGATCTTGGCAATTTCCTGCACGATGACCGGTGCTAGTCCTTCGTAGGGCTCGTCGAGCAATAGTAATTTAATATCTCTTGCCAACGCCCGGGCAACCGAGAGCATTTGTTGCTCACCACCCGACAGAGTAGTCCCCTGTTGGTCACGACGTTCGGCAAGTCGAGGAAAGTGCTTATAAATTCGATCTATACTCCAGCCTTGCGGTGGTGCTATTTGAGCGAGTTCCAGGTTCTCCTGAACCGTCAGACCCTGGATGATTCTTCGGTCTTCAGGTACCAGGGCAACGCCGATCTGCGATGCCTGGTGCGAAGCCATTTCATGTAAAGGCTGGTGATCGAGCCAGATTTCACCTTTACGTAATTGTGGGTCATCGACACGGGCAATGGTTCGTAAGGTAGAAGTTTTACCGGCACCATTTCTACCTAATAAGGCGACGATTTCACCTTCGCGTATATCGAAGGAGACACCCTGCACGATATAACTCTCACCGTAATAGGAATGAATATCCCAACAGGAAAAGAAAGCAGGGCTACCACCCTTACTGGTGACCGGTTTTTCGATGGGTAAGGTCACAGACTGAATCATAATTCTTCTCCACCAAGATAAGCTTCTTTGACAATCGGGTTGCCGCGTATTTCGTCGGGTGCACCGCTAACGATAATTTCGCCCTGGGCGAGCACGCTAATGTGATCGGCGAGACTAAAAACAACATGCATATCATGTTCGATGATGACCTTGGTCATACCGCGTTCCTTAATTTTCTGCAATAGCTCGATAGTGCGGTTGGTGTCGTGCCTTGCCATGCCCGCAGTTGGCTCATCAAGCAATAATAATTTCGGGTGCTGAATCAAGCCCATAGCCAGTTCGAGACGACGCTTGTCACCGCGCGAAATAGTGGCTGCCATATTGTTCCGGAACTTAATCAAACCGACATCTTCCAGGGCATGGTCGGCTTCGTCCTGTATATCCTTTTGATCGCGCATATCCTTAAAAGCATTGAAACAGAACATACCGTCACGTTTTGCCAGCGCTGGTATCATGACGTTTTGTAGTAAAGTTAAATCTGGGAATATTTCCGGTGTCTGAAACACCCTAACCATACCGGCATGATTTATTTCATGCGGTTGCAGACCCACCATATTTTTACCGCCAAAAGTCACGCTACCAGTGTCGGGCGCGAGTCTACCGATGCACACATTAAGCAAGGTTGACTTACCCGCTCCATTGGGGCCGATAATCGCATGTATTTTACCTTCCTCGATACTCAGATTAACGTCTGCTAATGCCCGCAGACCACCAAAATTTTTATTGACGTCAGTGATTTCCAGTACAGAATTATTTTCCATCTCACTCTCCCCCTGCATCGCCAGGCTGTAGTCGGCTTTCGGCTTTTGAATCTGGTCCACTATCATCAGAAAAATATTTCCCTTTAACAAAATTCGAGACTCGATTAATACCCTCCATAACACCACCTGGCAGAAAAATAACGATAATCATAAACAAGGCACCAAGAGTCAAATGCCAGCCTTCACCAACAAAAGGATGTGTAATTAACACCAGAAAGTTTTCAAGAAATTCGGGTAGAAAATTAAATATCGTGTGTAAAGCATCCTCGTTCAGAGCAGAAAAAATATTTTCAAAATATTTAATAATACCGACACCGAGTAATGGCCCTATCAATGTACCTGCGCCACCCAGAATAGTCATCAATACAACTTCGCCCGAAGCGGTCCATTGCATACGCTCTGCGCCAGCCAAAGGGTCGGTAACAGCCATCAATGCGCCAGCCAGACCGGCATACATGCCTGAAATAATAAAAGCAGTTAACAAATAAGGGCGCGTGTTAAACCCGGTATACTTCATCCGGGTCTGATTGGACTTGATCGCCTGCAACTTCAACCCGAAAGGCGAACGAAATATTTTTAACGATACGTAAAAAGCCAGAATTAGCACCACTGCACAAAAGTAAAATCCGGAGTAGCCACTCATTGAAAGGCCAAATAAAGTGGTTGAAGGAATACCCGATTGCTCCGCAGCGGCGGCATCGAGAACACGAGGATCGTGTATCCTCAGCTGGAGCCCGGTTTCACCATTGGTAATTGGTGTTAATACTGAGTACGCCAGGTTATACGACATCTGGGCAAAAGCCAGTGTGAGTATCGAGAAATAAATACCCGATCGCCTGAGACTGATAAATCCTATTACGGCAGCAAATAATCCCGACAGAACAATACCGAATATGATTGCCGGGACAACATTCATTGTCAGCAATTTAAACGACCATACGGCTGCATATGAGCCTATGCCCAGGAAAACGGCATGCCCAAAAGAAAGATAGCCTGTAAGACCAAATAAAATATTAAACCCGATTGCAAATATGCCAAAAATTGCAAATTTCTGTAATAAATCCGGGTAGTTAGCCCCAATCGGCGTCAACCAGAGTGGTGCGGATAATACGACTGCTATAAATATCAGCATGACGCTCAGGTTACTTTGTGTCGCTATGATTTTTTTCATGACTTAATCCTCCATTACGCCTTCGCGACCCAAAAGCCCGCGTGGTCGCACCAGCAGAACGACAACTGCGATCAGATATATAATAATTTGATCTATACCCGGCAGAATTGATTTTATTTCGTTCATCGAGGCAAAGGACTGTAGAATACCAAGTAGTAATCCGGCCGCGACTGCACCTTCAAGTGAGCCCATGCCGCCAACCACTACCACGACAAAACTGAGCACCAGAAAGTCCATACCCATGTGGTAATCTGGCGACAGAATCGGTGTATACATAACGCCTGCTAGCCCTGCGACAACCGCCGCAAGCCCAAACACTATGGTAAATCGACGGTCGATATCAATACCGAGTAAACCGACTGTCTCTCGGTCAGCCATGCCAGCGCGTACCACCATACCAAAGGTGGTAAATCGTAAGAACGCAAATACACTGGCGAGAATACTCGCTGAAAAGAATAGAAATACGATTCGCCACCAGGGATAGACTACCATGCCCTCAGCGAATCCCAGCAATAAGCCGATATCGGCGGAACCGGCAACCACATCAGGTGCAGGTTGAGGAATGGGATTAGCACCAAACTGCGCTTTGACAATTTCCTGGACTACAATCGCTAACCCAAAAGTAACAAGAATTTGATCGGCATGTGGGCGTTTGTAAAAATGCCGGATGAGTCCACGTTCCATCGCTATACCGATTAATAGCATAAACGGAATTGCAAACAATATTGAAAACGGCACGGAATAATCGATCAAAACGGCACCGTAATCACCAAGCCAGGCTTCTATGTAAGGCGTCCGTATCTCCATCGGCGTGCCCCAGGCGGTTAGCTGATCTGGATCTAAAACCACCTGCTCAAGTGTCAATATCTTCTGTACTGATACAGCACAAAAAGCACCCAGCATAAACAGTGCGCCGTGCGCAAAATTTACCACGCCGAGCGTGCCAAATACCAATGTTAGACCCAGCGCGATCAGCGCGTATGCGCTACCTTTATCCAGGCCATTTAAAATTTGTAGAACGAATGCGTCCATTGATAGAACCTCTACTCAAGAAGTTAGTCAGACCAGATTCGCTAGCCAGAATATGCCCGCGAAATGAGATTATTTATTTTTTTACCACTGAAAAATGGACACATCCCTGTGCCCATAGATAGGCGAAATGTTAGCCGTTGTTATACGGGCCCAGTTCACCACCCAACATAGATGCTTCATATTCAACCTGCGATCGCGGCGTAACTTCAACCACTTCGAGCACGTCAAATTTCGAGCTTGGGTTTTCCTTACCCTTCACCACCAGTACATCTTTGAAACACTGGTGATCATCTGCACGATATTCAGTCGGACCATTACCCAAACCGTCAAACTTGAAGCCTTCAAGTGCCGCACCAACAGCGCTCGGTTTGAAACTACCAGCGCGTTGACAGGCATCAGCATACAATAGTGCCTGACAGTAAGTGGTATGTGCGGCCTGACTTGGTGGGAAGCCATAAGCCTTACCAAATGATTTAACGAATGCCTGAGAGCCTTCGTCTTTTAACGACCAGTGCCAGTTGGTTGAGCCGAAGATACCTTTAACATTTTCGCCAGCACCAGCTGCCATCAGACGTGAGTACAGAGGGACGACAATGGTGAAATCCTTGCCGTTAACCTGCTTGTCACGCAGACCAAACTGTACCGCCTGAGTCAGCGAGTTAACCATGTCCTTACCGTAGTGGTTCAGTACCAGTACGTCAGCCCCTGAATTTAATACCGGAGTGATGTACTGCGAGAAATCGCCAGCACCAACTGGTGTCTTAACCGCTTGAGCAGTTTTCCATCCCATAGCTTCGGTATACTTACGAATCGAACCTTCCTGTGACCAACCCCAGGTGTAATCAGCAGTCAGGTGGTAAGCGACACGATCGGTACCGTAGTTGTTCTTCAGTACCGGACTCAGAGCAGCACCCGACATCTCGGTATTGAAGAAATGGCGGAAGCCGTTGGCTCGCTTATCTTTACCAGTGGTATCGTTTGAATGGGTCAGACCGGCCATGAAGATAACACCCGCTTCCTGACATAAACCCTGTACCGCAATAGCGACACCCGAAGATGAACCACCGGTGATCATGATTGCACCATCTCTTTCGATCATACGTTTAGCAGATG
>JAAENK010000246.1 GCA_024224415.1 Gammaproteobacteria bacterium | reverse complement strand
CCAGGTAAAAATGGGGTGCCGCCTGCATCGGTACATAGGATGTCATCATGACACTCGATTTACCCTGAAAGACCGCAACGTTGTTGACCACCGCTCCGACGACCATCAGAATAAATCCTAACCATGCCCAACGGGGGCCTGCCAACCGAACGCGTAACAGGGTCGAAGCAGCAAAGTAAAGAATCGCCATCTCAAAAAAGATTACCCAGAAAATCAGGGCGTTGATACCATGTCCTGTCAGTACCTGATAGAACATATCAGCAGGAAGCAGGTGTACCGTTTGCCAGCGAGTCAAAATAACACCCAGCGCCAGAACACCCGCGACCAGCAGTGCAACCACTGCCGCTACGGCGTTGACTTTCATCAGACTTTCGGCTGACTTGTCAAAATAGAAGCCCGAATCAGGGCATATGCGAAAACGTGACATTATTATTTACTCCTTAACAATTATTTTGCCTAACATCGTGTGATGCCCGACGCCGCAGTATTCGTTGCAGACCACGCCGTAATCTCCGGCTTTGTCAGGGGTCATGGTTAATACCATCTCGTACCCGGGAACGACCTGCAAATTGATATTCACCGGTTGTAGTGAAAAGCCGTGCTGCCAGTCCAGGGAGGACAGGTGGATTCGGTAGCTTTTATCTTTCTCAAGCTCCAGTATGGGGTACCACTGCCACAGTCTGGCCAACATATAGACGTCGCTGCCTTCCGGAGGACGAACAATGGGGATACCAGCCTCTTCTCCGACCTGGTATTGCTGGACCATTTTATCGACTTGCGCTTTATATTTTTCCGGCGTCGTCTGGTATGCTTCGTTCGACAGATT
>JAAENK010000245.1 GCA_024224415.1 Gammaproteobacteria bacterium | reverse complement strand
TTTCAGGCTTTTCGCTGTGCCTTGTTCAGGCCATTGCGGTGGTGCTATACCTTTAAAATAATTGCGATACCAGTACCAGGCACGTTTTGGAATACGTGCAAAATCAACGATACCCATTTCTCCCATATTGCCAGCGATACTGCCGTGATCAAATCCACACCAAATGGCATGACCACTACGCCATTTTGGTTTTTCGCCACCTTTTAAATGGGATGACCAACAAGCTGTATAATCACCTGGACGATCAGTCACACAAGAGCCATATTCGCTCACCATATTCGGCATACCGGGGTCACGATCACGGGTTGCACCATCGCCGTTATAACCGGCAATATCACCGAGTACATCAACACCTTTACGTTGGGCTCCGCCAATCATGGCTTTCCGACCAGGATCTAATTGATGGGATAAATCGACCAGGCTACTTAATAAACCTTTCATTTCGTCAACCACTTCATTTGCGCTAAAGAAAGCTTCGTTACTCATGCTCCAGGCAATGACCGATGGGCTGTTTCGATTGATACGGATGAGTTCTTTGAGGGTTTTTGCAGCACTTTTTTCGTAAGTTTGTTTGTCTTTATCATGAACCGGGTATGTACTTGAGTCCCAGTAACCATCTTCTTTAAAACCACCAAT
>JAAENK010000244.1 GCA_024224415.1 Gammaproteobacteria bacterium | reverse complement strand
GTCGTACTCGCCTTTGCCGCAGGCGACGGTTTGATCGGCGAGCTTCAGTTTATGCTGGCTGGTTTCTTTTCATTTTTTGTAGTGTTGTGGCTACTTATCGCCTGGATTTTTTAGTCACAGGTTCCTGATTCATAATCCACCAGTAAATGACATAGACAATCCTGACGGATGATGGATTCGTCCAACGTAATCATCGCCGGCATAAACGTCCTGTTTAAGTAAACTTTACCGCTTTCTACGCGGATGATCTGCTCGGTAATATCTTCACCCAGCTGGTCGGTAACGATCAGAGGATTTTCCACGCGTGAATAGGCAAAAATATCCTGCGGTTTAATTTCGGTGAAATTCATACTATCAAAATTCTGGTCAAACCTGAGGTCTGTCTGACTGTTCAAATTAAAATCCAGACTGACATGCTCGGGAATATTTAGTGTGGCGACCGTTCTTACCATCTGTAAATCATGTGCTGGCACGGGACGTTGTGGGAAGTGATCCATATGCAGCAACGCATCTAGCAACTCGGTAGCGTGGTGAATGCCTGCGGTATCACCCGGCCTCCCACATTCAAGAATTGCTGCTGGACATGTATCGTTGAAAGCCATGGTCATCACACCTTTGGGTCGTGTAAATACCTGGCAGATGTGATTAAACATCGCAGCCAGATGCTGGTTTTCCTGCGTTACTCTGGTTAGCCCAGCGTAGTGTGGATTGACTCCACTGGTATTATGGACATCGATAGCTGCAAACAACGGTGCGCGCGTGACCCGATCAACGATAGCCTGCGTCAAAGAGGTTTCCTCGTTGGCATCCATTTCAGTACCTGGCCAACAGCGATTGTAATCAACCTGCCCCGGCAAAACTCGCTTACGCTGTGCCGCGGCGTTCACATTGCCAACGAGCAAGTAAAGCGTTCGTGGTAACCCCTCTTGATATTTCCGCAACAGGGCCTGCACTGACTTAAGCCCCGAGTATTCGTTACCGTGTAGCAGTATCGAAACAAACAGAGGCGGCGACCTGTTACCTTCGAGTTCAATCAAAGTAGTGGTCGGGAAATACTCCAGGATTTTATTAATTTCAAAATCATAGAAGCCGTCTGGCAATTCAGACACTATGGCCAGTTTTTCAGTCATAAAGTTTTTCGATGTTAGTCGTCAGGCAAATTCATTAGGCCACAGATGTACCGGTGTATTCTGTCGAGCATTAGACAAATAAGCTTTTACCAGGGCATTCAAATCCTGGTTTTTACGCCAGTAACGCAAAATCCAGTCTGAACCGGTACGACCACTGGCAACCCTTGCCTCGATTATATCGAGCCATTGTACGGTATTTTCTATACCCAGTTTCGACAGTCCCGTTGCTGCCGTTGGGATCGCATAACCGAGCAGCAAATTCTGTATTTTATCCATCTTGCCATGACACCAGCTCACCCGTGCGTTCAGACCTGCTCGGGCCACCTGGTAAAAGTCCTTCTCCAGCACTTCAAAAGGTATGCGGGTTAAGTCTTGCGGGGTTTGCTTTAAACCTTCGAGTAATCCAACCGAAAATACCATATTCGCCATAGTATCGATCAAGGTCGGGCCAGATGGTGTCACGCGCAACTCCAGGCGCAGATGATATTGGCTATCCACACACCCGAGGATGGGTCGAACCCAACGCCAGATAGTGCCATTGTGTAAATTAAAATGATGCAACTTACTCAGCTCGGTATCTCTTGTTTCCGGCAATAGCGGGCTGTAGTAATTATTATCTTCGAACAAATCTAGCCAGGATTTGATGTAACCTTTACCAAAATGCACGCGTGGAATAATAGCATCGTGAACTTCCTGCAAACTACGAGTATCCACTGCCTGTTTAAAGATGGCGATGCGCGACTCCTGCCAGCATTGCTTACCCATCACCAGCGGCGAATTAGCACCCACCGCGAGCACCGCCATGCTGGTCCACAATGCGGCATGATAGCTGTCGACGGCTTCGTCGAATGGCACCTGAATATGCGTCTGCAGGGAAGTGCTCAAGGCTTCGAGCATAACATTATTATGGTCCAGCATTAAATGATCATCACCATGAATCTCCAGATGCACAGGACGTTGGCGCATCTCGATGAGGTGCTGATCGAGCAAATGATAACGAAACAGGTCGGACATATAAGAATCACCATCGAGGTGTTTCCGTTCGAGGCTTGGTAATACGCCGAATAACCCGGTTTGTACACCGCAATAATCAGCCGAGCACTGTACCTGAGCATATAAATCGTCCAGGTCCTGACTTATTTGTTCAAATACCTGAGGGCAAATATCGAAGGCATTACCGTTTATTTCCAGGTTATATTTTGCCAACTCGTAGGTAAATAAGGAATTATTGGCCTTGTCCAGCACCTGCTGATTGCATGGTGCGGGTGAACCACTTTCGTCCAGCAGGCAAAGTTCCAGCTCGTAACCAAGCTTTCGTGTCGAATTGTCAAACTGCTTTTGTATAAACAACTGGCGCACGAAATCCATTTCCTCGCTCAACTTTCGTTGGAAGAGCCGGTAATCTCTTTCTTCAAAGTGGTCCTGGTTAACTTCGTCACCCATACGTAGAGCATAAATGTCCCGGCACAACAAATCCATACTCAATCTCCTTTTGCTCCGGCCCTGTGTTCCATTGCTAATGGGGATACTGTCATGTGATTCTAATAAGTGGGTGGCGAACGAATGCAAGCCTGCTACCGATGCGCCAGCGCCTGCAAACTGATGAAGATGAAGTGTATGCTGGTTTTGCAGGAGCAAAAACAAGTCTGCCCCTCGTTCCAGTAAGTGGGTTGCAAAGGAGTGTCGAAGAGTGTGGGAACTGGCCTGGCGACAAGTGCCAGCCTTTTTCACGGATGCCTTGATAGCTTTTTGAAAACTGGACTCATCCATATGATGTCGCCAGGTAATGCCACTTCGCGGATCAACGCTACGTCTCGTTGCAGGGAAAACATATTGCCAACCCAATGAGATCGCAGCATGAGAATATTTTCTTTCCAACGCATAATGCAAATAAACACGACCAAAGCCCTCGGAAATATCGTGCTAAGTTACTGGATTAATGGGATTTTTTTTAAACTGCTGGAAGCGGCTTGACAGGCATAATCGATAGGGCTACCGTATTACGACCATCCTATCGATCAGAGCTTAGTTATGACCGCTGTAACCGTATCCCCCAAATACCAGGTTGTTATTCCCAAAGAAGTTAGAGAATCCATGGGAATATTCTCGGGCCAGAAAATCCAAGTGCTTACCTATCAAAACCGCATTGAGCTCATTCCAATAAAACCCATGAAGAAGATGAAGGGCTTCCTTAAAGGCATAGATACTGAGGTGAGCCGGGATAAAGATCGTATATGAACGTTGTGGATTCATCAGCCTGGTTGTCCTATTTTGCCGGGGATAGCAATGCACGACTATTTGCAAAGCCAATTGAAGCCCTGGATAAATTGTTGGTGCCGAGCATTACTATTACCGAAGTGTTTAAAAGCGTGCTTCGTCAGCGAAACGAAGAGTCGGCAATTGAGGTGGCTGCCCATATGGAACAGGGAACTGTCATTGTACTGGATGGAGAACTGGCAATAAACGCAGCTGTATTTGGTGTTGAACTAAAATTACCATTAGCGGATAGCATCATTTACGCTACTGCCCAAAAATATGATGCAGTAGTTTGGACTCAAGATGCAGATTTTAAGGGATTAGAAAGTGTCAAATTTTATCCAAAAGCAAAAGCCACATAACACATATGAGCCGTTTCCAAGTCAAGCACCATAGGTAAAGATTTTGGCCGCGAGGTTGTGGCCAAAATCAAATCACACACAAAGATCGATCACTTCATCTGTCACGGTAGCTGTTAAGTCATCGCTTACAGCAAGGGCAATCAATCGCCCTTCGGGCTGGGACGCGTGAACGCGCAGCTGAGGAAGATCAAGGGGTTCAGACACCTTGAAAAGAAATTATTCTCCTGCTAGCTTTGATTCCTGAATAACAGAGAGAATAGCTCATGGTCAGACTGCCGCGTTTTGTCCTGCCGGACCAATCCCAACACATGACTCAGCGTGGTAATAACCGCCAGATTTCTTTCGATGGTTGTGGGGAAATAATATAAGGGTTGCTGAAAACCAGAGTCGCCGAACCTACCTACTCAAATACAGCAAAAAAACAATACAGCTCTTCCCTGAGCCATACGTTCACAAGAGGAATTTATTTCTAGTCGTTCTGGCGACGCAGGAAAGCAGGAATTTCGAGATACTCCATGCTTTCTTTATCATCCGGCATTTCTACCGTATCACCAACAACCTTCTGGCGAATAGCGGTCGGACGCTCCAGTTTCTTGTAATCAACTTCACCGTTTTTCTCAGGTTGAATCGCCGCAAGCGAGGCTTCAGTAACAATTTTCTCCTTACCCAATCCAGTCGCTACCATGGTAACGCGTAACTCGCCCTCAGCCATTTCAGCATCGATAACCGTACCCACAACAACATTGGCATCATCCGAAGCCAGTTCGGTGATCGCGGTGCCGACATCATCTAACTCGCCTATAGCAAGATCTAGCCCTGCGGTTACATTTACCAGAATGCCCTGTGCACCCGAGATGTTAACGTCTTCAAGTAATGGAGATGAAATCGCTGCTGTGGCCGCTTCACGCGCTCGGTTTTCACCGATTGACGATCCGGTTCCCATCATTGCCATACCCATTTCCGACATAACCGTGCGCACGTCGGCGAAATCGACGTTGATCAGACCCGGGCAAGTGATCAGCTCGGCAATACCCTGAACAGCACCTTTTAACACATCGTTGGCCGTGTTAAATACTTCGAGCAAGGATGTCTGTTTACCCAGCACTGGCATTAATTTTTCATTCGGTATCGTAATCAACGAATCAACGGCATTTGATAGTTCACGAATACCGCTTTCAGCCTGCGCCATACGCTTGCTGCGCTCGAAACCAAATGGCTTGGTCACTACAGCCACGGTTAAAATACCCAATTCCTTAGCAACTTGTGCGATAACTGGCGCTGCTCCAGTCCCGGTTCCACCACCCATACCGGCGGTGATAAACAGCATATTCGAGCCTTCAATGGCTTCCTGGATACGTTCACGATCTTCCAGCGCCGCCTGCCGGCCAATACCTGGATCTGCGCCTGCACCAAGACCTTTGGTGATGCTCGCACCAATTTGCATGGTAGTGCGCACATCCATTTTTTTGAGTGCCTGTACGTCGGTATTGACGCATATGTACTCAACCCCTTCGATGCCCGAAGACACCATGTGTTGGACGGCGTTGCCGCCACCACCGCCGACGCCGATAACCTTTATCACGGGGTCTTTGGAATGTGAATCCATCAGTTCAAACATTTTGAGTTCTCCTCTTGCTATTGACTAAAAATTACCCTGAAACCAGCCTTTCATTCTCGCCAGAATGCCAGCTTCAGATTTCTCATCCAGTTGATAACTGGACAGGGCGGATTGCTGTCTGTTTCCAAACAACAATAATCCAACTCCGGTTGAATGTATCGGGTTACGTACAACGTCGACAAGCCCCGATACATGTTGTGGGTAGCCCAGCCGCACCGGCATGTGGAAGATTTCCTCAGCGAGTTCAATCGCACCTTCCATCTTAGCGCTACCGCCGGTGAGCACGACCCCGGCTGCACAAATTTCTTCAAAGCCGCTGCGTCGAAGTTCAGCCTGAACCAGGCTGAGTAGCTCTTCGTAGCGCGGTTCGACCACTTCCGCCAGCGTCTGACGTGCCAGCCGACGCGGCTCTCGATCACCGACACTGGGGACTTCGATGGTTTCATCGTCTGCGGCAAGCTGACGCAATGCACAGGCGTATTTGATTTTTAAATCATTGGCGTATTGCGTAGGCGTACGCAACGCCACTGCGATGTCGTTAGTAACCTGATCGCCTGCAATTGGAATCACCGCGGTATGGCGAATTGCACCGTCAGAAAATACTGCGATATCGGTGGTGCCACCGCCAATATCAACCAGGCATACACCGAGCTCTTTTTCATCCTCGGTGAGTACCGCGGCGCTCGAAGCGAGTTGCTCTAGAATAATGTCATCGACATCAAGACCACAGCGGCGTACACATTTAATAATATTTTGCGCCGAGCTCATGGCGCCAGTAACCAGGTGCACCTTAGCTTCGAGACGGACGCCAGACATACTGATCGGGTCGCGTATACCTTCCGAATTATCGATTACAAATTCCTGCGGCAACACATGCAGAATGCGTTGGTCGGCCGGAATTGCCACCGCTTTGGCTGCATCGATAACACGTGCGACATCGGCAGCGGTGACTTCTTTTTCCTTAATGGCGACAATGCCATGTGAATTGATGCTACGGATATGACTACCAGCGATACCCGCGTATACCGAACGAATCTGACAGCCCGCCATAAGTTCGGCCTCTTCGACAGCGCGCTGTATCGACTGCACAGTAGATTCGATATTGACCACTACCCCTTTCTTCAAACCATGCGAGGGTTGCGTACCAATCCCAATAATATCGATGTCACCTTCAACCGTGACTTCGCCAACTATGGCGACTACTTTCGAAGTGCCAATATCGAGACCAACGATTAAATTGTTCGTCGCCTTTTTAGACATTACTGTTACTCCAGATCGATGCTTCATCTCTGTTCTCTAAAATTTCTTTCTTCCAGGCAACTGCAAAACCATTGCTATAACGCAAATCGAGCCGCATGATCTGTAAACGTCGGGGCAGAATTTGTTGTTGATAAATCGTAATTAGTCGTTCGATTTTTCGGTCGACATCGTTGCGACCCACTTTAATTATCAATCCATCGGCCAGTTCAATATCAAGTGCGCCGCGGCTATCCTGACGCAACGAAACAAGAATTTCTTCGAGCGCGTTAAAACGCCTGCTTAAGGAATAGAATTGACGTAATAGATCCGCCGGTTGGCTATTCACTGCATGCACCAGCGGCAGCCCACTAAATCCAGCGGTATCGGCGTCATAAACCATAGCTTTATCACTTAGTAACTGATTTTTACTCCAGCGCGCTACTGGTTTCTTCTCGATGATATTGATTTCCAGTCGGTCCGGCCAAACCCGACGAATTGAAACCGAATCAGCCCAGGATTTGTCACTTAACACCTTCTGCACGGCGTGAATATCGAGTGAAAAGAAGCCTTCGCCAACATAGGGTCTTAATATCGCTTCAATATCGTTTTGCTCGATATATTCGAAACTGCCGGAAAGCTTGATAGTTTTGATCGGCAGCAGCGTCGAGTGCTGTACGAAATAAGTGATACCACCAGCCACGGTAATCACCAGCAGCAGCCAGTTGTAAATAGACTTCCATGCAAAATTGAAATTTGCCACTTCATTGGGCGTGCGCTTTTTTGCCTGAGCGTTTTGCTTACGGAAACTAAACATGGTTTTCATCCCCCTCCAGCGTTAACTCCAGAATCTTTAATACCAGATCCGGCATTTCGAGACCGGCCTCACGGGCCGCCATCGGCACCAGACTGTGGGCGGTCATGCCTGGTGCAGTATTGATTTCGATAATCCAGGGTTGTCCAGACTCATCGATCATCAAATCGACTCTGCCCCAGTGACGCACGCCGGTAACATGCACACTGCGTTCGACCAGTTCATTTATTTGCGCAATCGTATCTTCCGGCAAACCACAGGGGCAGGTGTAAATGGTGTCATCCACCAGATACTTGGCTTCGTAGTCGTAAAATTCACGCGGCGTATCGAGTTTGATCAATGGCAATACCTGATTGCCGATAAAACCCGCGGTGTATTCAGCGCCGGTGACAAACTTTTCGGCAAATACATCACCATACTCACTGGCTTTTTTCCAGGCCAGTTTCAAATCCTCAGCCTTGTGCACCGGTGTCATGCCGATACTCGACCACTCGAGTACGGGCTTAACAAAAACCGGCAGGCCCATGCCATCGAGTAGCCGCTGGCAGTCGGCTTCATTGCGAAGTTCTAAATAATCCGGCGTTGGAATCGCGCTACCGGCAAAAATACGTTTGGTCGCTAGCTTATTCATCGCAAGCGCCGAGGCGCAAACTCCACTACCGGTATAGGGAATTCCAAGGAATTCGAGTAAAGCCTGGATGGTGCCGTCTTCGCCACCGCGTCCATGCAAAATGTTAAACACACGATCAGCTTTGAGGTTTTGTAGCTGCTCAAGAGCATTGGCCTGCAAATCAAGTTTGAAGGCATCGACGCCAGCTTCGATTAAGGCTTCATACACTGCGTTACCACTTTTCAGTGAAACTTCACGCTCAGCCGAAGTGCCACCCAACAATACAGCAACCTTGCCGCAGGCCTTTGCCGAATCTGGTGATGGTTTGGTAATCACAGCCTTTCTCCGACAATACGTACTTCGGTTTCCAGCAACACATCGAATTTCTGCTCAACTGTCTTCTGAATAAAAGCAACTAATTCCTCAATGTCGCTGGCTTGTGTTTGCTCATTACTTATAATGAAATTGGCATGTTTTTCCGAAATACAGGCCGCGCCGATACAATGACCTTTCAGTCCAGCCGTCTCGATCAATTTGGCGGCGTACCCACCCGGCGGGTTTGTGAATACCGAACCACAGGAAGGCAGACCAACAGGTTGGCTGTCATTGCGCTTTTGTAATAAATGCCTGATTTCCATATCTTCCTTATTATTAGTTTCCGGCAAACGAAACTGTGCCGCGACAAACCATTCATCCTCAGGCATCTGCACCTTTCGATAACCCGTTTCGAACTCGTCAGCATTACGTTCAATCAACTCACCCTGACGGTTAATCATCGTCACCTGTTCAACTAGATTCCAGGTTTCATGACCAAAAGCACCGGCATTCATAGCGAGTGCACCGCCGATCGTACCGGGTATTCCCGCCAGATAACTGGCTCCCGCCAGACCATTTTTTTGACAAAATTTTGCAAGCCTCGAACTACTCAAACCGCACTGTGCATAAACCAGTCCCGGTTCGATTATCTCCAACTGTTTCAGACCACCCAGTGGGGCTATCACCACGCCACGGATACCGCCATCACGCACCAGCATATTGCTACCCAAACCCACCCAGGTGATTGGCGTAGATGCGTCCAGCGTGGAGAGAAAATACTGTAAATCTTCCAGGTCAGCGGGTATGTAGTAGCTATCCGCCAATCCGCCAACTCGCCAGCTGGTATGTTTCGACATCGGTTCATTACACAACAGTTCACCGCGCAGTTTTTCCTGCTCCGCCACGTTCATGTCTTTTGCTCCATGTGGCTTGCAAGAAATTCCGCCGACCATGCGCCAATACTGCCTGCACCCAGGGTGAGAAAAATATCACCATCTTCCAGTACTGTCTCAACAGTCTCAGCCAGCGCGCTGAGGTCTTCCACAAACACTGGGTCAATTTTTCCGCGAACTCGAATCGAACGCGCCAGCGCGCGACCATCGGCATCTTTAATATGCTTTTCACCAGCCGGATAAACATCCAGTAATACCAGTTGATCGACTTCGGACAACACTTGCGAAAAATCCTCAAACAAATCGCGTGTACGTGTATACCGATGCGGCTGGAACACCACTACCAGGCGCTTGCCGGGCCAGGCCTGGCGTGTACCTTCCACCGTTGCCTTAATCTCATTAGGGTGATGTCCATAATCATCGATATGCATAACATGCCCTTTCGCCACCTGCACATTTTCGGTAATTTGAAAACGCCGACCGATGCCGGAGAATTTAGCCAGAGCGGTTTTGACATCATCACGGCTCACCTCAAGTTCCCAGGCAATACCAATCGCCGCGGTGGCGTTAAGTACATTGTGTTTGCCGGTGAGATTGAGCTCGATATCGAGTGCTTCGCTTTCATTTGGCAATATCAGGCTAAACGATGTTTTTGCGCCCCTGGCTTCAATAGCAGTAATCCGCACATCGGCATCTTCGGATTCACCGTAAGTCAGTATTGGGCGGGCAACCTCATCCATGATTTCACGTACTACCGGGTCGTCGATACACAAAACCGCGAGCCCGTAAAACGGCAGGTGATGTAAAAATTCTACAAAGGTTTGTTTCAGCCGCTCGAAATCACCTTCGTAAGTGGATAGATGGTCCTGATCAATATTGGTGACTATCGCCATCATCGGTTGCAGATATAAAAACGACGCATCGCTTTCATCGGCTTCGGCCACCAGATAATCGCTCAATCCCAGACGCGAGTGACTGGCATCGCTGTTTAATTTTCCACCGATAACATAGGTCGGGTCGATATTACCGTGGCCTAATACGCTGGCAACCAGACTGGTCGTGGTGGTTTTACCGTGGGTACCGGCGATGGCGATGCCGCGGCGGAAACGCATTAGCTCAGCGAGCATTTCAGCGCGACGTACGATTGGAATACGTTGCGCCCTGGCTGCCAGAATCTCAGGGTTATCTTCGTCGATAGCGGTGGAAACAACTACAACATGCACATTATCAATATTACTTTCGTTATGTCCCAGATGAATCGTCATACCCAGGCCGCGTAGGTGACGCACCATAGCACCCTCGGCGATATCCGAACCACTGATAACATAACCAAGGTTATGGAACACTTCAGCAATACCACTCATACCGACTCCACCGATACCGATAAAGTGAATATTTTTTATGCGCCGCATAAAATGCTTCGAGCTAACCGTCATGCCTTAGCCCTCGCCAGTATACCCTGCGCCAGTTGCTCGGTAGCATCGGCCCTGGCCAACGCATGTGCATTTTTCGACAATGTAATCAATGCCTGTCGCTCGGATTGATAACGTCGAATCAATGCCGAAAGGTTTTCGGCATTGAGCTGGTCTTCCACCAGAATTTGGGCGGCGTTGTTTTGTTCAAGAAAACAGGCATTGTAATACTGGTGGTTATCCACGGCGTATGGGTAAGGAACTAATATGGAGGCTACGCCCACCGCTGTTAGCTCGGAGATGGTCAACGCACCGGCACGACAAACCACCAAATCTGCCCAGGCGTAAACCGATGGCATATCTTCAATAAAGTCAACTACCTCAGCCGCTACTCCGGCATCACGATAATTGTCCCGGCAAGTCTGCAAATGTCTATTGCCGCATTGGTGTTTAATATTGGGTCGCCCGGTTGTTTCGATTAAGGCCACCGCACCTGGTAAATATTTATTTAAACTCACCGCACCAAGACTACCGCCAATTACCAACAGATTCATATTGTCACCCAGCCTTTTCGTCAGGCGTGTTTCGGGTGCTTCGCGTTCAAAAAAATTGTCACGTACAGGATTACCGATGCATTCACTGTCGGCAACTGCTTTAGCCGCAGAGGGAAAAGCAAAATAACTTTTCTGCGCCAACCTGCTCAGTAATTTATTGGTTAGACCAATTACCGAATTTTGTTCGTGCAGGATCAGCGGAATGCGCAGCAACCAGGCCATCAAACCACCGGGGCCAGCGACAAAACCGCCCATGCCTAGCACCGCCTTGGGACGTAGACGTAACAGAGTTAAATAGGCTTGCCAACAGGCGTATATCAACCGAAACGGTGCGAGCAGCAAGGTCTTCGCACCTTTGCCACGCAAACCCTGAACGCTTAACCATTCGATAGCAATGTTGGCCGCCGGCACAACCCTTGATTCTATACCTGCATGCGTTCCCAGCCAGACAATAGATTCACCCTTGGTGCGCAGACACTCAGCCACCGCCAATGCAGGGAATACATGACCACCGGTGCCACCTGCCATAACCACAATCGGTTTTTGTGCCGAGGTCGTCATGCTTTCACCTTGTACGATCGACCGCGTCGCTTGGCATTTGATGCCGATTCTCCGTCACCCAGTTGATACTCACGATAAACTCGCAATACCAGGCCGACAGCAAAAGACATACTGAGAATACTATTGCCGCCATAACTGATAAAAGGCAGGGTCAAACCCTTTGTGGGCAACGCACCCATATTAACCCCGATATTGATCACTGCCTGTAGCGTAATCAACAACCCGACGCCATATGCCAGGTAAGCACCGAAGGCTTGTTGAGCGATTAAGGCCATCTTGCCAATTGAAAAACAACGCAGCGCAAATATGGCATACAAACCGATTAACAAAACTGTACCGACCAGACCAAACTCTTCGGCAAAAATGGCAAACAAGAAGTCTGTATGTGCTTCCGGCAGGTAAAATAGTTTTTGAACGCTACCTCCGAGTCCAGTACCGAGCCAGCCACCGTTGCCGATTGCAATCAAAGACTGTGTGAGCTGAAAGCCGCTATTAAACGGGTCAGCCCAGGGATCGAGGAACGAGGTTATGCGCGCCATGCGATACTCTGATGACATGGCCAGTAGCACCATAATGCTCAGCGTACCAAACACAAAGACCATAAACTGACCGAATTTCACGCCACCAAGAAACATCAGACCCAGACCGGTCAGCAACAGAATCGCAGCCGCACCAAAATCGGGTTCCATGATCAGCAAACCACTGGCGAATGCTAGTATCACCATGGGTTTTACAAAACCCATGGTATCGGACTGCACTTCACCAGAACGGCGAATCAAATATCCACTGAGATAAATCACCAGAAACAGTTTGGCGATTTCAGATATCTGAAATGTAAAGAGGCCGAAATTTAACCACCGCGTACTACCATTGACGGTATGTCCAACGCCAGGAATCAAAACTACACCGAGCAGCACAATTGAACTAAGCATGAGTAACATGCCATTTTTCTTCCAGAATACCAGGGGAATACGGTAGGCAACCCAGATCAGCATGAGGCTCAACAGGGCACGCAGAAACTGGCGCTTGGCATAAAAGAAGGGGTCCTGCGTTTGCTGGTCAGCGATACCAATCGAGGCCGAGGCAACCATTACAATACCAAGGCATATCAGAATGAGGTACAGCAGTAGAATTACGCGATCGACCTCGGGTGCGAGTTCAACCGTAACACGACTGGGCTGCCCTTTGGTGCGAATAGCCTGGCCGTTATCCAGACTAGCCATGACTCAAACTCCTCACACAATCAGCGAAGTCGTCCCCGCGTGCTTCGAATTTTTCATACATATCGAAACTCGCGCAGGCTGGCGCAAGCAACACGCAATCGCCGCCTTGCGCAATCTGGCTTGCGCGTGTTACTGCCTGCTGCATATCATCGACTCGCTCGATTGCCACGACATCCCGCCAGGCCTGCTCTATGCGCTCGGCGTCTTCACCCATTAACAGCACCTGTTTAACATGCTGCTGTAATACCGTCCGCATTACCGTCATATCAGCATCTTTTGCCTGTCCGCCAGCAATCAGAATTACCGGACGACTGCGACCTTCAATAGAAGCCACAGCAGCACCGACGTTGGTAGCCTTGGAATCATTAACCCATTCAACGCCATCGATATCTGCTACCCACTGGCTACGATGAGGAATGCCACTAAAGTTTTTCAGTGCCGAAATAATCGCTTGCCTGGAAATATCAATCGTATCCGCCAACGCCATAGCTGCTAAACAGTTAGCCCAGTTATGCTGACCCGATACCTTCAGTTCAGAGACAGCCAACCAGGGTATGCCGGATTTGGCCAGGCAGAGACCATCGTCTTCCATCAAATTGAAATCAGCATCAGCATCGCTGGGACTGAATTGTATATCGGTAGAATTATGTCGAGTGGCTTCGTCGTCAAAGTTACTCACACAGGTTTTCGCACCATCATAAATGTGCAACTTGGCCTGCACATTTTCGGCATAATCGGCATAACGGTCGAGATGATCTTCAGAGAGATTTAACACCGCCGCCGCCACCGGGGATAACGAACTAGTGGTCTCCAGTTGATAACTCGACAACTCCAGCACATAACACTCAAAGTCTTCATCGAGCAAATCCAGCGCCGGAACGCCGATATTGCCACCGACGCCAACTGACTTGCCATCGGCGCGGATCATTTCACCGAGTAGCGTGGTGACCGTGCTCTTGCCATTCGATCCAGTTATTGCAATTACCGGTTTTTCTACCGCCTGGGCAAACAATTCAATATCACCGATAATGCGTTTACCCATATCGGCGGCTTGCTGTATTTGCGGCAAATGAATCGACAAACCCGGACTGACGATCAGGGCATCAGCCCAGTCAATGAGTGCCGCATCGAGTGCTTGACTGGTAATTTGTACATCGTTAAAGCGGGTTTTCAATTGTTGGTAATAAGGCGGGATGTCCCGACTATCCTGTACACGGCACCGATAGCCATGCGACAGTAAATAACCGGCTACCGAATAGCCAGTCAAACCGAGACCTACCACCAGGTAGTTAACATCCTCGTGCTGTTGCGCCTGTGCGTTCATTCTCAGCATTACCGAATCTTCAGGCTCGCCAGGCCAATTAATACCAGCACGACGGTGATTATCCAGAAACGCACGATAATACGTGGCTCGGGCCAGCCCTTGAGCTCATAGTGGTGATGCAAGGGTGCCATACGAAAGATACGCCGCCCGGTTAACTTGAAGGATGCCACCTGCAGAACTACTGATACGGTTTCCATGACGAAGATGCCGCCCATGATAAAGAGTACCAGCTCCTGTCGCACGATGACTGCGATGACACCCAGCGCTGCACCAAGCGCCAATGCCCCGACATCACCCATGAATACCTGCGCTGGATAAGTGTTGAACCAGAGAAACCCCAGTCCCGATCCGACGATTGCGCCACAGAATACAACCATTTCTCCGACACCGGGTACATAAGGAATACCCAGGTAGGCTGAAAAATTAATATTACCAGTCAGGTATGCAAAAACACCAAGTGCACCACCTACCAAAACCGTTGGCAATATCGCCAGGCCATCCAGGCCATCGGTGAGATTAACCGCATTGCTGCTGCCGACAATGACGAAATAAGTCAGCACCACGTACAGCCAGCCCAGGTCAATTATTATGTTCTTGATAAACGGCACGATGAGCTGGGTTTCAATCGGAAATTTTGCGGTATAAAACAGTACCAGCGCTGTACCTAAGCCGAATATCGATTGCCAGAAATACTTCGATTTGGCCGAAAGTCCTTTGGAATTACCGTAGACAATTTTGCGGTAATCATCCACCCAGCCAATGGCCCCAAAACCAATCGTAACGAACAACACCACCCAGACAAAACGCGAAGATAAATCACTCCACAATATGGTGCTAACTACAATCGCAACCAGAATTAGCGCACCACCCATGGTCGGCGTACCGGCCTTGGAGAAATGGCTTTCGGGGCCATCGTCCCGCACAGTTTGACCGATGTTATAACTGTTTAGGTACTGAATCATTTTTGGCCCGACGATGAGTGCAATAACCAACGCGGTCAATACACCCAGAATACCGCGCATCGTGAGGTACTGGAAAACGTTGAAACCGCTATGAAACTGAGTCAGGTATTCGGCAAGGCTATACAGCATGATTAGCATCCCCTGGATTATTATGACTGATTAAAATCTTCACCAGTTTTTCCATACCGGCACTACGTGAGCCTTTGATTAAAAGGTTAACACCCTCATGTATTTGCGCCAGAATCACTCTGGCCATGTCTTCGATGTGTTCGAAACAGTAACCTGCTTCGCCGAACTCCCGACTCGCCCGACAACTCTGGGAGCCGAAGCCAAACATTTTGTCGACGCCCTGATCGAGTGCCAGATTTGCGGCGCGAATGTGCAAGGCTTCGGATTCGTCACCGAGTTCACCCATATCACCGAGCGCTAACCATGCCTCACCCGGCAACGAACATAACACCTTGATACCCGCTTCGAGTGAATCCGGGTTGGCGTTATAGCTATCATTGATGAGACGACTATTCGAAGGCCCACCAAGCATTTGCAAACGTCCTTTTACGCCACTGAATCCCGCCAGATTTGTAACCGCCGTGGAAAACTCGACACCTGAGATGATCGCAATAGAAATCGCCGCCAGTGCATTACGTGCGTTGTGTTCACCAAATACACAGATCGAGACTGAGGCCTGCTGACCCAGGTAATTCACCGTCAACTCCAGACCACTATCGATTGGCCGCCAGCCCGCCTTCACATCGGCATCGGCACTCAATGCGCAGCTTAGTTGCTCCGTGGCAAGACAAGTAGCTCGCCATTGCTGGCTGGCTACTTCGTCTTCGTTAAATAAGGCCTTATGCTGTGGCCCGCAGTAAGCGTAAAGCTCACCCTTGGCATCGATTACACCCTGCACGTCACCGAATCCTGCTAGATGTGCAGCGGCAACATTATTCACATAAACAATATCGGGGTCAGCGATTGTAGCCAGATTCGCGATTTCACCTCGATGATTCGCACCCATTTCGATCACGGCATAGTCATCATTGGGTGACAATTCAAATAGTGTCAACGGCACGCCAATATCATTATTGAAGTTACCCTGGGTAGCATGCGTCGGTGCCTGCTTCGCCAGAATATAAAACAGCATTTCTTTTACGGTAGTTTTACCGTTACTTCCTGTCAGCGCGATCACCGTGGCTTTACACGACTGACGCCACAGGTTGGCGAGGCGAATCATCGCCTGCTTGCAATCGTCGACTACCAGTTGCGGCAAATCGCAATTGATTCTGGTTTCTACCAGAGCTGCTACCGCACCCGCCCGATGTGCAGCTTCTATATAATCGTGGCCATCGAAGCGTTCCCCTCGAATGGCGATAAATAGCTGACCTTCACTATTTTTGCGGCTATCGATAGTCACACCGGAAAAAACTAGATCAGACTGTCGTGGCTGCGTCAGATTCAGTTGTTGGGCTAGTTGTTGCAGGCTCATCGAAATCATTTGTCGGCCTGCATAACACGTTGCACCACATGACGATCACAAAATGGGTAACGTTCGCTACCGATAATCTGCTCCTGCTCGTGCCCCTTGCCCGCTATCACTACAAGATCATCGCTGACTGCCTGCGATAGTGCGAATTCAATCGCTGCCTGTCGATTGTGCACGACACTGACCTGCTCGGGATCATTCATGCCGAGTAATATATCAGCAACAATTGCTTCTGGAGATTCAGTGCGCGGGTTATCGTCGGTTACAATGACCCGGTCAGCGAGTTGCTCTGCCGCACGCCCCATGCCCTGACGTTTACCCTTATCACGATCTCCACCACAACCAAATATGCACCAGAGTTGCCCTCGTGCATGCGCCCTGCTTGCAGCGAGACAAGCTCGCAAGGCCTGCTCGGTGTGGGCGAAGTCAACCACCGCGATGGGCTGTTTTTCACTGCCAACAAATTTTTCCATGCGCCCCGGAATGGGTTGCAAATCAGAAACCGCCAAATTAAGTTGCTCGATATCGAAACCGAGCGAGATAAGACTAGCAATGCAGGCCAGGGTATTTTCAACATTAAAATCACCCATTAATGCTGTTCTGGCGCAAACTTCACCGAGCGGAGTATCGACGGTAATGTCCTGGCCCTGAGCGGTGATTTGACTACGAATCAAATGCACTTCAGCCTCGGTCTCACAGACGGAGGAATAACGCACCACTGTTTTGTGCTCGAAACTGGCGCTGAGGTTTTGCCCAAACTCATCGTCGGCATTGATGACGCGTTTTTTTAAATCGAACTCGGTAAACAGTTTTTCCTTCGCCGCTGCGTACTGCGCCATATCGCCGTGATAGTCGAGATGATCGCGCCCCAGGTTGGTCAACACCGCAATATCAAATTGGCAACCATTGACGCGATACTGTTCCAGCGCGTGGGAGGAAACTTCCATGATTACATACCGACAGTGCTTTTGACGCAATTCGTATAAATAGGATTGCAGGGTAACCGCATCGGGCGTGGTATGCGTGATAGGTTCGAGATGGTTTGCCATACCGTAACCAAGTGTACCTATGCTACCAACCTGTTCGCCGAGTCGGCTAAGCGCCTGGGTAATTAAATGCGTGACACTCGATTTACCATCTGTGCCGGTTACCCCGATTATGGTCATATCTCGTCCAGGCTCGTCATAGAATCGGCTGACGATTTCACCATTAACCAGGTTCAGATGCGCCACACCCAACCAACGGGTTTTTACCTGCTTTTGTAAAAGCGGGATCCGCTGCTGACAATATTCATCGAGCGAATCGTAGATAATCACTGCCGCGCCCGCTTTTGCAGCATCGATAGCAAAATCGATACCATGGGTCTGCATGCCCTTTAACGCAATAAACAACGAACCTTTAACCGCCGCCTGGCTATTACTGGTAACATCGAGAATTTCAACCGAAGGTATAGTCCCGTCAACTGGAATACCCTGCAGTAATGTAGCCAGTTGCTTACCGGTGAGTTGTGGCTTCTGTACCATCATGCGCCCTGCTCTTTGTGCGCCAGATGCGCTTGCAAGGTTGATGGATCATCGGGCGCAATATCGAGGATGCGCAGAGCGTTAGTCATGACTTCGCGGAAAACCGGTGCCGCCACCTTACCACCATAATAGCCATTTTGGCTTGGCTCATCGATCATCACCGCCATCACCAGGCGCGGATCGCTGGCAGGTGCAATGCCGGCAAATACGGCGAGATAATCATCTTCCTGGTAGCCACCTGCGATACTCTTTTTCGCAGTACCGGTCTTGCCGGCAATACGGTAGCCGGTAACCGCAGCTTCGGCGGCGGTACCCCTGGGGCCAACCACTTCCTCCATCATTTCCACAATCAGACTGGCGGTGGATGACTTCATTACATGCCGAGCGATGGCATTTTCTGGTATTTCGTCATCCTGTTTTTTCAACAAACTGACTTCCAGATCGCGCCCCTGGTTGGCAAGCATGCCGTAGGCCCGGGCAAGTTGGGTAATCGAAACTGACAGGCCGTAACCAAAACCCATAGTGGCATGATCGAGAGGTTGCCACTGACTGTGGTGACGGAAGTAGCCGGAGGACTCGGCCGGGAAAGAAACGCCAGTAGGCCCACCAAAACCATAGTCGACAAACGACTGCCATAACTCTTCGCCCTTTAACGACAGAGCAATGCGGGAGGCTCCCACGTTACTGGATTTACGTAAAATCCCGGCAAGATCTAGTTTACCGTAATCACGAATATCCTTGACCGCATGTCCCTTCACCATAAACCAGCCAGGAGAGGTGTCAATCTTGCTGCGCCGATGATACTTACCATGATCGATGGCCGCTGCCAGGGTAAATGGTTTGATCGCCGAACCCGGCTCAAATACATCGGTGAGTGCGCGATTACGCTGCTGTGAAGCAGTCATTTTGCGTCGTTGATTGGGGTTGTATGAAGGCTGATTGACCATCGCCAGCACCTCGCCATTTTGCACATCAAGCAACACCACACTCCCCGATTTTGCACCGTGATATTGAATAGCTTTAGCCAGACTGCGGTAGGCGATATATTGTAAGCGCATATCGATACTGGTAATCACATCGTTACCAGAGCGCGCTCGTTTGACCTGAGCAAGTTCCTCGATGACCTCACCCTTACGGTTGCGAATCACCCGGCGCTGCCCTGGTTGCGCCTTCAACCAGTTTTCATAAACCAGTTCCAGGCCCTCCTGTCCCCGATCATCGATATCGGTAAAACCGACCAGATGCGACACTACTTCACCCGCAGGGTAGTAACGATGGTATTCACGCTGCAGGTAAACCCCATCAACACCATTGGCTATCGCCTGGGCGACTTCAGGTTTGAGTTGGCGCTTTAGATAAACAAATTCTTTATTAGCTTTTTGCTTGAGCGTGGTAACAGTGCTGCGGTAATCGAGCTTGAGTTTTGCAGTCACAGTTTTTAAGGCAGATAAATTTTCCAGTATCTCACTCGGATTCACCCACACCGAGTCAACCGGTGTGCTAATCGCCAATGGCGCACCAAATCTATCGAGGATAGCGCCACGATAGGCTGGTGTTTCGATAGTTCTGATTTGACGTTGCACACCCTGACTTGTGAGAAATTCTTTTTCAACAATTTGCAGGTAAAACGCGCGGCCGACTAACCCGACCAGCAATACCAGCAACATAGTCAGCACCAGATAGTGCCTTGCTGTAAAAAATACCGCCTGGTTGTCCGCTTTAGTCATGGTAATTGCACAAGTTCTACGGATTCAGGCAGGTGCATTTTCAAAGTCTTGCGTGCCTGCGATTCGACATTACTATGTGTCGCCAGCGTACTATTCTGTAGTTGCAAGCGACTCCACTGAATCACTTCCTGGTCCTGATTTTTCTGTACCTGGCGTAACTCGGCGAACAGAACCCGACTCTCGTGCTTGACGTATATCACCGTCAGCGCACTGCTGAGAACCATCGCTAACAGCAGTGCAAGCCAGGATTTCTGCGTCATCAGACCGTTCTCTCTGCTACACGTAATATGGCACTTCGAGCACGAGGGTTAACTGCCAGCTCTGCGGCGCTAGCTTTAACTGCTTTACCGATCAGTTTCAGACGAACATTCGATAGCAATTCACTCTCGCGCAGCGGCAATCCTTTGGGAATCTTAGGCTTGCTGCTTTCCGATCTAAAAAAACGTTTAACCAGGCGGTCTTCCAGCGAGTGAAAGCTGATTACCAGCAAACGCCCACCAATTTTTAAAACATTGAATATTGAATCCAACGCCAGGGATATATGCTCCAACTCCCGATTAATATGCATACGAACCGCCTGAAAACTGCGGGTTGCCGGGTGTTTTTTCAAACCTCGTTTGGGAACACAGCCAGCTATCAGGGTAGCTAGTGTGGCGGTATCTTCGATATGTTTCTGTTCGCGTACTTCGACAATTTTTCGAGCAATGCGGCGCGAAAAACGCTCCTCGCCCAATTCCCATAATACCCTTGCAATTTCTTTTTCATCTGCACTGTTTAACCAATCTGCCGCCGACTCACCCTGATACAGATTCATGCGCATGTCGAGCGGTCCATTATGCTGAAAACTAAAGCCACGCGCAGCATCATCTAGTTGCGGCGAAGACACCCCAAGATCCAGCAACACACCATCGATTTCTTCGGTCAGTTGCAAGTCTCCGATCTGATTACTCATATTAACGAAATCGTCGTGCAGGATGGTGACACGATGATCACGCCCTATTGCCTGCTGCGCGGATTTAATCGCCTCGGGATCCTTGTCCATCACGATTAACCGACCATTGCCATTGAGCCGCTCCAGTATCGACTGTGCATGGCCGCCTCGACCGTAGGTGCCATCAACGTAGTAGCCATCCGGGCGGATAGCCAGTGCATCGATAACCTCGGCATGTAAAACTGGCGCGTGAGTGAAATCGGCATGACTCATAAGGTCAGCTCCGCTAGCGCCTCGGGCATTTCGGCATTGGAACTGTCATTGAGCCATTCGTCGAGTCTTTGCGACCACATCGACTCATCCCACAATTCGAACTTTTTACCCTGGCCTATCAAAACAACCTTTTTGCCAAGCTTGGCATATTCTCTGAGCGGATTAGATAACAACATACGGCCATTGGCATCGACTTCGACATCGGTTGCATGACCGATCAACAGGCGTTGAATACGGCGGGTAGTGGGGTTGAAGCTGGGTAAGGCTTCGATTTTTTCTTCGATAAGTTCCCACTCATTTATTGGGTATAATAGCAGGCAGGGTTGGTCGGTATCGATGGTGATTACCAACTGACTGTCACAGATTTCGACCAGGCGCTCACGGTAGCGTGCCGGCAGTACAATTCTGCCTTTGGCATCCAGTGATAAATTGGAAACACCTCTAAATTTGTACACGACCTAACCCATAGATATGCCACGATGTGACACTTTATCCCACTCAGCGACACAATATGGCTAACTCACCCCACAAGTCAAGTGAATTTGAGTATTAATAAAGAGGCTTTTTTCTCAATAGCGTCAATAACTTAGGTGTACTAAAGAAGGCACTGATGAACATCCTTAATTAAAACGAGGGCTTAGGCTTTAAACTTAAAGTAACACCTTAAGTGTCGCGGGGTTTTGGCCAATTAAGGGGGCTTTTTTCGGGAAGGTGGTGATAAGGGTAGCATCACCACCCATCAAATACTTTGATTGACCGCTTTCAGCTGCAGTGGCCATTTGTAATAGCCCGGATAATACCTTCCTGGGAGGCTCTAACCGGCACACTGCAGACTCTATTCCAGGTCACGGTAAATAGCTGTAAAATCTGCCAGAAGCGACCGTTGAATAATAAAGAAACGGAGTCAGCAGGCTGATCGTGCTCTCGTCTACTAGCTCTTCGATAGTTCCATTTCTATCACACCCCCGCTATAGTGCGAAACATAAATAAGTAGCCAAGTTATTGAACAAATGATCGATATTGCAAAACGTGTATACGACCATACCTGGAAAATCGATCCGGTAGTACGTTCCCTGATCGATACCGATTTTTACAAGCTGTTGATGGCACAGTCTGTATTTCGCCATCATCTGGATGCAAGGATTACCTTCAGTCTGATCAACCGGACCGATTCTATACGCCTGGCCGAGTTGATCGATGAAGGTGAGTTGCGAGAGCAACTGGATCATATTCGTACGCTTCGGTTATCGCGTGGTGAGAGCACCTGGATGCGCGGCAATACTTTTTATGGTAAACGTGCGATGTTTCGTCCCGAATTTATGGAATGGTTCGAAAACCTCCAGTTGCCACCGTATCATCTGGAAAAACGGAATGGTCAATATGAGCTAACCTTTGAGGGTGCCTGGCCTGAGGTGATGATGTGGGAAGTTCCGGCGCTTGCGGTGCTGATGGAAATGTATAGTCGAGTCATGCTGAAACAACTTGGCAAATTTGAATTGCAGATTCTATATGCTCGCGCGATGACACGGGTCTGGGAAAAAATCGGCCGCCTGCAAAACCTTGATAAACTGTCGCTTGCCGATTTCGGTACACGCCGTCGGCACAGCTTTCTGTGGCAGGACTGGTGCGTACAGGCAATGAAGGAGGGGCTGGGGGAGCGTTTTACTGGTACCTCCAACTGCTTGATCGCACTGCGCCAGGAGGTGGAGGCGATTGGTACCAATGCACATGAATTACCAATGGTTTATGCGGCCCTGGCGGAAAATGATACCGAGTTGGCCGCTGCACCCTATAGAGTACTAGAGGATTGGCAGAAGGATCACGATGGGAACCTGCTGATCATTCTGCCGGATACCTACGGCACTACCGGTTTCCTTAAACGTGCGCCAGCATGGCTGGATAGCTGGACGGGTATCCGTGTTGACTCAGGATTACCGGACGAAGCTGCTGAGGCCGCGATCAACTGGTGGCATGAGCGCGGACAGGACCCTCGAGAGAAGCTGATCATTTTCTCGGATGGTCTCGACGTTGATGAAATCGAGCGATTACACGATCGTTTCAGCGGTGAAGCCAAGGTCGGATTCGGCTGGGGAACGTTGCTGACCAACGACTTTCGAGGTCTTGTCGAAGATGATGCACTAGCACCATTTTCATTGGTGTGTAAAGCCGTTTCGGCAAACGGGCGAGATACCGTAAAGTTATCGGACAATCCTCTCAAAGCAGTTGGATCAGTGGATGAAAAGGAACGCTATAAAAAAATCTTCGAAGTTGGTACGCAACGGGAAGTGAAAGTATCGGTGTAAACTCATCTATTGATGAGATAAGGAAACCCTGCAAAAGACGCAGGTCGGGGTATCAGAATTATTAATCTTCTGTAACAAATCGGAAGGCATCATCTGCCCTCATTATTCGGCCAATGGATGGCTCTGGAAAATGGGCGGTCATAACCAGTCTATTTCTATCGCAGTTATCCGCGAGGAAATTTCACCGGGTTCTCGCAGCCAGAGCAGGATCAGCATCAGATGCTGCGTTCCATTCGGGATAAGCACATTGAATCGGACAATGGATAAGGTCACCACTCATAACTGCTTCATTACCTTTAGATGCCATGCCCACAGCTACATGTCCTGAGGTATGACCTGGAGTAGGTTCAAACCAGAAATTGTCATCCATTGCATAACTGGATTCGACCAAAACAGCCTGCCCGGCTTCTACTACGGGTAACACGTTCTCGTTATAGCCTGGTTCATCAAGCGCCTCAGCATGCTCAAAGTCTTCACGGCTCATAATGTACCTGGCATTAGGAAAAGTTGGCACCCAACGCCCATCCAGGAGCTGGGTATTCCATCCTGCATGATCACAATGCAAGTGGGTACAAAATACATAATCCACATCAGCAGGTGATACCTGACACGCGGCCAATTTACTAAGCCAGCTTCTGTCCGTTCTCCTGTTCCAATCCATGTAATAGGGAATTGTTTTGTCACAGCCGACACAGGTATCAATCAGTATCGTATGGTGTTGAGACCGTACCAGGTAGGATTGAACTACAAGTATAAATTTACCGGTTTCTGGGCATAGTGCCCAGGGTTCTAGCCACGGTTTGCATAGGTCAATTTGCTTCTGGCTGGAATCAGGGAAAAAACTGCAAAGGGTTTCGAACGGGAGAACCATTTCAACAATTCGATCAACCCGAATATCACCCAGCATTAGATTAGCCATTTCACGTTTCCATATAAATTATTATCAGATCGCTACCGCCCATCTTGTACCATGTCACTAAGTTTTGCTAATGGCGACAGGCTGCGGTTAACTGCAGCCTGTAGTTATAATCGCTGTAACTGTATTCCCGTTAGCAGATCCTCGCATTAGCTACCCCAGAAGCTGAGAATCGTCACTAAGCGGACGTCCGCACCAGAAAAACTAATTTTCTAAAACCTGAACTCGCTGATTAGGCTACCGCTTGGCAACTCAACAATATTAACTACCAG